>JBGTIK010000086.1:0-13361 GCA_041745715.1 Phormidesmis sp.
TATGGGCGATACGGGGTTCGAACCTGTGACCTCTTCCGTGTGAAGGAAGCGCGCTACCACTGTGCTAATCGCCCACATGGGTCCTTTACTTTAGCATGTCTGCTGGTGCTGTGACTCATTCAGCCGCTTCGTTCCATAGATCGCTAGATTGACGAATGCTTGACCAGTCCCCATTACCCAAAATCAAATGATCCAGTAGCGGAATGCCTAAAAGATGAGCGCCCTGTAATAGCTGACGAGTGAGTGTGAGATCTTCTTGGCTGGGTGCTAGGCTGCCTGAGGGATGATTGTGCGCCACGATAATGCGAGTCGCGCCACGCTTGATGACTTCACGAAAAATTTCTCGCGGATGGGCGAGGGTTTCAGTGGCGGTGCCAATGCTCACGACTTTGGAGCCGATAATGCGATGCTTAACATCCAGTAGCAAAACGGCAAAGCGCTCTTGTGATTGCCACATCAGTTCGTGGCTCAAAGCAGCAGCAGCTACAGCCGGATCATCGACTACAGTTAGATTGGGCGGCTGGCTTTGCAAGACTCGTTTACCTAGCTCCAAAGCTGCCAAAATCGTTGCTGCTTTGGCAGGGCCAACGCCTGATACGGCCATTAGCTCTTCTGCTGACACGTCGCGCAGTGCGCAAAGGCCATCTCCATTGAATTGGGCTGTGCCAAGGTGACTTAACAGAAATTGACCTAAGCCGACTGCGGATAATCGACCGGTGCCTTGACCTGTGCCGAGCAAAATGGCGACTAGTTCAGCTGCTGATAGGCGTTTTGCGCCGTGGGCTAGCAGTCGCTCACGCGGTCTTTCAGTGGTAGGCATGTCGGCAACGCGGAGGCTGTAAATCATAAGTCAAGCCGTTGGTCAAACAAAATTCTGAGCGCTGCTTTCAGTGAGCCCGAAATGGCTGGCAAAACACCGCTCTGTAGGGTGCACTCGGGGGCGTACTATAGATAGAGTACGCCTCATCAAATATGCATTTACTATGAATAAGTTGTCTAATAATTTGTATGCTGACTCATCCGAGGAGCTATCTTCACAAGCGATCGCTGAGCAAGTAAAGGCTATCCGCCAACAGCTGATTGAATCGACTCTGGTACATGTACCTGCGAATCTTTCGGCTGAGCAGAGGCAATCTGTACGCTCTGCTTTGCTGTGGCTCAATGAGCAGAGCGAGTATCAAACGCTGGGCATTTGTGCGGATAGTTTAGTGGACGCAGAAAGGGCGCTTAAGGGCTACATTGCAGCGCTGAGCGAACCCATTCAAGTGGATATTGAGCCGCAGGCGGGTGCTGTTTTTCTCAAGTTTAATACGCTTAAAAACGCCTGGTATTTGGATGGTTACAGCGGCGATTCTCGTGGAGTATTAGTGACTTACCATACGTCTGAGCCTGAGCTAGATGCGGTGAATGGGACATATGGGCCCTTTTCACTAGATCTGTTCGATGAAAATTTGGATTAGGCTGTTGCCTTTCGGGCTCTTAGATTAGTCGCGCACGTTCGACAAATCGAGATGCTTGCCAGTTCGCGTTTAGGATGATGTCGGCTCAAAATGCCGTCAAAAAAAGTGACGTTGAAGAACCGTCTGTGAAACAATCCGTCCATTTTTAATGGTAGTGCGACTGGGCGGCGCGGCCCCGATAGCTTCTGATGCAGACTTTGCATCGAGGATCACTAGATCCGCTGCTTTGCCGGGTTCGAGGCCCAGATTGCGAATGCCGATGGCTTGTGCGGCTCTAGTTGTTACCATCGCCAAGCAGGCTTCGTGGCTAGCAGCTGTGCCGAGCTGCAAGGTTTGGGCGATTAACGTACAGATTTTGAGCAAGTCGCCGTCGCCGAAGGGGGTGAAGAGGTTTTGGATGTTGTTGGTTGCGATCGCGCTATTCACACCCATATCAGCAAGCTGCTGAATCGGCGCAATTCCTCGCCGCACGTTGTGAGTATCCTTTCTCGCCATCATGTATAAATCAGAAGCAGGCAGCGCCAAAACAGAGATGTTGGCATCGCTCAGCATCGCCGCTGTTTCTTTTAATTCTATTGGGCTAAGCCCCGCAAGTCGGGTCATATGCCCCAAGCAAACTCGGCTTTGCCAGCCGCGCTGAATGGTTTCACGGACGACTATTGGCAGCAGCAAAGGCGCATCGTCATCTAAAAAATCGAGGTGAAAATCTACATCGCAGTCAAAATCTTCAGCGATATCGAAGACAATTTGAATGTTCTTCTCAGGATCAGGATCGGTATAGGGCGCGGAGCCAATTACATCGCCACCTAGACTCATGGCTTCGCGCAGCAGAGCTTCGGTGCCGGGTTGGTTGGTGATGCCTTCTTGTGCAAAGATAGCAAGCTGAAGGGTGAGCCGCTCGGTGTATGCTTGTTTTAGCGGCAGTAGCGCATTCAGGGAAGTGAGCTTAAGGATGGGATCAACTTCTACATGGCTGCGAATGGCGGTGGCACCAAAGGCGATTTCACTGTCGAGTACTTTGCTGGCGCGGGTTTGAATATCTTCAATCGTAAAGCTGCGCTTGAGATTAAAAGTCTCTTTGAGTGCCTCTTGGAAGGTGCCTTGTTGGGCAGGATAGGCTTCTAACAGCAAAGCTTTATCGAGATGAAGATGCGAATCGACGAGGCCAGGGATGACCAGCTTACCGTCTGCATTAAGGGTTTGGTGGGCGGCTGTGGGGAAGGTGGGCGCAATGCCTGTGATCAGATTGTTTTGGATAGCGATCACCCAGCGTCCCTCACGCCCCATTAAAGTAGCCCCTTCAATTTTTAGATTTAGCAGATTGTTCACCTCGTATTATCGATAACTCATTCTATTCGTGCAACAACGCCGCTATTTATTAAAGATTGACTATTAAAAATTGGTAGTGCTATTTCGTAAAGGATGAAGACTAATCGCCCTTTTTAGAAGTCCTATTAGGTACTGGCTCCCACAAGCAGGCTTTTTTCTCTGTCCTTTACATAAATGCACCACCTAAAAATTAAGGCTAACTCTCAATGTTTAAAAGCAACTCTTTTGAGCTGTAATCTACGTAAGCAGGTCAGAAAAGGGCTGGTTTTCTTCGACTCGGATCAGGGCCAGATTAGGACTGGTCGCGAGTAGGCAGATCGTGCCAACGGATATGGACATCTCGTTGAGGAAACGGAATCTCAATGCTTTCTTGGCGTAGAGCCTTGACCAATTTGAATAGCAGTTCGCTTTGGATGATGAACTGACGGCTAGGCTGAGAAATCCATACGAGCAGCTCGAACTGAAGAGCGCTGTCGCCGAATTTACGGAATAGAACCTGCACCGGAGGCGTAGCTAGAACGTCGGGATGCTGACGGCCCACTGCTATGAGTAGATCGTTTACTTGCTTAGGATCTGATTTGTAAGCAACGCTGACCGGGATGCGAATGCGAGAAATTGGATTGCGGTGGCTCCAGTTGATGACTTCGGTTTCGAGAAATTTGGAATTGGGCACGATAACCGAAACCTGATCGACGGTGCGAATTTCGGCGGAGCGGGCACCGATGCGCTCAACGGTACCGATATGATCGCCAATTTGAACAAATTCGCCAACCTGAATAGGGCGCTCAAAGACCAAAATTAGGCCACTGCCGATGTCTTTGACGATGTTTTGTAAGCCGAGGCCCGCCCCGACGCCGAGCGCGCTGGCAAGCAGCGTGAGTGAGCTAAGGTTGATGCCAGAAGCTTGTAAAACAACGATGCAGCCGATAAAAATCAGGCTGTAGCGCAGCAGCACCGCGATCGCTTCTTGCACTCCCCGATTGATACCGGTTTCTTGCAAGATGCGCTGCTTGAGTAGGTTAGAGATAATTCTGGCGACGACAGTGACAATCAGCACCAGCACCAGGACCCGAAAAATACTGAGTACAGAGATCGGGGCGCTGCCTAAGGGAATGGTTTTGGCCGTGAAAGACTCAGTGAGCTGAGCAATGATGCGCTGGCTGAACTGCCGCGAATCAGGAAATAGATCCGTCACATAGAGCAGAGCGCTGATCCAAATGCCCGTGCGCAACAGCAGCAGAGTGGCATTGAGAAAAAGGCTGACCGTTGTAAATTTACTGCGATCGCCCTCCCCTTCCATCATCAATGAGCGCAAAAAGTGAGATAGATACCTACGCCAAAACTGCCCCGTCAGCCAGTGGGCCAAAGCAGCCATCATCGGGACGACCGGAATCTGCCACAGATGCCGCTGAATGTAGTCCTCTTGGCGCTCTATCTGCGCTTGAGAAAACGCTTGGCGCAGGTCGTTGGCCCACATTTCGGCCTGCTCAGTCGGGCTCCGGGTACCACTCGTATCGTCATTAGTGACCGTAAAGTTAGTCTGCACCTGCGGATCCGCCTGACTTGGATAAGCTAGCCACACGGTGGCTAAATTTCCGGCCTTGACCGTTTCAATAAAAATTTCGGGCTGCTGCTGCGCGGCGACAAACCTTTGTAAGCTGTGGCTGATAATGTCAGCGCGATTGCGCGCACTGGTGGTAGTCGCGGTATCGACGACGCGAAAAACAGCTCGGCCATCCACAATCACCGGGGCGGATTGATCGGTGGCGACTAGGCTAGCCGGAAAGATAATGCGCGGGGCGATAAAAGGCAGGGCAATAGCAACCGTAAAACTTACCACAGCCACCACCACCAGCCGCAAAATTCGCTCTGGATCATGACTGCGCTTAGGCGGCGTAGAGTTGGTTTTCATTCGGCGGGGCTTTGGGTCGGCGGGGCTTTGGGTCGGCAAGTTTAGGAGAGCTAGATTATGAAGACTGGCGGCGCTGTGTGAGCAAGGGCATCGCCGAAAGCAGCATCAGCACGATTAAGCAGCATCCTAACGGTAGCAAACTGCCGCCACTGAGTGCGTCGGCTCCACTGACGCCAAGCCAAGTGTAGGCCAACGTGCCGGGTACAATGCCGATCAATGTGCCAACTAGATAGAGCCGAAGCGGCACCGGGGTTAGACCAAAGGCAAAATTCACTACGTTAAAGGGAGAAATAGGGGAGAAGCGCACGACCAACACGCAGCCCAAACCGTTGTTTCGCAAAGTGCGGTTGAGCTTTTTCATGAATGGGCGATGGTGAAAGCGAGCGGCGAACCAATCGTGTAAGAAATAGCGGGCTATCCCAAAAGCGGCAACTGCGCCTAACGTCGCCCCTATTGCTGACCATAGCGCCCCCCACCACAGCCCATAGAGCGAGCCGCCGACAATCACGAGCAATGTGCCGGGGATGCCGACTGCATTGGCAGCGATATGCGCCAATAAAAAAAAGCCCACACTGCCTTTGCCTAGTTGAGCAAAGCGCTGAATGAGGGCTTGGCGATTGAAGACGACTGCTAGCAGATTGAGATCGCCAATGTGATCGCCAACGGTTGTAAGTATCGCTGCGCCTGCGGCTAAACAAAACGCAGCGAGTAAGAGAATCCAGAATTTGTCAGGCCGTTTCATGGCTTATATCTGGTCAGACATCTGGTCAGAAGCGGTGGCTTCTGAGGCAGGCACAGCGGCATTGAGGGCCTTTTTGGCGATTTTGGCAATATAGAGTGAAATCGCGACGATGGTGACAAAGATCAAGATTTTGATAATCCAGCTAATCACCGGATTAGAGGGAGCGTCGCCGGAGCCTAGCATCGCAATATCGCCAATCAGAGAGCCCAAATATACGTACATAATGGTGCCGGGAATAATGCCGGTCGTGCCGATGACGTAATCTTTGAGCGAGACTTTGGTCAGACCGAGCGCGTAGTTGAGCAGGTTGAAAGGAAAGGCTGGAGAAAGACGAATTAAAAAGATCAGCTTCAGCCCTTCTTCGGCAATAGCATTGTCTAAGGCATTAAAAAACGAATTGCCGGACACTTTTTTGGCAATCCAATCGCGGGCAACAAAGCGACCAATTAAAAAGGCGGCGGTTGCGCCCAGCATCGCGCCAATGAAGACCAAAATCGAGCCTTTGACGACCCCAAACACAACGCCTGCACCCAGTGTGACCACCGAGGCCGGGAGAAAAGCAACGGTAATCGCGATGTAAACGAAGATGAAAACGATCGGCGCGATCGCCCCCAACCCATTAATCCACTCCACCAAATTCACCAGCTGTTGCTGCAACTGAGCAAAAATCGCAAACGGGCCAGAAGCCGGTTCAGCCGCCGACTGGGCGAGTGCCGGGCCCGCTGCCAGCAATAGCGCACCGAGTACAGAAAACAGCATGAGCTTCTCCAAACGGTGGAAAACCTTAGCGTAACGCAATGGGACAAAGCGACTGAGAGAAATCATAGGGTTGTTCCTAAAGTGAAGGTACAAAGAGCGAACTTACAGCAGCGAACCGCCGCAGCTAGAGCCACTGCCCGCCGTGCAGCCGTAGCAATAAGGGCGAGTCGCCACCTGCTCAATCGCATCGAGCGTATCGGCAGCTAGCAGCTTTTTGACGGTGAGCACGGTGCCATCGGGCGATCGCGCCAGCACCCCCTCCATTTGGTTAAAGTCGCAGTCATACACATGGCCCAAGTAATCAATCGAAAGCTGATTGCGGCACATCAGGCGATCTACGGTGATGGGATTGTGATGCGCGGCCAAAAACATCAGATAAGGCTGCTCCAACTGACGCTGCTGCAAATGAAACTTAGTGCGCCCAATCGGTAGATTGGTAATCGTGAAAAGATTGTTGAACTTAATCTCAAAATGTTCGCCCAGATAGGCTTCATAGTCTTTTTGGAGCTTGGCCTGATCGGGCGTTAAAGAAAACGCCGCTGAAGTTGGCACCGGCGGGTTATACACCAGATCAAGTTGTAGATTAGGATCGCTGCCGTAGCCAAAGGCATTGAGAATTTGAATCGCCTGCACCGAATCGCTGTACACCCCCTGGCCGCGCATCGCATCGACATTGTTTTCTAAATAGCAAGGCAAAGAAGCCACCACATGGAGCTGATGCTGGGCAAAATACTCCGGCAAATCTTCATAACCGGGCTCAAAAAATATAGTCAAATTAGAGCGCACAATCACCTCTTTTCCCTTTGCTCTCGCCGCCTCAACTAAGGGGCGAAAACCGTAGTTCATCTCCGGGGCACCGCCGGTGAGATCCACGGTTTTGATCTGATCGAATCGATCAATTACCGTTAAGAGCTGCTGGCAAACTTCGGGAGAAAGCTCTTCAGTGCGCTGCGGGCTTGCTTCTACATGGCAATGGCGACAGGCCAAATTGCAGCGCCGACCTAAATTAATTTGCAGGATGCTGACAGTCGCTTTGCTCAAAGCGCCGCCTAGTGCGGTGTGAAAAGGGGCAACTTGAGATCCAGTAGAAGGGGCGGATAAAGATGCAGGCTGAGAAGGAGATGAAACCATAGAAGCTGAAGGCACTGAATATACTTTCACAAGCTTAGGGTTTCGTTGCCGATTGCTTGTGAGGCTTAACACTTTCTATTAATAGCTATTAGCCAGCAAAAAGACTGAGTTTTTGATTAGAGTTAGCAGAAATATGTTAAGTAAATGCCTCATCAAACCCTGAGGGGTTTATCAGCGTCCTCTAAGGGTGATCACTTATCTTGGTAAATATCTTGGAAATATCTTGGAAGTATAGCTGGCCCACCAGTATTGTCATTGGCAGCTTCATTTTTTAGCGTTTTGTCGATTTATTTCTATCCACTGCCTATCTATTTCAAGGGCTTTTCATGAAACCTGTGGTCGATCCTCATTCCATTCAGTTCCAGATCACTATTGGCATGGTGCTGGCCTCTATTATAGGAATCGGCAGCTTTACAGGATGGATCAACCTGCGAATGCGGCAGCTTTTGGTCGAAAGCCACAAGGAGAATGCGCTGATGGTGGCTTCTCGACTCGGCGACGACGTTGACCTTTACGAACAGACCATGAATGTGCAAAAGGCGCTGGCGATGGCAATTGACTATCGCCAGCAGCCAGATGTAGCGATTTGGGTGAGTTCCCCGTCAGGTGAACTGTTAGCGCAGTCAGATACGCTCTCGATGGGATCGTGGCAGGTGAATGGGTTTGCCACAGAGCTGATGAGTGCCGCTCAAAGCAAAGGCAAAGGGCTGGAGGTGATGCGATTGCAGTCGCGCCAATTGGTGGTGTGCTCTAGCCCTTTAAAAATTGACGGGCAGGTGGTGGGTGAACTGTATGTGGTGGACGATATCACCGCAGACCAAAACAGCCTTGCTCAAATTACGCGCACGTTAGCGCTTTCTAGCCTGCTAGCGATTGGGGTAGGCGCTATTGCTACTTCCTTTTACATCAGCCGCGCCCTGCATCCCATTCGCAAAATGAACCGGCTTGCCGCCAATGTCTCGGCGGAGAACCTGGCAGATACCCGCCTGGAGTTTGATCGCGCTCCGAGTGAAGTTCAAGAGCTAGCTCAAGCCTGCAATATGATGATTTCTCGGCTGTCGGCGGCTTGGGATCAGCAGCGGCGGTTTGTCAGCGATGTTTCACATGAGCTGCGCACACCGCTAACGCTGGTGCATGGCTACTTACAAAGTACGCTTCGCCGCAGCCAAAACCTCAGCGATCCCCAGCGAGAGGGCTTAGAAATTGCCGCTGAAGAAGCTGATAGAACCATTCGTCTGCTGCAAGATCTGCTGGATTTGGCGCGAGCCGATGGCGGGCATTTTCGCTTTCAGCTCAGCCGGGAGCCGCTGCATGGGGTGGTGCAAGAGGTGCTGGAGATGAGTCAGTATGTGAGCGATCGCATTCACGCCGATCTCACCCCCATCGAAGCCACTGTGGATCGCAACCGCCTCAAGCAAGTGCTGATCAATTTAATGGACAACGCTCTAAAGTATTCAGATGAAGACAAGCCGATTCACGTTTCGCTCATTCATATAGGCGATCGCGCCTACATCGAAGTCAAAGACCAAGGGCGGGGCATTCCATTAGCCGATCTCAATAAAATATTTGATCCCTTTTACCGGGTCGATGAAGATCGCTCCCGCGCGACGGGCGGCACGGGCTTGGGCTTATCAATTGTTAAAACGCTAGTGGAAGGAATGAGCGGTACGCTAAAGGTTCAGTCCAAGCTAGGAGAAGGCAGTTTGTTTACGGTTAGCTTGCCGGTTTGAGTATCCTGTTTACATCCTGTTGAGTTATCAGGGCCTGTTTGAGCGTTACCAGTCTGAATTGGAGGCTTCGCTGATGTCTGAAGAAACCGCGCACATTTTAGTCGTTGAAGATGAAGAAAAGCTGGCAAAATTTGTGCAGCTAGAGCTGGGCTATGAAGGCTACAAAGTCACCGTTGCCAGCGATGGCCTCAGTGGGCTGATGGCCGCGCGCGATGGTAATCCGGATTTGATCTTGCTCGACTGGATGATGCCGGGGCTCAGCGGCGTAGAAGTGTGCCGCCGCCTGCGGGCAACCGGGGCAATGATGCCAGTGATTTTGCTCACCGCCAAAGACGGCATTGAAGACCGGGTGGCGGGCCTCGATGCGGGAGCCGATGACTATGTAGTCAAGCCTTTTAGCATTGAAGAGCTGTTGGCGCGAGTCAGGGCTCACCTACGACGCAATCATCCAGACGATCCGGAAGTGTTTCAGTTTGCCGATTTGAGCTTGAGCCGTAAAACTCGTGAGGTGAAAAGAGGCGTTCGCCCTATCGAACTCACGGCCAAAGAGTTTGATTTGCTCGATTATCTCATCTCGCATCCGAAGCAAGTGCTGACGCGCGATCGCATTCTTGAAGAAGTCTGGGGCTACGACTTTATGGGCGACTCCAACATTATTGAAGTCTACATCCGCTATTTGCGTCTGAAGCTAGAGTCAGAGCACGAAAGCCGCCTGATTCAAACGGTACGCGGCGTCGGCTACGTCATGCGCAGCTAGCTCTCAAAGTCATGACATACCCTTTACA
The DNA here is from genome assembly GCA_041745715.1 of Phormidesmis sp. Classification (GTDB taxonomy): domain Bacteria; phylum Cyanobacteriota; class Cyanobacteriia; order Phormidesmidales; family Phormidesmidaceae; genus Phormidesmis. Next base: position 9,849 of record JBGTIK010000086.1, read on the forward strand.
CTTCTACCGCCGCGTCGAGGGGTAAGCTGAGATCAGCGCCCGGTTTGGCCGCTGCTAGGCTTTGACTGGGTAAAGCGGCGACGGCTTGGCGGAGAGCTTCGGTGCGATCGCTCAAAAAGCATTCGGCTGGCACCGTTTCTAATAGACCGAGCCGGGCCAATCGCTTGTAGGTTTGACTCCTAGCGCCGACGATGTAGACCGTGCGATCGCCTTCTACCGCCTCTCGAATCGAATTTTCAATCGAGAGCGAAGTCGTCACGCCCAAATGCGGCACCTCACTGAGATCTAAAATCATCACCTGACAATTTTGTACCGCTTCACGTTGCCGCGAAATCGCCTTTGCTACTCCAAAAATCATCGGCCCGCTCAGGCTAAAAAGCAAAATTTGACCCCGGCCCTGCTCCAAAAGAGACTTTTCTTCAGGGTTGAGCGCAATCTTATCGTCATTATCCGTAATCGCCGTCACGCCAGTGTCAGAGCGCAACTGAGTGAGCCGATCAATCGTTAAAATGTTCGCCACAAATATCCCGACGCCTACCGCCACCATCAAATCGACAAACACAGTCAGAAAAATCACCCCATACATAATCATCGCGGCCTTGCGAGAAATATGGTGCGCCCGCTTCAAAAAGCCCCAGTCGATAATATCAATCCCGACTTTGATCACAATGCCCGCTAGCACCGCCAGCGGAATATACTGCGTCAGCCCGCTAGCGCCGAGCACCACCACCAGCAAAATCACCGCCCGCGCCAAGCCCGCTAGCGCCGTTCGCCCCCCCGCTTGAATATTCACCACCGTGCCCATCGTCGCGCCTGCTCCAGGCAAGCCACCAAACAGCCCCGAAACAATATTGCCAATGCCTTGGCCAAACAGCTCCTTATTAGAATCATGCTCGGTGCGCGTGAGGCTATCGGCCACTACCGACGTCAGCAGCGCATCAATACAGCCCAGCATCCCCAGCACAATCGCATCGACAATCATAATCCGCACCTGAGCCGCCCCAAATACTGGCAGATGCAGCGTCGGCAGCGCTAGCGGAATTTCGCCAATCCGGCGAATATCCACATTGTTAAACAGCGTCAGTGAAAGCAGCGTACCCACCACCATTGCCACCAGCTGCGGCGGGGCGAAGCGCCTGAGATGCTTAGGAAAATAAACAATCGTCACCACCGTCAGCAGCGCCAGCACTAGCTCACTTGGCTGAATCCCGCCGATCAGGCTAGGTAAATTCTGCAAAGTACCAATCACGCCGCCTTTAGGCGCAGCCTGACCTAACATTGGGCCAATTTGTAAAATAATCAAAATCAGCCCAATGCCTGACATAAAGCCAGAAACCACGGTATAGGGCATCAGCGTGACATATTTACCCAGTTTAAGCGCGCCGATAATAATCTGTACAACTCCGGCCATCATCACCACAGTAAAGGCCATTGCCATCCCATTGACCGGATCGGCGGCAGTCAGGGTGGCAATCACAGTGGTAATCATCACCGTCATCGGCCCAGTAGGCTCTGAAATCAGCGTCGGGGTGCCGCCAAACAAAGCAGCAAAAAAGCCAACTAAAATAGCGCCGTACAGTCCGGCAATCGGCCCTGCCCCGGAAGCTAAGCCAAAGGCAAGAGCCATCGGCAGGGCAATGACGGCAGCGGTCAGGCCACCAAAGAGGTCGCCGCGCAGGTTTCTAAAGTGAATCTGATTAATGATGTTAGAAAGTTGTGGCACGAGTCGGCAGCCCCCAGCTTAAGCAGTGCCTTCAGTGTCTCATGCGATTACAGTGCTAGCACGACTTTACCCACGGGTTTGGCAATGCATGTGAGAACATGGCCGGTGGCGCGATCGCCTGCACTCAGACCTCTAGGCTCGATGTCGTAGCACACTTCACCTGCTGCTAATGGCTGCTTGCAAGCCCCGCAGCTACCCATACGACAGCCGCTAGCGAGGGCAATGCCCGCTTGTTCGGCAATATCTAGGAGAGTTTCGGTAGCGTCGCAGGGGATGGTTTTGCCGGAGGTAGAGAATTCGACCGTGGGAGAGGAAAGGGGGGTGGGAAGTGAGGCGGAAATGGGGAGTGAGAGAGGAAGTGAGGGAGACTCGGCAGGAGTTGATGCAATAGAGGCGCTAGCAGACTGACTAGGCGGCGAGACGAAGCTTTCTTCAAAGTAGTTTTCCATGGAAAAGCTGGCAGCAGGAAGCAGATCGCGAGTGCTGGTCATGAAGGCTAGGGGGGCCGCAAACGAAGGCGGTGCGGGCCATAAAGTCGGGGCAGATGGCACTGAGCAGAGCAGGGTTGAGCCGACCTCGATAGCCTGACCAGGGAGCAGCAGATAACTTTTGGGTGAGGGTAAAGGCAAGCTGGAAATGAGGGTGCTGAGCGGCCAGCAATTCTAGCCGCTGGCGAAAGATAATGTCTAATGGGGTGCGGGCGGCGTGGATAAAAGTAACATCGGTGTTGGCCGCTAGATCGCTGAGCCATTGAGCAATAGACATCATCGGGGTAATGCCGCTGCCAGCAGAAATGAGCAAGAGCTTGTCAGCCGGATGATCGATGCAGTTGAAGTCGCCGTGTGGGCCTTGCAGGCTCAGCGTCATCCCGACTTCTAGCTGGTCGTGAAGCCAATTAGAGACGAGGCCAGGAGGCAAATCCAGACTGGAGGCGCTGACTCTTTTGACGGTGATATCTAACGTATTGGGACGAGAAGGACTCGATGAAATGGAGTAGGAGCGCCTAATCGGCTGGCCTTTGGGAGTTGTTATCGGTAGCTTGAACGTGACAAATTGCCCCGGCTTAAAGTGAAACAGCAGTTCGGGCTCGGCAACAAAGCGAAAGGTTTTGACATCGTGAGTTTCTTGAATAATCTGTACGCAGCGCACCGTGATTTCTTGCGCAGCGCCTGCGGTTGACCAAGTGTGATCAGCTTGACTGCTAGATTGAGTTGCGCTGAGTTTTCCAACATCTAATGCTGAAGCCTCTAATTCTTCGACAATCAGAGCAAACTCTCCCACCCGAATGACGTCATCCGGTGCGATTTTATAAGTGCGATTGACCTGAATTTCTTCGTTGTTCAATCTAGAGCCATCGGTGCTGCCTAAGTCTGCAAAAAAACACTGACCCCGCTGGAATAAAATGCGGCCATGAACTCGGCTAACCGCTGGGCCATCTAGGATCAAATCGCAGTTCGGATGACGACCAATTAAGCATTCAGATTGTTGTCCGGGGCGCGGGGCGAGATCGGCGGTGTAAACGTGATTAGTGTGGGTGTTGATGACTTTTGTTTTGAGCATGGTTTTTTTGAGGTAACAGAGAAAAGCTAGGCAGAAGAAATTACGGGAATTGCTTGCTTAATAGACTTAATCGGAAATAGGTCGCTAAAATAGAGTAAAGGATTATCGAGAGGCAGGTTGTTCGATGAAAGTGAACTATGCAGAGCTAAAGAATAGACCCCGCATCCTGCAAAGCCTGACCGGGTTAAACCCAAGTGAGTTTGAAGCGCTGCTGCCAAGTTTTGGTGCGG
>JBGTIK010000087.1:0-5295 GCA_041745715.1 Phormidesmis sp.
CACAGCGACCCAAAAGAGAACAATGCCACTGAGCTGCCAAGTGCCGGGCAGCGGCGCGAGTAAGAGCGAAATTGCAATAATCTGCACGACTGTTTTGGCCTTGCCCCAAATTCCAGCGCCGGGAACGCTGCTTTTTTGAAAGGTAGGATTCACGCGCCAACCAGAAATGGTCAGCTCTCTGACCAAAATCAAAAATACGCCCCAAGCGGGCACTTCACCCATGCCGACTAAGGCCATCAAAGGAGCCATGACCAGCAATTTATCCACTAATGGATCGAGAAATTTACCCAGTTCGGTCACCTGATTGAGCTTGCGGGCAAGGTATCCGTCTAGCCAGTCTGTACCTGCAAAAATCACGAAGGCAACCACACTAATCCAACGATGGGCATCTGTTGGATTCAGCAAAGCAATCAAAACAATGGGAACGCCTAAAAGGCGAGAAACGGTAATCCAGGTAGGTAGATTGATACTGTTCATGCGTGGTGATTTCCAAGGCCGTATGAGATCTCCCTTTCGACGTAGCTGTGGGGCTCTACGTGAATGCTGGTGCGAGTGGGACCAAATTCTTGTTCGAGCTGTTGTTCTATTTTTTCGGTAATGCTGTGGGCGCTCAGCACATCGGTAGGTTCAACAATCAAGTGCATATCAATGAAAACCTGACGACCCAGCAGGCCGCGTGAGGCAATGCTGTGGCAGTTGAGCACACCGGGCACTTTCATGACGACGCTGTGGATGGCTTCGGGAGCGATCGCCATTTCATCCACTAGCCAGGGCAAGTTTGCAGAAAGCACTACCCAGCCGCTGCGAATGACCAGCAGTGCTACCGGAAAAGCTAGTACCACATCCAACCACTGCACCCCAACCCAAACGCCAATCAGACCACCGAGAACGGCGATGGTAATCCAGATATCGCTCATGGTGTGCTGCGCGTCGGCAATCAGGATATTGCTGCCGAGACGGTTGCCGACGCTGCGCTCGTAAAAGGCTACAAAGATATTGATTCCCAGCACAGCGAGTAAAAACCAAAGAGAGGTTGTGCCCATAGTGACAATCTCACCGCCTGAGACGATGCGATCAGCGGCTCCTTTGACGATTTCAAAGCAGGCAATGCCCAAAAAAGCAGCGATGCCGAGTGCGCCGACGGCTTCGTACTTTTGGTGGCCGTAAGGGTGGTCGCGATCAGGAATGGGAGAAGCCAGCTGGTTGGTCACTAGGCCAAGGACGTTGTTAGCGCTGTCGGTAATGCTGTGCAAGGCGTCGGCGAGAAGGCTAAGTGAACCTGTCCACCAGCCGACAATCAGCTTGAGAATGACGACAGCGATATTGAGCACCAGTGTGATCGAGAGCACGCGCCGCACTTCGGCTCGATAGGTGTAAAAGCTTTTAAAGTTGGGATGTTCGTGAGCGGTGTGTGAGTGCCCGTGAGGAGCCGAATCATGAGAACTGTGCCCGTGAGCAGAATGGCCGTGGCTGCTCGCTGAACTGCGGTTGGCGGCTGAGTGATGGCCTTGCTTAATTTTCGAGATCCGCTGTTGCCACCGTTCACCAATATTTGACATGACTTGCAGCTCTCCCAACTTTGAGCGCCCAACTTTGAGCGTTGTGATTGCTAGCGTATCGTGTTCCTGACCCGTTGGGCCTCTTTCGTCAGAGATGGCCATATTTTTTAGCAAAAAGCCGATAGCGATTAGCTGGCAATTAACTGGCAATTAGCTGGCGATGCTTTCGGGGTTGGCGGTAGCGATCGCCTGATTAACCTGTGAAAAAATTTCTCGGCAGTGGTTTTGGGTGCGCAGGGGCAGCTCTTCATTTTTTACGACTAAATCGATTTTGGAGCCGCCGTTTTTAGCAGTGGGCGGACTGATTAAAAGTTCGATGGTAGCTAGCTGAGACAATGAGACGCTGCCGGGTTTTTCTTTGGCCACCAAGCAGACCCGATCTTGATAGATCAAATTGAGGTCGCAGGTTTCTAGAGCGCTCACGAGCGCTTTGCTAATATCTTCTGGAGAAGAACCGGTCATGAAAAAACTGGTATAGCGGGCCATAGTAACGGAATGGGATAACAAATCGGAATCGTCGTGAAATCGCTGGAGAGCTGACTTAAGATCTTTGTCTGAACGAGGATCATTGACAGAATACCGTTGTTTTACTCAATAGGGAATAGGGGATTACGGGCAGTGGTATCGGTGTAAATTGTGCTAAGTGTGCTGGCTGCGCTGCACTTTTGCAAGCGTTTTGCGGAGTTTTATAGGGCTTTATAGGGTTTTTAATCGGGCTGATGATGGCAAAAGTGACAGCGATAAGCGGCAAGCTAATTGTGTTTGAGGGGGGGGAAGGCAGTGGTAAAACGACGCAGATTCAGCAGCTGTATGATTGGCTGGTGGCGGACGTGGCGATTAAAAGGCTACACGAGCAAAATCAGATTGCGGGTATAAAGCTGACACGAGAACCAGGCGGAACGGGGCTCGGTGTGCAGATTCGCCAGTTGCTGCTCAGCCCTACCGATCAGCCGATGATCAGTAAAGCTGAGCTATTGCTCTATGCAGCCGATCGGGCTCAGCATGTGGAAGAAACGCTGGTGCCGTGGCTGAATCAGGGCTATTGGGTGCTGTGCGATCGCTACACTGACAGTACGGTGGCTTATCAAGGCTACGGAAGGCAGCTCGATTTGGATCTGATTCAGCAGCTCAATCAAATTGCGACCGGCGGGCTGAAAACAGATTTGACCCTGTGGCTCAAGGTTCCTTGCGTCGTAGGGCTTGCTAGAATGCAGCAGCGGGCTCAAGCAGATCGAATTGAGCAGGCGGGTGATGGTTTTCATCAGCGGGTAGCAGCGGGGTTTGCGGCGCTGGCACAGCCGCTGGCGGATGGCAGTGTGAAGGCGATCAGCAGTGGGCCGACGGTGGTGGTGGATGGCGATCGCCCGATGGCGGTCGTGGCCACTCATATTCAGCAGATTATTCAGCAGCAATTAGCCCAGTGGTATCCTCAGTAGCCTCGTCAGTTAGTTCTTTTTCAGATCCGTTGGCCGACCCGTTTGCCAGCTTGGTAGGCCAAGATCAGGCCAAAACTCTTTTAAATCGGGCGGTGGCGCTGGCGCGAATTGCTCCAGGTTACCTATTTGTGGGCCCGGATGGAACGGGGAAGGCGCTGGCAGCGACTGGGTTTGCGGCGCTGCTACTGCGGTCTGAAGCAAATGCAGTCAGAGACGGGATGCGGGCTGAGGCTGATGTGATTTTGGCGCGGAGAATTCGCGATCGCAATCACCCTGATTTGCTCTGGGTAGAGCCGACCTATTTAAATCAGGGCAAGCTGCTAACGGCAAGTGAAGCGGCAGAAACGGGGCTAAATCGCAAGGGGTTGCCGCGCATTCGGTTGGAGCAAATTCGTGAAATTACCCGGTTTTTGAGTCGGCCAGCGCTGGAGTCGCCGAGGGCGGTAGTAGTCATTGAGCAGGGTGAGCGGATGGCTGAAGCAGCGGCGAATGCACTCTTGAAAACTCTAGAAGAGCCAGGTCGAGCCAGCATTATTTTGATGGCTCCTGATCAGCAGTCGCTATTGCCAACGATAATTTCGCGGACTCAGGCGATTCCGTTTCGGCGGCTCAACCCAGAGCAGATGGCTCAGGTGCTACAGCAAACTGGCTGTGGTGAAGTGTTGGGCTCGGCGGAGGTGATGGCTATTGCCCAAGGTTCACCGGGTCGCGCGATGGGTAGCTGGCAGCAATTGCAGCAATTACAGGCAGATGCGCCGGAGCTATTAGCTCAAGTGGGCCAAGTACCAACTACGCGCCGAGCAGCGCTAGAACTCGCGCGTGAGATTAGTCAGTTGTTAGATACGGAGGCTCAGCTTTGGCTATTGGATTATTTGCAGCATAGCTATTGGCCGCAGGGCATCGGCAGTGCCGACACCCTGGCTACGTTAGAAAAAGCCCGCCGCCATTTGGCCGCATTTGTGCAGCCCCGCTTGGTGTGGGAGATGACTCTTTTGGCTCAATTAACTCAGATGTCTTAGTTGATTTTCGGAGTTGATTGGTAGTTAGTCAGGTAGTGGGTTAAAAGGAAGAGGCCACGCATTTTTTGCAACACAGCTGCTTTTCTGGCTAAACCTCTCCTTTTTTTGTCCGGACTATTGCATTGACAAGATAAGAATATCCGTCCTATTTTACGGCTGCACCCGTTTACGTGGGAACCATCGCCTAAGGAAACATATCCTTGAAAAGTCTTCTGCCTAAGTTCTAATTCGCAGGCAGTTCAATTTCTGGGCTGCCATCGTTAGGCACAACTATCGTGCGGCAAGGGGCGTGGTTCGATACATATTGACTGACGCTACCCAAAATCAGTTTTTTTAGTCCCTTTTTCCCACTATTACCGATCACAATCACATCCGCTTCCCAGTCTTTGGCCAACTGGCAGATATAACGACCAGGATCAGCCGTCTCACAAACAAAATCAGCTTTGAGGTTAAGCTTTAGAGCCTCAGCAAGCAGTTGTTTTAGCTGCTTCTGGGCCTCTTGAGTTTTCTGTAGTTGAGCTACCTTTTCTTGCCGCTGTACCTGGGCAGAGCTGCGTAACCCAGCACCCGAATCAATCAGCGTTCCTAGATTGTCATAGGAATTAATACTTAGGCAGTGAACCAACCGTATTTGGCTCTGATGAAGTTGGGCCAACTGCAATGCATGGTCAAATGCAAGGCTTGACGACGATATTTGATCGAGGGCGACGAGAATTTTCTGATAACTCATGGGGATCATGCCTGACTAAATGGTTTAAATTTCTTCAGATATAGAGGTAGAGTTCTGTATTTTCTAAAATATAAAACTCTGTAGAAAATTATCTAAACTTGGCACATCTACCACCCCTAAGGGGCGATATTTTTGAAAAGTAACGGTATTTTTCGGGGATCCTTTCAGGTTAAACCAAGAGCGTCCTTTAAGCTGTTTCTGCTATCAATTCAAAAGAAGGATTTTTGAAAAAACAACATCTTTCTGGAGGTGTATTTTAGATTTTTGGATTGTGTCGGCCTGCGATCGCATCGCCAGATCTTTGAGCGACTCTTTTATGAACAGCCCCTCCGTTTCTGCGGAAAGTTACCCGATTTTTAGGCCGTCATTTGCTCGAAGTAGCTGTCGAGAAACCCTAGGGCATGGTTGCGCAAGTCGTAATACTCTGGCGATTCTCGCAGAGCGGCGCGATCACGAGGATGATCAAAAGGCACCGTCAAAATTTCGCCAATATTGGCATTGGGGCCGTTGGTCATCATTACAATTCGATCAGCCATGTAGATGGCCTCATC
>JBGTIK010000088.1:0-2716 GCA_041745715.1 Phormidesmis sp.
ATGGTTCTCAATAGTTAACCTTAATTGAGAATTTTTATGACTTAGTTCATTTGAACTGCTAAGCCATGAAAGTCTTTCCAAAACAGGGCTCTATCATTAATACCTGAGTGTGACACTTCAAAGGGCGGAATGTGGGTTTAATTACTATATAATGCTGTTTCTGTCTGGTGTGATTTCTTCGCTAGGGCTGCTGGCGGGAAGTACGGCGGCAATTATCGGGGCGATGATTGTTGCGCCTTTGATGGGCCCAATAACGGGAATGGCGTTTGCGATGACCATGGGCAACCGGCGACTGTTGAAGCGGTCTGGGTTGTCGCTGATTACTGGGGCGCTACTGACGATAGGAACGGCTTATCTGGTTTGTACGCTGGTGGGCTTGAATACGCTGAATGATGAAATTTTGGAGCGTACTAGGCCCACGCTGATTGATTTGGCGATTGGCTTAGCCGCAGGGGCAGCAGGCTCTTTTGCGAAGCCTCGGCGGGAGGTGGCTGATGCTTTGCCGGGGGTGGCTATTGCAGTGGCTCTGGTGCCCCCTCTGAGCGTTATCGGCATTGGCCTAGCCTATGCGGACATGGGCATTGTATCGGGTTCTACGCTGCTGTTTTTGACCAACCTAGCTGGCATTATTCTGAGCGGTGGCTTAGTTTTTACTTGGCAAGATTGCGGCTCAATGAAACGGGCGAGGCGAGGGCTGACAGCTTCGATGATTATGCTGTGTCTATTGGGAATTCCGCTAGGGCTATCGCTGCGAGATTTGGTGATTCAAGAGCGAACGCGATCGCTGGTCAGCATTCTGATTCGTCGTGATACCGAAACTTTTCGAAAAACCAACATCCAGCGGCTGCGGGTGAGAACCGAAGGTAAGCTATTACAGATCAAGTTAGATGTGGCAGCTCCAGTTAACTCTATTTCATCCAATCAAGTGGATCTCGTACAGCAGTTTTTAGAAGATGAACTGGAGCGTCCGGTGATATTGGCAGTTAGTGTTTTTCCGCTGGAAGAGTTTTCAGCGAACAACCAAACTAAGCCGGATTAAGAACTGCTCACAAACATAGACCGAAAATCTAACATCAGCCCACACTTAACTATGCGCTGGTTCTCAATAGTTTAGGCAGTGCCAGGGTAAAGGTGCTGCCCTTACCGACTTCTGACTCTAGCGTCAGGGTACCTTGGTGCATTTCGGCAATTCGCTTAGAAAGGTGCAGCCCTAGTCCGCTGCCTGCTCGCATGTGATCGCCTTGATAAAACCATTCAAAAATTCTCTCTTGGCTGTCGGAGGCGATGCCCGCACCGGTATCGACGACGGCAATCTCAATTGCTTCAGCAGATGGAATGGCCTCGCAGGTGTCGGTATTGATTGAGAGTCGTACGGAAATGCTGCCCTCGTCGGTGAATTTGATGGCGTTACCAATGAGGTTGGTGAGCAGTCGCCGCAGCTCGATGTGATCGCCCATGGTTCGATAGCCGCCGGTCTGAGGCGTGCTTTCAGGGATATCTAGCGTGAGGGTAACGCCTTTTTCCTCGGCCAAAGGCTTTAGCTCTTGCACAATTTCTTTGGCTAAATCATAGATGGAGAGCTGTGAGAGCACCAGCTTTTTCTGACCGGCTTCGTGGCGATACACTTGCAGCAGCGTATTGGTCATCTGCAACAGGTTTTCATTGTTAGTGATGACATTGCTAATCGCTTCGCTCATCTCTTCGGGGGGCTCACCAAATACGCCCTGCAAGGAAAGGTTGAGCATTCTGGTAGCGGCCACTAGAGGCGTGCGCAAATCATGCGTCAAACGGGCGACAAAATCGTCGCGCTGGCGAATCATTTCTGATTGCTCATCGATGCTGCGCTTGAGGCGGATGAGCGATCGCACTCTCGCCATCAGCTCGTTGATGTCAAACGGCTTACGAATAAAATCGTCTGCACCCGAATCTAGCCCTTCGGTGAGGCTAGAGTGATCGTGGGCGGTCACCAGCAAAATGGGAATGTATGGCAGGCTTTTGTTTTTGCGAATGCGCCGAGTCACCTCGTAACCATCTAGCCCAGGCATCATGACATCTAGCAAAATAAGCTCTGGCGGCTGATGTGAGATGTACTTTAGGGCGGCCTCACCATCGGTTACGCAATCAAGCTTGTAGTTATCGATATCGCCCAGAATAGATTCTAGGATAAATAAATTATCTGGAATGTCATCAACAGCTAGGATTGTCACAGTTTGTCGTACCACGGATTTTATGATCTTTTTTTTATAGGGTGAACATTTGCTCCAAAGTCATTGGTAGCTCTCAGCAAGATCAGTAAAATGCTCAGGCGCTATTGCCAAAATACATGACATGCAGATATCTATGGAATAACTTAACACTCCAATTAGGCGTCGCTTCTACAACTATAGGCATAGCTATTAGTGAGTTTCGCAAAATTAACATGTTTCGCAAAACTCACTAATAGCTGTATCTTTAAGTCTGCCTTTAAAGCTAATCGCCAAAGCCATGACTGAAGTAATTAGCTGTAATTAAGGGTGCTCAAAATGGGCCAACTCACTAACAGCAGATCTCTCGGGGTCACGGCAGTTGTTATCACTAGAAGCAGATCTATCGTTCTCTGTGTGCACTTTTCTAGGCAGCGTTACCCTAAATACCGAACCTGCATTAATGTCGCTTTGCAACGTAATGTTACCGCCCATCATGCTCACCAGTGAATGCGTGATGGCTAATCCCAGCC
>JBGTIK010000089.1:0-2922 GCA_041745715.1 Phormidesmis sp.
AGGTGCCGGTGCCATCCATTCCGGGCAAAAAGATAAATAGCGGATGGCTAGGTCGCACGGGCCTCGGTACTAACAGACGAACGGCATCGTGGGCGATAGTTATAGGTGCGGTCATAGGCCCAGTTATAGGCATACTCATAGGCAAGTCAATAGCACCCTACTTGAAGTAAAGATTGAATCTCATTGTGGCAGCGATCGCTCAACTCTACCGCCACCTGACCCGCCCCCTTCCCACGATAGCCCTGCCGCAATAAATCGGTCACCGGCACCGGCTCACCAATCGCCACCACTACCCGCTGATAAATTACCGCCGGATGCTGCCCCGACTGTTTAAACAAAGGTTCACTCGGATCAAACAAGCTCAGCAGTTTAAAGGGGACGGTCTTTTGCTGCTTTTCTTCGATGGCCAAAATCGCCGCCGGAACGATTTGAAAATCAGCAACCGGGGCTCTGAGCGCAAGGTGAGCAAAGCCTCGATGAAACGCGCCGACTTGAGCCGGTGGCGGTACATCAATCATGGGGCCGGTGCCTTCAGGAAAAACGCCAATGGATTCTTGTGATCGCAAAAACCCTGTTGCCTGCTTTAAAAAAATGCGCCCGCGTTGATCGGGTTCATCTAAAGGAAAACAGCCCAACGCACCGATGACATCGCGCATGACCGGCACTTGAGCCATGTAGTGATGGCAGGCAAAATGCACCGGTTGGGCAGCAGCGGCCATTAGTAGCGGCGCATCTAAAAAGCTGCGGTGATTGGAAATCATCAGAAAAGGCGATCGCGGCAGCCGCTCTACGTGGTGCAGTCGGATGCGAATGCCCATAGAGAACAACATCCAGCGAGAAACTTCAAGAGGGCTCAGCGGCATTAGGTCAAAAATAAGCGAATATTACCCATGCAATCACGGATTTACTCTCAACCTTAAACGGTTGCAAAAGGCTTGTAAACCAACCGAAAGCAGTAAAGGTAGAATTCAGCAGGCTAACCTAGCGAGTCATCCGAGGTATACAAACGGATCGCCATGCAAATAGCGTAAACAACGCGATAAACTAAAAAAACAGCCATTTTACCGGCTCCTTGGGTTCTGCTGATTTTACGCCTTTGATTTTGGCTCCTTTGATTTTGCTATGACCAACTCCAACTGGTTAGTCACCGACGACGGCACCTGCCAATCGTTTGGCACCATTGAAAACGAGCCCCCCGAACGCACTTACCGGCTCTACCGCTTTCTGACCGAGCTAGAAGACATTCTAGACACCGAACCGGATGACGCTGCCCGCGTCCAAGCGATCATTCCGCTCGTGCGCAAGCTGCTGATTAGCTCCTACTGGCTGCAAATGGAGCACGATCCGCCGTCCGAAAAAACCGGCTGGTCAGTCAAGTTTCTCTACCGTGAGCACGAGTACCCGATTACGGTGCAAATGGTCGTTTGGGCACCGGGCAGCGCTTCTACTATTCACAACCACGCCACTTGGGGCATCGTCGCTTTGATCGGCGGACAAGAAAAAAATATCTTTTGGCGGCAGGCAACCGACGATCCCAAAACCATTACCCCAGCCGGAGAGCAACTGCTAGAGCCCGGTGACATTATTGGCTTTACGAGCAACGCTGTGCACCGCGTTGAGCCCATCGGCGATGAACCAACAATTTCTTTTAACCTTTATGGCATCACCGACTATAGCAAACGCTATCAGTACGATGTCGAAACCCTTGCTGCCAAGAAGTTTTAAGGTATCTAGCAAATTACCTGGCCCAGTTATTTTGCCAGATGATCTGACGGAGTAGCTCTAACGCACCTGTTGGCCCAGCCAGCTTAAATAATCTGCTGAGCCTTCAGCAATCGGGAGCGCGATTAGTTCGGGGGTGTCATAGCTGTGCAGCGATCGCACCTTCATCGACAGCGCCTCAAAGCAGTCTAGCCGCGTTTTTATCACCAGCTGCCACTCCGCCTCACGCTGCACTGCCCCCTGCCACCGATACACCGATTTAATCGCAAATAGACTGACACAGGCCGCCAGCTGAGCTTCAACCACAGCGGTTGCGATCGCCTCGGCTTCGGCCTCAGAGCCCACCGTGGTCAAAACAACGGCCCAGCCTGTGAGATCTGTGAGATCTGTGAGATCGCTGCTCATGCCGAAACATTCGCTGAAGAATTGACCGAAACATTGGCTCGACTCAAGCAAGTGCCACTCAAATCAGCATCCGACCAATCCACCTGCGTTAGATCAATTCGACGCAAATCCGCCCGCGTAAACCGGACGCGATGGAGCTGCGCCCGATCAAAATTAGCGCCCGCAAGCTGAGCATCTTGAAAATCACTATTTTGTAAGCTAGCCGCCTTAAAGCTAGCTGCCGTCAAATCCGCGCGGCTAAAGCTAGCTCCTTTTAGTCGAGCGGATTCAAAGCTCACCCCATTGAGATCCATATCGTCAAAATAAAGACCATTCAGCAGCGCTTGATCAAACCTCACCCCGTTAAACTTGCAGCCGCTGATATCGGCCCCAATTAGCCGGACGGCGCTGAGGTTGGCCCAGCCAAAATTAGCTCCCACCATCTGAGCATTGCGCATATTTGATCCCGTTAAGGTTGCGCCGCTAAAGTTAGCCCCTGCCAATTGCGCCCTTCGCAGGTTTACATAGGCCATCTGCGCCCCGCTAGCGATCGCCTGCGTAAAGTCAGCGCTGACCCCAAAAGCGCCCTGCAAATTGGCTTTTGTTAGCTTCGCGCGCACCAAAGCGCAGCCACTGAGCTTGGCAAACATCAAATTTGCCCGACTCAAATTTGCTCCGGTAAAATCTACCTTCGTCAAAAAGGCTCGGCTCAAGTTTGCCCCTGTCAGATCGGTGCCTGAAAAGTTCACCCCGACCAAGATCTGACCGCCAAAGTCAGCGCCTGCTAAGCGCAGTCCGCTAAAATCTCGATGGCCC
>JBGTIK010000090.1:0-27269 GCA_041745715.1 Phormidesmis sp.
AGCATGGTTCTCAATAGTTAACCTTAATTGAGAATTTTTATGACTTAGTTCATTTGAACTGCTAAGCCATGAAAGTCTTTCCAAAACAGGGCTCTATCATTAATACCTGAGTGTGACACTTCAAAGGGCGGAATGTGGGGAAGATCTATGCATCTTCTAGAAAGCATACCCAAACGCTAATAAATAGACACAGCCATGAGCGACCCGCCTGAAATGGGGCCTATTTTAGATACAGAAGCCATTCTAGATACCGCAGGTACTCTGATTGTGGTTTTCAATCGTCAAGGTGAAATTCAGCGCTTCAATCGCACTTGTGAAACGATGACTGGCTACACAGAGTCAGAAGTACGCGGGCATCGGGCTTGGGATTTTTTGCTGGCTCCGCCAGAGCGACTGGCGATGCGGGGGATTTTTGATCGACTCGTGGGCGGGCAGACAAACACCTACTCGCGGGCGACTTGGCTGGGTAAAGGCGGTGAAAAGCTGGTGATTGCTTGGTCTAATACGGTGTTGACGAATGCCCAAGGCAATGTAGAGTTTGTGATCTCTTCAGGAATTGATGTCACTGAGCAGCATAAGAGTCAGCGGCAATTGGAAGGGCAGTATCGCCAGAGCCACCTGCTAGCTGAAATTACTCGCGAAGTCGCGCAAGCTTCAGAAGTAAAAGATATTTTGCAAACCACGGTAAATGAGGTGCAGGCACTGTTAGGGTGCGATCGCGTTCTCATTTTACAAGCCTTGCCGCCCGATTCTCCCTTAGAGTTTTTCTCTAATACACCTGCAAATGCCACTGTCCATCGCTCGGCAAATGCTGCCGCCGAAGCTGTTACCGATCCGGCTCACGGGCTGTTTCCTAGTGATCAATATCCTCAGGCTTTAATGCACCATCCACTGCTGAGCCCTACCTATATTGATCACTATCGACAGCAGTCTATTTCTGTCATCGATACGATGTCAGGGCTGGGCATTTCTCCGGCAATTGTTGAGATTCTCAATGACCTCGCCGTCAAATCAGAGCTAGTGGTGCCGATTTTGACCCAAACAGCGGTTAAAAATAGCGCCCGCCACAGCCGCCAAAAGACGCTTGCCAATCGCCATGCCGATAGCTTCTGGGGACTGTTGATTGCCCATCAGTGCGACCAATCTCGGCGCTGGAGCCCGCTCGAAATTGATCTGATGCAGCAGCTTGCTAGCCAGATTGGCGTTGCGATTAACCACGCCGAATTATTGGATCATTTAGAAGATCTCGTAGAAGCGCGCACTGCTGAACTCACCGCAATTAACCAACAGCTTCGTCAAGAAATGCGAGAGCGCCAAAAAAGCGAATTCGCCATGCGCCGCAGCGAAAAACAACTGCGGCTAATTACGAATGCCCTACCAGCGCTAGTGAGCTACATCGATACTTACCATCGCTATCGCTTTAACAACTACGCTTACGAAACCTGGTACGACATTCCCTACCAGCAAATTAAAGGCAAACAGATCACCGATATTGTGTCGCCGCAGGTGTATCAACAGATGTTGCCTTATTTGGAGCAGGCGCTAACCGGTGAGAAAGTGACTTACGAAGCTCAGATGACGCTTAGCAATGGGCAGGGGCTGTGGGCCAGCGTTAGCTATATTCCCGACGTGCAGGAAAACCGAGTGCAGGGATTGTTTAGCTTGATTAGTGATATTAGCGATCGCAAAGCTGCCGAACATCTCAAAGACGAGTTTGTTTCGGTTGTCAGTCACGAATTGCGCACTCCGCTAACGTCCATTCACGGCTCACTGAAGCTGCTCTCTACTGGCAAACTAGGTGAGCTAGGAATGCAGGGCCAAAATCTCATTAACATTGCCCTCAACAATACAGAAAGGCTGACTCGGCTAATCAACGACGTGCTTGATTTGGAGAAAATGAGCGCTGGTCAAGTGAACATGGTGCCAGTGCGATGTTCAGCGTTAGAGCTGATTACAAACGCCACTCAGTCTATGCAGTCGATGGCGAGCGAATATGGCATCACGCTGACCACTAGGATCAGTCTGCCAGAGAATCCCAATCCTGATGCATCTGCGCTTCAGAATCTAGATGTCTGGGCTGATCCTGATCAGATTATGCAGGCGCTGACCAATCTATTAAGCAATGCCATTAAATTTTCACCGCGAGGGGCAAAGGTATTGGTAAAGGTTCGAGACATTGAAGCGCGCAGCAACAAAGTCGAATTTTTAGTCAAAGACCATGGTCGAGGTATTCCTAGCGACAAGCTAGAGACTATTTTTGAACGCTTTCAACAGGTTGATACTTCAGATGCGCGCGAACGTGGTGGCACTGGCTTAGGCTTAGCTATCTGTCGCGGCATTGTGGAACAGCACGAGGGCCGCATTTGGGTCAAAAGCGTGCATGGAAAGGGTAGCTCGTTTTACTTTACCCTGCCCAAGCCAAGCGATTGACCTTTACCCATAATTTCAGCTCCTGTATTAGCGAGAGTATTGAGCACATCGCAGATGGATGGCTTGAATGTATCCAAGCTTTTGACAAACTTTTAGGGCCATCGGCACGAAAAAAGGGCGGATTAGCGAACTTTCAGCCAGCGCTTGACAGGATACGTTTCTACAAGCACACTGGCTTTATAAATTTTCGAGTAACTTTCCCGCTTTCCCAAGGAGGCTTGCACCCAAAATGGGTAGATTCCATGAATAAAGGCCGGTTGGAAGCCTTCAGCGATGGGGTGATAGCGATCATTATCACGATCATGGTGCTGGAGCTAAAAGTCCCTCATGACGCCAATTTGGCAGCGCTACGTCCGCTCTTTCCAGTCTTTTTGAGCTATTTGCTGAGCTTTCTTTATCTTGGTATTTATTGGAACAATCACCATCATCTGTTTCAGATGGCCCGACATGTTAATGGGAAGATTTTGTGGGCGAATCTGCACCTGTTGTTTTGGCTGTCGCTACTGCCTTTTGTGACCGGATGGGCCGGTGAAAACAATTTTGCGGCCTTGCCAGTAGCTTTGTATGGCATGGTGTTGTTGTGTGCGGCGATCGCTTACTTCATCTTAACGCTCGCCCTGATTGCTCACCACGGGAAAGATTCTAGCCTTGCAATGGCCATTGGTCGAGACTTCAAGGGTAAAATCTCAATCGTGGTTTATGTAATAGCCATGCCGCTTGCTTTTATCATCCCGTGGTTGGCTTGCCTCATCTATGCTTTAATGGCTCTCGTATGGTTGATTCCTGATCGCCGCATCGAAAAAAATTTGACGCTCTAAAACGCGTCCTCAAGCGTGCCTGTCAGAAGTCGCTGTAAGCAGATACGCCTGCTAGCATTTGCTCCATTTGTTCGACGGAAATCTCTTCAAACCCATAATGGTCATCAGCCGTGATCGGATTCAAGCTTTTTTCGTCGGCATTAATGCAGCGGTGGTCGGTGACGGGCCGACAAACTCTAGCGTATAGACGCTCCGGGTTACCTGGCTTACCAAAAGAGAAATGAACCGTATCTTTTTGGTCAATGCGTACGCTACACAGAGAACAAATCTGACAGCGAGAAGCCAATCAAACAGCATTTAAACTCACAGCAAGATCTGTGAATATGTTTTCAATGTGCCTTCACGCTGACAATGCTTAATATTTTTCGCTCTGTGTCTTTAGCGAGAAAATTATCGGAGCGTTTTCTGTTGCTATTTACGTAGAACAATGTAGAGAAGGGTGTAGAGAAAGGCATACGTTTGCAGCTCCGAAGAAATAAATGCAAGTAGCGGTGTAGATAGCTACAGCTTTAAACGCGCCTGTCATCATCCGAGGTGGCCACAGAGTTGGCTGAGTCGTAGCAGCGGGCAGTTAACAGGGAGGCGATCGGACATACGACCAGCAGTAACAACCATAAGCCCAAGCCAATCAATAAATTCATGGGAGTAAAGGCGCTACAGTCTTTAAAGCACTTAACGTATTTCTAGGTATCAAAAATATCGGGCTAGCTAGTGAACCAATAACGAAGCTGATCCCTTATAAACGCCTAGTCACCAATACCCAGTCACAAATACCCAGTCACAAACGCTTATGACTTCATCGCTAAAAGACAGCTTGCAGCAGCCTTCATTGGCGCGATCGCTCTCCCAACTCGGCCCAGGGCTCCTGATGGCGGGCGCGGCCATTGGCGTCTCTCACTTGGTACAGAGCACGAGAGCAGGGGCGCTGTATGGCTGGAGCGCGTTGGTATTTGTGCTGCTTGCCAACCTGATGAAGTATCCGTTTTATGAATACGGTCACCGGTATGCGGCGGTTTCGGGCCAGACCCTGATTCAGGCGTATCGGCAGCAGGGTAAACGATTTTTTATACCGTTTTTGGCCATTAGCCTGGTGAGCGCGGTCGGTAGCTTTGCGGTAGATGCGTTTGTAGCAGCGATGCTGGTGCAGTATCTATGGCTGCCGCAGGTGCCGGTGACCATACTGGCAGTGGGAGTATTGCTACTGTGCTGGGGGCTAATTGCGGTGGGGCGCTACCGACTGTTTGAGCAAATTACGAAGGTGTGTGTGATTTTGCTGACAGTGGCAACGGTGGGCGCAGTTGTGATGGCAGTGGGGACGACAGTGGGGATGGCAGTGGGGATGGCGGTAACAACAGAAAGGGTTGCTGATACCACTCAATTGACGACTCAATCCGTTCACAGCTCTATTTTCACTTGGTCGGCGGTGCCGTTTGTGATTGCCTTTATGGGCTGGATGCCGGGTGGGCTAGAGCTTTCGGTGTGGCAGTCGCTGTGGGTGCAAGCCGCCAGTCAAGAAAAAGGTGAGGCGACGTCTTTGGCTGAGGCAAGATTTGATTTTAATGTGGGCTATGGGCTGACGGTGGTGCTGGCCTGTTTGTTTTTAATTTTAGGGACGCTGACCCTGCCAGATCAGGGCCTAGCGGATGAACCAGCGGCTTTTGCGGGGCAGCTAGTGAGCATGTATACGAGCTATATTGGCGCTTGGGCAAAGCCGGTGATTGGGATTTGTGCGATCGCTGCCATTTTCTCGACTACTTTCACCGTTGTCGATGCCTTTCCGCGCACCTTAACAGCCGGGTTGTATGAGCTATTTCCCAGTACTCAAAAGAGCCCTTTGCCAATTCAACAAATCATTGCGCTGGTGCTAATTGGCTTCGCCACAATTCTTCTGAGCGCCTTCACCGCTGGCTTTGAACCCTTAATAGAGACTATTACCATCATCGCTTTTACCTGCGCGCCTTTATACGCATGGCTCAATATGCGCAGTATCCGCGCCCTTGACGAAGCCGATCAGCCGCCGCTGTGGCTTTCACGCTTGGCTATCGTGGGTTTTGCTTATCTGTTGGGCTTTAGTCTGTTGTTTATTGTTTTGCAGATGGTTAGCTGACAGATAGTGGTAGTAGGTGGGGGTGGAGGGTCGCTCTACAGCTTCCTACAGCTTCTGAAATCGCCGCTTAGAAACCTTACGCAAATATAAAAACACCGACTGCGCTGATAAATATAGATGAATCATGGTAGGGATCATCGCCGAAAATCCCATCATTACGCCAAAATAGATGTTTTTAATATTCTCTTTTCCGGTCGGATCTTGAACGGCGTCAGTGAGGCGATTTTCATATTTGACAGAGCTTTCAGCAAGTGACTGAGCGGAGTTTTGTAGCATCCCTACAAACCAACCTGAGAGCGAAAATACGAGTAAAACCCAAAAGGTCGCCACAATCGCAATCAGCAGATCAATACTGAGATGAGCAATATAACTAGGCAGCGAGGTGGTCTTTAAGGCTCGACGCGCAATCCAGATAGTGATAAAAAAAGAAGCGCTATCGAATAAAGCCCCTAAAAAGCCGACAGGAAACTGCATGATTAGATATTCAATCTTCTCGTTGCCAAAGACTTCTTGCGGATAGGTGGTTAAGATGGCGACCCAAAAGCAAATCATGTTGAGCAGCATGAAAAAGATGAAAAGCTTAGGGAAAAAAGATACAAAACTGCCGCGTTTGCGGCTATAGAAATTGAGCAGTTTTTCCAAGGAATGCCGCCAAATTACCATAATCGGGCGGATGCTGAGTCTTGTATTTTTCATGGTGCTGCTTTGCGTAGAAGACAGGGATACGAATAGACAGGAAGCTTGGCTCAGGTGCTAACCGCTACAGCTTAACCCTCCTACCCGCTAAAGCGGTATTACATGCGCTCCAACACATCAATGCCAAGCAAAAACAGGCCGAGCTTGAGCGATCGCGCTGTCAAATCACACATCACCAGCCGAGAAGTCCGAATCGGCTCGGGCGCTTGCAACACCGGGCAGCGATCATAAAACTGATTGAACTTCTGACTCAGCTCAAACAGATACTGACAGAGCCGGTTTGGCAAAAGTTCTCTTTCGACATCATCTAGCACCAAATCCATTTGCAACAGGTGCTTCGCCAAGATAAATTCGCTCTCTTCTGTGAGCTTCATCTGCGCATCGAGCTGAGTAAAATCCACCCCGCCCTTACGGCTAATGCCGCGCACCCGCACGTAGGCGTACAGCATATAAGGCGCGGTATTACCTTTGAGATCTAGCATTCTATCGTAGCTGAAGGTATAGTCGCTGACGCGGTTTTGACTCAAGTCAGCGTATTTGACTGCGCCAATGCCCACTTTTTCGGCAACGTTTTGAATGAATGCGTTCGATTCTGTTCTTTCTTCTGCGGCTAAGCGGTTTTTGACATCGGTGCGCGTACGCGCGATCGCTTCATCCAACAGCTCCTTTAAAGGCACCGCCTCTCCCGAACGAGACTTTAAACGCTTGCCATCTTCACCCAGCACCAAGCCAAAAGGCGCATAGCTCAAATCCACCCTCTCCGGCACCCAGCCCGCTCGTCTTGCCACCTGAAAGATCTGCGAAAAGTGGTTAGACTGCCCTGCATCGGTACTATAAATAATTCGATCTACCTGATCTTCATTGATCCGGTAGCGAAGCGCCGCCAGATCTGTTGTGGAATAGTTGTAGCCCCCGTTAGATTTTTGCACAATCATCGGCAGTGGTTCGCCGTCTTTATTAGTAAAGCCTTCTAAAAACACACACTGCGCCCCGTTGTCTTCTATCAGCAAACCAACCTCTTTGAGATCGGCAATCACCGCAGGCAAAAACGGATTGTAAAAAGACTCCCCTCGATCCACAATATCTTGCGAAATATTCAACAGATCATAGATTTTCCGATAAGAACGCTTCGAGAGCTGACAGACCCGCTCCCAGGCTTCTAACACCTCGGCGTCGCCAGCCTGTAGCTTCACCACCGCTTGACGAGCATTCTCTTTGAAGGCTTCGTTCTCATCAAATCGTTTTTTGGCCTGTCGGTAAAAAGTTGCCAGTTCGCCAGAAGTAGAGGCTTCAGCCGCTGCTTGAGGGTCAGGGTAAGCTTCTTGCAGGTAAGCAATTAACATCCCAAATGGCGTTCCCCAGTCACCAATATGGCTGACTTTTTGCAAATCGTGACCCAAAAACTCCACCACTCTAGCCAAGCACTCGCCGATCACTGCCGGACGCAAATGCCCGACGTGCATTTCTTTGGCGATATTGGGGCTAGGATAATCAACAATAATTTTTTGCGGGGAATGGGCTGTGGCAATGCCGAGGCGATCGCTTCCATGCATAGCCTTTAGCTGCGCTTCTAAGTACTCAGTTTTCAGCTTAAAGTTAATGAACCCTGGCCCTGCAATCGAAGGCGGTTCGCAAATATCAGAGACGGCTAGATGCTCGGCGATTTGAGCTGCGATCGCTCTCGGATTACTCTTCAGCGGCTTAGCCAAAGACATCGCCACATTGGCCTGATAGTCACCAAATTTAGAATTATTCGTATTCACCAGCAGCGGATCACGATCTCGATAATCAGCGCCAAAAGCCTCTGCCAACGCAGCCTGCACCCGATTCTTTAAGTCATTTAGCGTGGATTTCATAATGCTATTGCGCTAGCCCTCGATCCGGATAAATAGTCATCAACATCTCCCATCATAAATCCCCACCTGCTGTAGAGACACGCCCCTACCAATGCCCCGAATCAAATGCCCAGCCGAATATCCTGTCATAATCAGGTTATCAGCTAGTGCCATACTCTTCTCTCATGCCCAAAGGCCCCACAAAAGAACAGCTCACCACCGCCCACGGCCAGACCATGCCCGACATCATTGCGCCAAATCTCAAAGTACTCTTTTGCGGTATTAATCCCAGCCTTTACAGCGTTGTCATCGGCCACCACTTCGGCAGACCAGGCAACCGCTTTTGGAAAGCCATTCACCAAGCAGGCTTCACCCCTCGGCTATACCATCCGAGCGAAGATGCCTCACTGTCCGATCTCGGCTACGGCATCACGAACATGGCCCCTCGCGCCACCGCCCGCGCCGATGAACTCAGCAAAGCAGAAATCCAAGCCGGTCAAAAACTACTAGCCGACAAAATCCAACAATACCAGCCCAAATGCCTCGCCTTTTTGGGCATTAGCGCCTATCGCATTGCCTTCGCTCAGCCCAAAGCCAAAATTGGCCCTCAGCCGCCTTGGCAAGGGACAGATATTTGGGCATTACCTAACCCCAGTGGCCTCAATGCTCACTATCAAGTCAACGATCTGGCCGAAGTCTATAGCTGGCTGCTAAAAGCTGACTACTAAAATGCTATCAAAAGTTTTATTTAAGGGACGGTCATATCAGCCGTCACCACCTATTCCCGTAGCCAAGTGCTACTTTGTTAAAGCTACTGTGCTAACTACGGTGCTAAAGCGTCTGATCAGCGCATCTCAAGACGGTTCACCTCAGCAATGGTTTCTCCCTTACAGACCTGGCAACACCTCGAACCCAAACGCCTTTGGTTCATTCTGGGCGGGCTTTCGGTACTCGCTCATATCGGCTTGCTTGGGCTCAGCTTACCCTACGTGCTCAGGCTGATGGAGCCTTCCGCCGCCGCTGTATCAACCCTGCCGATTGAGCTAATAACGGTAGATCCAGTCAGCGGCCAACCAATTGAGAACGCCGACAGTGAAAGCTTTTCAGCATCAGCAACCTCCACAGCCCAACCGGAGACTGCTACCGCCACCAATCCGCCCCCTGCCTCCAATAGCGGCGATCCGAGCCCACCGACCGACGACCCAACCTCATTCAGCAATCAGGCCTCTACAAACAGCCCTGCACCGACTACCAGCCCCAATCGGGAAACTTCCGACACTGCAACCTCTCCAGCCCCAACACCTCCTTCAAATTCTCAACGTCCGACTAGGCCAACTCAACCCCCGACAGAAACAGAGACTGGTTCAGGCACTGGCACAGGAGAGGGCACAGGTAACAACTCAGAAGACGCTTCAGAGGATGGTTCAGGCGACGGATCAAGTGACTCTTTGCCCTCCCTTCCAGGCAGCGGGCAACTGCAACCACCCGGTTCTGATGGCACATCTACCACTGTGCAAGTCGCTGCTTTGCGAGTCACCGGCACTCGCCTCGACGCCGTGCAAGATGTAAAAGAACAGCCGCCACAATTGCTGAGTAGTACTGCTGCGATCGCCCTAGAACCTGAGCGAGTGGGGTGCGATCGCATTGATTTTTCTTCCGGGCCTTTGGGGCCACTAACCTATCGAGTCGCGATAGATACCGACAATAGCATTCGGACACTGACACTACAGACAGAAGGCGGTAGCTCGGTAAGCCCTGCCAATGAAGGAGCTGTAGCCTGCCTTATCCGCTCAGCCGGATTCAGCTTCTCGGCGGCTGTCTCCGACGGCACACCCATCTTAGATGACAGTCTGCTGCTCACTCTAGACGTCATGGAATCTCAATCCGACACAGCGCCATAAAAACCGCAGCTGAATGCATTGACCCATATGCACTCAGCCCAAAACGTGATAAGGTGTCTAAGCTATAGTTAACTAATAGCCTATGCGGGTGTAGTTTAGTGGTAAAACCCTAGCCTTCCAAGCTAATGATGGGGGTTCGATTCCCCCCACCCGCTTCGACTCTAAAAGCATTTAAGGATAAAGGAATTTAGCCTGTGAAAAGCAGTTCTCACAGGCAGCTCTCAGGCGTGGCTGAATAGCGGTATGATTTTTCCCGGATTTGAACGCGCTTTCAAATAGTCCAGAATTCAATTCATACTCTAAATTAGCAACGCCTGGATATACGTTGGTTTTAAAGGCTTCGGCAGCGTATGAGCGAGTGCGACCTTGGCGCGACCATTTTCCTGTCAGTGCCTTATAGCCCTATTTTCGCTAAGTTTCAGTGAATTTTTGTTGCTTTGTTAGTGCTGGCTAGGTTCACCTTATGCTCTCTTTCTAAAGATGCTAGTGAATCATCCAGAAGGCGGATGGTATAGGGCTTCATAACGCGATTTCATGGTGAGGTCGTCAATGACTCATTTTTATGAGTAGGCAGCTTACTTATTATGGTTATTATGAAGCAATACTCCGAAAGGTTCAGCGTCGAAGGGCTTAAGCAGTGGGCTCTACGCGGTCTTTGCTGTTTGATGGTGACAGCCGCGATCGCCAGTGGCCTGTTTGTTAGCTACGTGCCCAGTGCAATGGCAGTTGGCTCCGACGCCGCCGCTGATGTTGTAAATTCACGAGCAGCCGCAGAGCTAGATCGGATGTCAGGTGAAGGCACTAGCGATCAGCTTGGAGGCGCTATTAAAGAAACCACGGGCAAAGCCAAACGAGGTATTGGCCGGATCACAGGAGAAACGGATGATTCTGTCGGTGATAAGCTAGATAGTGCAGCTAGACGGCTAGACGGCGCTACTGATGAGGTGGGCGGAAAAATTCAAAGCGATGTCGGTCGTGCTAAGCGGGCTGCATCTGATGCAGGCGATGATGCGAAGGACGCGACGGGTGGCTTTGTTGAGTCTGTTAAGGACTTTTTCAACTAGATCTTGGCAGTGGGGTCTTGGCCGTTAGGTCTTAGCAGTTAGTTTTGTAATTTTAATATTCCTGAGGAGGAATTTTAATGAAAAGTGTTTTGAATCGCATGACTGCGCTGTTTGCTCGGTTGCGACCTTTCGCGATCGCCGCAGCTTGCGCCCTTCTAATCTTTTCGAGCATGTCGCCTGCTTATGCTTTTGGCGGTATGCGCTCAGATCGCTCAGACAAGTCTAAAGGGTTAGAACAGCTAGAAGGTGTTCAAAAGGAATCTGAGAAAGCTATCTCCGGCTCCATTGATAGTGATAACGACGCCGAAAGCGTCACTAAGAACTCCCAAGAAGGGCTAAACGGTGTGCAGGGCGCAGCCAACAAAGAAAATATGATCAGCCCTGATAACGCCAAAGGCTCCACGATTGAAGGGAATATCAAAGAAGCTTTAGAAGACATTACGCCCTAGTTTCCACTTCTAATGTCTCGCTTTACTGTCTTTACCTAGTGCTTGTGCTCTCACAAATCAACAGGCAAATCGATAGGTAAATCAACCGGCTTAACAGCGAAGGACTTTCTAATTCCGCCCTGCGTACCTAGATAGTTCCTGACACTGTAAATCTAAGAGGCCAACCAGAAAGCTTATTCTGGTTGGCTTTTTGCTGGCCTTTTGGCTGACAGTCGGGCGATCGCGTCAGAAATTAAATCTTTGCTTCACAGAAAAATAAATATGTCAATTAAATATAAAAAACGTAACATGTGTGTTACATTAGTTTACATAGAAAGGCATTCAGGCCCGCCCCGCATAGATCACTTAGATCATCTGTAAGCGTTCTAGCAGCGTCAAAGCGACTAAAGAACGACTGAAGAACGACTGAAGATTTATTGCTTACAGACTTTGCTACGGCTAGCCGTTCTGATACATCTGATACAGATAATTTCAACCGCAAACAATTGGAGAAAATACCATGATGACAATCTTAGGTTTAGTGTTTTTGGTCGGATGGGTAGGTGTTTCAATTATTGGCACTCAGGCTTATTTTCGCGGTGAGCAGACCAAGCCCATTCATGAACGTAACTGGCGCTCTGAGTCGTTTGAGCAAATGGCAAAAGTCGTAACCGGCCAAGAGACAGACTTTAGCAATCGAGTAGCAGCTTATAGCGGCGATGCCTACACCAGCGGATTGCTTACCGACAAATAGATGACGTATAGATCTCACATAGATCCTGTCCGGTTTTACAAGTAGCGATCTGGTGAAGACCAGATCGCTTACATCAAACATAAAAAAAGGAAGCCTATCGCTAAAGACAGGCTTCCTTTTTTTATCCTTTTTTAATTGAGCAAAAGGCTACATCCGAGTGAGAATTTTCACTTTGGCACGTTTATCCGCTGCTAGCCCTTCTAGTTCGCTTAAGTCTAACAGTCCGTCTTTGATTAGTCTTGATAAAGTAAAGATAAGAAAGGGCTCTCGATCATCATACTTGCCATCAATCTCATGTCTTCTAGCACTCAAGAAGTCATGGAGATGCCAAATTTGCTCAGTAGTAGATACTAAGCTAGCCTGCTCACGAACCCCTCTAATTAAACCTGCAACTTCGCGCTCATAAGCGTTTTTAAGCGCTGCTTCTGCAATATCTCGCTCTTGCTGACTCCATTGAACTTCAGTTTGTTGCGTCATCTTAAATGAAATTTATATCCTGGTCTTAATCATTACGTGAAAACTCCCAAAAAATCAACAGACCGTCACCCTTAATAATCTCCTTAAGGTTAAATCTTTCCAGACAAGTCTCAGGCAAAGCTCAGACAGGCTGTAGAGAAATACCCCAAGGAGATTAACGCCGGACTGTGAGAAATTGAATAATCTCTAGCAGTCAACAAACCTAATTAGCGAACCAAGTTAAGCAGCTCTTTGGGCGACGCTAGCAAATCAATCGCAACAAAGAAGATTTTGCCTTCAGGATTGAGCAAAAATCGCCAAGCGATGTTCATACCAACGGCAGCTCCAAACCAAGGCGTTTGGCATTTGCCGGTCACTTTAATTTGGGTATAGCCGTCCTCCGCAGATTCAGTCACGCCGCGCTCAGGAATCAGGTTGAGGTTTTGGCACTCTTCTTGGAAGAACCGCAAAATCGTCTCTTTACCGACAATGGGCTTGCGGAAAGGGGGTTGGAGTGCGCCATCAATTACAAATAGCTCGATCAATGCGTCAAAATCATTTGCGTTTAGGCTGTTCATGTAGCTCAATACGGTGGCATTATCGGTGCCTTCGATTGAGACTTGAGTGCGCTGACCAATAGACTTGGGGGCAACTACCGGCTCAGAAACGCGGCTATAGCTACCGAGCTTGCTACTGTCGTAGCCCATATCAACGACGGCGTTTCTGAGCACAGTAATTTGCTGACCAGACTCTAGCCCTCTAATCGCTTGCAAAACGGCAGCGGCGTTAGCGGATAGCTTATAGCCTTCAGGAATGGGGGCGACATAGCCTTGCTCCATCCACTCGCCAAGACGATACCAGAAGCCTAGCTTGATGTTAGGCGTCCAAGTGGCATAGGTACGAGAAACTTCGGTATCAGCGCGATTGGCCAAATCACACATGGTTTGAGACTGCTCAAGCGGCGTCATGTTCTTGATTTTGTCCATAGTGATTTCAGCAAACTGCATGTTGGCAGCGCCGGGAGCCGCAATCGTAATAGATTGGCCCATTTCAAGATAAGCGAACCAAATGAGGGCTAACTGATCTTCCGCACTGAGTTGGCTAAACCGAGCGATGGTTGCTGGAACAGCATCAGCAGACACGGTGCTGGGGAAGATGTTACGAGCAGAAGCAACGGTGTAAGACATAAAAACCGGTTATTAAGTACAACGGATGAAACGTTGAAAGTCGAGACGATAAAAGAGTCTATTCAAGTCAGCAAAAGATGACTTGATATAAATATTAACATATCTTCATGTTAGGAAACGACTGGGAAATGTTGAGCAAACGGCTACTGTTTTAAAGATTAAAAAATCCGCTTCTCAAAGGCCCAGGGAAGGGAGCGATTGAGAAGCGGATAGGTTAGGAAATAATGATGTAACTAGCGAATGATGTAACGGCGGTTTCTAGCAGGCTGTGTAAGCTCTAAACCGCGATCGCGCCACCTACAGCGGAAACAATAGCCGAAATCAGAGCGGTAGCAAACAACCACCAAGCAGCAGCCTCAGCAGCGACTTTGGTATCTTCTATCTGCTTTTGAGTTTGGGCTTTGATGCTGTGGAGGCGGCTTTCAATTTGCTGCTCTATCCGCTGGGCTTTGGTTAGAACGCTATCGCGCGCAGACTCAATTTGATCAATGACGCGGTTGGCGTCGCGCTCAGAGATGCGCTCGTGAGAGCTAACGAGGGCAACAAGGGTGTCGCGGTCAAACTGAGAGAGGCGATCGCGCATCGCTGCAAATCCTGCCTGTGGATCGTCAAACATCGTCCGCATGTCGCGCTTGATGCCGTAATAATCTAGCTCTGGGCGATCTAGAGAGTCTAAATACTGACGAACACGGGCGAAAATGCGCTCAATCGCCGACTCAACACTGCGCTGGATACTGCGAATTTGCTCTTTTACCTGATGGCGAACATCGGCAATGCGCGCAACTACTTCAGTGGCTTCGGCTTCAGTCATGTCGGAGCGTTGGGCCAAGAGCGCCACCATCGTCGAGTCGTCCATTTGAGAAAGGCGATCTCCGATCTTACTAGCGCCGAGTTTAGGATCGCTCAGTAGCAGCTTCAAGTCACGCTTGACACCTTCAGGATTTAGCTCTTCTTTGTTGGTATTGCTCAAATAGTCATCCAACGCAGATTGGAACGATAGAGCTTGACGTTGGCTAGCTGCTTGAGCTCTGCGGGCCAAACGGCGAGGCGATCTAATCAGGCTCTGAATCGTTGAGAGAGTATTGTCAATTGCTTCATTGACCTCAGCTTCGCTCAAGTCATCGCGCTGGCTCAAAAGCTGCACGAGCGTATCGCGATCCATTTTAGAAAGGCGGAAGCGAATGGCTCTAGCGCCTACCTTAGGATTGTCTAGAAGCTTTTGCAAGTCGCGCTTGATGCCGGTCGGGCTCAGCTCGGGCTTACCGGTGCTACGCAAATAATCAGCAATAGCCGTAGTCGCTTCATCATATTTGGCTTGAGCTTGAGCGGTGACTTTTTGCGGGGTATGAATCGCTGATACCCAGCTTTCTTCAACAGAATCAATCACTTGATTGACGTCGCCTTCTGAAAACTCAGGGCGCTGAGCAAGCAATTTCACAAAGGTATCGCGATCAAAGCGAGAGACCCGGCTGCGGATGCTGCTAATGCCTTGGTCAGGTTCTGACAATAACAGCTTCAGCTCACGTTTGATGCCTTCGGGGTTGAGTTCGTCTTTGCCGGTACTGCGCAGATAATCTTCAATAGACTGCTGCTGTTGCTGCAAGCGAACTTTGGCGGCTTTGTCTACGCCTTCAGCATCGGCGATTACTCGCTCTAAAAGTTGCGCATAGTGTTCAGCAGTTTCATGAGCCGCGACGTCATCGCGTGAGAGCAAGAACTGACGGAAGTAATTAGCATCGAGTTGGCCCAGGCGATCGCGTAAGTAATCTCCATCTAATGGCTCTTCTTCGATCAGCGCTTTGAAAGCGCGATCACCCATTTCAGACGTGAGTTCACTAGCAGGCGAGTACTTGAAGAACGCCTCCATTTTCTGGCGCACTCGCTTTTCAGCAGCGGCAGCTTCCGCAAAGGTTACGTTCTTGAGCACATCTTGGCGAACAATTTCTAGGCGAGTAGCCATGTCGCTGATTTCTGACTGAGTGAGCATTCCCCTAGCAGAGAGCACATCTATAAAAGTCTTACGGCTAATGCCCGAAAGCTGATGGCGCATTTCGGTTTCATCGGCATCGCTATCGTAAAGAACATTGCGGAAGTTCTCTTCTAGCTCAGGTGACTTTAGCTCACTGAGATAGGCATGATGCAGGTAGCTTTCAGCGTCAGCTTTGATCAAGTTGTCATCCGCCACCGCCGCATCGCGCATCTGAGAAGGAAGCTTGTCAGATTGATTGGCAACGCCTCCCTGAATCTCACTTTGTGCAGACTTGATTTGGCCAATGATCTTGCTGGCATCTATATCAGAGAGATCCAGCTTGCCCATGACCATGCCAATCAGGGTATTCATGCCCTGAGCCAGCACCTGCTGAACCGGGCCCGCGCTGTTGTTGTTGCCAGAATCGCTTTGGTCGCTGCCTTGATTGCCGCTTTGGTTGCCCTGGGTGCGGTTTTGGCGCACTTCATTGATTAAATTACTGAGCTGATCGCTTAGACCTTTGGAGGCAAGCTGCCCGCCCGTTGCTGAAGCCACGAAAGCCATTAGCTCATTCATGCCTTTGCTGCTGCCGGTGTTGCGCTCCCACACGCTTTGTAGACGCTTGGCAAGGCGCTTTGTTTCTTCTTTAGAGAGGTTGGAGCGATCGCTCAACAGCTTCTCAAACAGACTGCTATCTACCTCTGGCAAAGCGTCTTTATCGCTGTTAGCCAGCTCAGAACTGCGAATTAGCCGCTCAAACTCTTCTTCGATTGAAGAAACATCTACCTCATTCGAGCGCAGACCCGCGATATACTCTTGCAAGCTATCTTGGATGCCTGAGGTATCCAAACCGGTGGTCAGTTCGCGGCGAATCGCTGCTGCTGCCGCCTCAGCCGTGTGCACAATCTCGTTGCCAGCACTTTTTGCGCCGATGGCCGCTGTCGCTGTGCCAACCATGGCCTGAAACCCATTAGTCGCTGACTTTACAACCGAGCCAATCAAAGAACCAACAGCTGTTGAACTAAACCAAGTGAGCAAAGAAAAATAAAGCGCCCAGATCACTAAGCCGGTAATGGCCCCAGTCCAAGGATCGGGATACACATTGAGCCTAACGGCTAACCAACAGGCAAAAAACAGCGCTAAGCTCACTGTAATCAGCGTCCATAGGCCAAAAGCGAGGCCAATCGTCTTAATGCTAGTGCCGCTGTCGTCGCTGCTAGAGCTGTCAGAATGGCTATCGGAGTGGTCATTGGAATGGCTAGAGCTGCCGGAGTGCGCAACGTAAGAAACGCCTGCCGCCATTGATAAGTTAGTCAGCAGCAGTTGAAAACCAAAGGCTAAGATGACGCCAGAAAGCACCGCAATAATTACCTGTGGGCCTTGTACAGCCACCGGAACGCCTACCGGAACAGCCTGCAAGGTGTCAATTTCTGGACTCACTGCTTGGGCTAGCCAGCTGTTTAAATAGCTCCCTGAATAAGAGTGTATGGCCATTATCAGGCCGTTATAAAGTTCCATAGCGAATGCGCTCTCTTCCGTACGAGAATAGTTGTCTTATCCATTAAGACTTTTTGGGCTGTTTTATTCCTCTCCCATAAGAATGAAGCATGTCTTTTGGCTTCGCTCAAAAGACTGAGATTGCCGCTCTTTAGGAATATTTAATCGGGGATAAGCTCTTTTGGCCCTTTTTGCACACTTTTTGTACGCCTTTACACTGTTTTATGCAGATTTATACAAAGAGCTGTGTACAGAGAGCCAAAAGAAAGAAATAGCGTAAAAGAGAAATTTAAACGAATCTTAGCTGAAGTCGAGCGATTGAATATTGGCTTGGGCAGTGACGATCAACTTGTCAGCTTTAATGTCCAATTGCTCGAATTTGAGGTTCATACCCCCCATCTCGAAGTTGCGTAAGTCCAACAGATCTTCGGTACTGCGAATCAGTGACTGGGCAAGTTCGAGATCGCTATTGTCGTCGTTCTCGTAATGAACATCGACTAGCGTCAGCTGGTGTCCCCCTTCAATGATTTGCGGCTTCGCGGTAAAAGCGACGTGATGCGTTTCTACTTTCTCCATGAGCATGATGTCTGCTTCTATTTTGAAAGTATCGGCGTTTGGTAGCGTAAAGCGCACGTTGCTGGCATCGGTGGTAACGGTTTCACCTGAGGGCAAGGT
This sequence comes from Phormidesmis sp., assembly GCA_041745715.1. GTDB lineage: Bacteria > Cyanobacteriota > Cyanobacteriia > Phormidesmidales > Phormidesmidaceae > Phormidesmis. Next base: position 17,818 of record JBGTIK010000090.1, read on the forward strand.
AATTTTCTGGCCTCTGAGCTTTTGTTTGACATAGCCAGAATTGAAGGCGTGCTCAATGTCTTCGGCTTTGAGCGTGACGCAGGCTTTGGCGTCAGTTGGCTGCTCTAGCTCAATATTGCCAAAGGCGGCTTTAAGCAGATTGATGTTAACGGCATCGGTTTCAAGCGCGATCGCTTCAGTGCGCAAGTCATCTTTAATCACGAGCCCTTTCCCTTCTAGAGTGGCACTATCTATTTGTCCTTGCGCTAGTTTGAGAGGATCGGTGTGAATTTCTACATTAAGGGCTTCAGCGTCGTCTAGCTGAGACTTGATGCCTGCTTCAACAGTTTTGCTAATTGCCTGTTCGCTGATGCCTAGATCTTGTGAACTCATAGATACCTTATTGAATACCGTGTTTCTAGAATGCAGCTCAGTGTAAGTGAAGTTGATTTTCGACGGCCTCTCTCGTCAGAGTCAGTAAACAGCGCTCTGAGGGACTATAGTTGTTTATTCTTTGGGCTCGGATTTCTGCTGTAGTTCATTGAGGCGCTGTCGCTGGGAAAGTCTCAGCCCATGCTGGTGGGCTTTGTGCTGAGCTTGGTATTGTGAACGGGTCTGCGGCATTTGCGGAGGCTTCGCTTCAGACTTTGCTTCAAATTCCGCTTCAGATGCTGCTACTTCTCCTTTTTCGGCAGGCGTGGCATCGGCGGCATAGGTGGCGTCTTCGTCGGGCTGGATGCGATCGCCCAAGCGATTGGCATAAACCTGCGTAAACTCCGCCCCGAACAGTAGAATCTGCGCCGAGTAATAAATCCACAGCAGCAGCACCACAAGCGATCCGGCTGCGCCATAGGCGGAAGCGGCGCTGCTATTGCCCAGGTACAGTCCAATCAGCGTCTTGCCGATGGTGAACAGCAGCGACGTCAGGGCAGCGCCTATCCAGACATCGCCCCAAGCGACTTTGGCATCGGGAAGCACCTTATAGATCAAGCCGAACAACAAGGTGATAACGCCAAAGGAAACGGCAGCGTTCAGGAGTTGCCAGCCCACGTCCCAGCCAGTCAAAATATCCCCAATGGCGCTGCTAGCAACCGAGCCACTCAGGGCGGATAACACAGCGCTGAGCATGAGTGACACTAATAGCAAAAAGCCAATGACCAGCACCATGCCAAAAGAGAGGATGCGATCGCGCACCAGCTTCCTAATCCCGGCGTCTTTTTTGGGTGTTACATTCCACACCGTATTCAGCGCATCCTGCAATTGAACGAACAATCCTGAAGCACCGGCGATCAGCAGCCCAACACTAATGACGCTGGCCCATAGACCGCCCTCACGCTGAGCATTGCTGGTGAGCATTTCCTGAATCAGTCCGGCAGCATTCTCGCCCAAAAGCCCCTGCATTTGCTCAATGATACGAGTCTGGACGGTGCTTTGCTCAAAGAGAAAGCTGGCAACCGCGATCGCAATAATCAATACGGGTGCTAATGCAAAAATGGTGTAATAAGCTAGCGCAGCAGCCAGCCTTGAGGCTTTATCGCGCTGCCATTCGGCGACGGTCTGTTTGAGTAGTGACCAAAGCATACGACTAGAAATCATAATTTACCCAGAAGATAACGGCGACTGAAATATAAGCGGAAATATAAATAGAAAGAAAAAAAGGTAACCCACCTGGATTACCTCATAATGCTGTAACACTGGCTGTGAGCACGCTCAGCCGTTAGAATAGGTAGAAGTAGAAGAGCCCAAACGCTGGTTTAGGCGATTGGGTTAGCTGATGAGGTTGGTTAGCTAATCAGGCCAGATCGAAGGGCGCGAACGGCGGCTTGAGTGCGATCGCTGGCCCCTAGTTTGTTCAAAATATTGCGAACGTGGGTTTTAACCGTACCCACGGTGACAAACAGCTTTTCTGCGATCTGCGCGTTGCTACAGCCAGAAACGATGCACTCCAAAATTTCTAGCTCACGGGCGGTCAATGGATAAGCATCAATAATTTGCTCATACTCAGGCTCGACCGCTCGAATCTCTACCGTTTTGCTGCTAAAGTTTTCACCCACAGCAGCCGAGGGCTTGACTTGGCTGAGCACTAAGCTGGCAATAGAAGGATCAATCCAAGAGTTACCTGCACAAGTTTCCTTGATCGCTGTAATGAGGTCCTTGGTTTCAATATCTTTGGTGCAATACGAGTCAGCTCCGGCAGCAAAAGCAGCCAATACCGCTTTTTCGCTGTCATGCATTGTTAGCATCAAAATCCGAGTTTCGCTTTCAGGATGCGCTTTTTTGAACCGTTGGATCATCTCAATGCCGTCAATATCAGGCAAGCCCACATCCACAATCGCGACATCAGGCCGCATCTCCGTAATTAAGCTCAGCCCCTTTTCACCGGTATCTGCTTCACCCAAAAACCTCAGGCCCGCCTGACGAAAGGCAGCTCTCAGACCCATGCGAGTTAAATCGTGGTCTTCGACTAGGGCAACGCTAATTTCGTCTTCTAAAGGGGTCATGTTGGGGTCTTGCTCCGAATTTTGCTCTGATTTTTCTGGGGAGAGGGCAGAAGAGGGCACCATATGTCTGCCAATTGTTGCAATCTACCTCACTAAAAATGCGTCAAAAGTGATCATCTATGCATCTGTCTGGAGAATGACAAAGCCTGCGGTGAGCTCATCCGTTGGGCAGAGCATAGTTTTGCTATTCTTTTGAGATAACCAGCTTATACCATTACGTCTCAATGAATTCTGTGCCTGATTCTGTCTCTGATGCTTTTGCCAATACTGATTCACCATCGGCTGATCTGGCGCTTTTTTTCACGCTATCGGCTGATGTCATGTGCATTTTAGATGGTGACGGGCATTGCCTTCAGGTCAATCCAGCGTTTGAGCGACTGTTGGGATATGGCCATGCAGCCATGCGCGATCGCACCCTTCCTTCATTAGCCCACCCCAGCGATCGCGTGGCGACCCAAACCGCTATCGATCAATTGCGATTAGGGATAGCAGATTCTGCCGATTTTGCCACCACCACCACCACTACCACCAATAGAGCTAGGGCGATCGCTCACTTCACCAATCGCTCTATCGGAGCCGACGATCATTGGCACAGGCTAGATTGGACAATTTCAGCTGTAGATTTGTCCGCTGGAGACGTGCCTACTGATACGCGGCGACTTTACTGTGTTGCCCGCCAAGTGGCCAGCCCTCAACTAGCCAGTCCATTAGCCATTGATAGCAACCCCGATATTCAACAATCTAACCGAACCTTAGAAGATCGAGTGGCCGCGCGAACTCAGCAGCTCACAACTGCTCAAGAACGCTACTTAGAGCTGCTAGCAACAGAACGACAGACCCATAGCCGAGCTGAGAAATCCAAGGCCGAAGCGCGGCTATATGCAGATGCTGTGAAAAATATGCAGGTGGGGCTACACATCTGGCAACTCAAAGATCTAGACGACGTGAACAGCTTGGAGCTGATTGCGACGAATCCAGCGGCTGGTGAATTTGTCGGCATGTCGATGGAAGGCACGCTCGGAAAAACACTGCCAGAGATATTTCCGGCTCTAGTTGAGACTGATATTCCGCAAACTTACGCCAATGTTGTCCGCACTGGAGAGCCCTACGACTTAGGCGAAATCCCCTACGCAGATGAGCACCCCAATACTCAGGGTGAGCAGCGTTTTTTTGCCGTCAAAGCTTTTCCATTGGCTAACCACTGCGTGGGCGTCGCGTTTGAAGACATTACGGCCAGTAAGCAAGCAGCGCTCGATCTGCAACGCTACACAAATGATTTACTCACCGTCAATCAGCTACTGACAGATGCGATGTCACTGCTAGAGCAGCGCAACCAAGAGCTCGATCAGTTCGCCTATGTGACTTCTCACGATCTCAAAGCGCCGTTAAGAGCAATAGCTAATCTTGCCACCTGGATTGAAGAAGACTTAGGCAGTAGCCTACCGCCCGAAAATGTAGAGCAGTTTGATTTGCTCAAAAACCGAGTGCATCGGATGGAAGGGCTGATCAACGGCCTTCTGGAATACTCTCGCATAGGCCGCATTCAGCAGAGCTACGAGCGCATAGATGTGAAAGAATTACTAGATGACATTCTCGATTCGCTTTCGCCGCCGAGCGCTTTCACGGTCGAAATTGAGCCTGATATGCCCATCTTACAATCTCAGAAGCTGCTGCTAACGCAGGTGTTTTCAAACCTGATTAGCAATGCCATCAAGCATCATGACCGAGCGGATGGCCGGGTGCAGATCTCTGTTCGTGAGCGGGGTAAATTCTACGAATTTTGTATTGCTGATGATGGCCCTGGCATCGATCCGGACTATCATCAAAAGATTTTTACGATTTTTCAAACCCTACAATCACGAGATGACTTCGAGAGCACAGGCATTGGCTTAAGCATTGTGCAAAAAGTAGTCAGAGCTGAAGGCGGTGAAATTATGCTCTCCTCTCAAGTCGGTGAAGGCAGTAAGTTTCGATTTACTTGGCCAAAATCGCCGCCCAATCGTGACACTGCGGCGGCTATTCGATGAGAACTCTGTAAAGAAAAGAGAGAAAAAGATTGTGTGAAAGCCGTAAATAATTTACAAAAAGACTGTAGAAAATTTTGTATAAAGGCTGTATGGATGTAAAGGTGAGTGTGAGAAGAGTTCAATGAGTGAGAAGATGAACGAAAAATTGGAAGTGGCGATCACCAATATTTTGCTAGTCGAAGACGACAGAGTAGACGTGATGAATGTGCAGCGATCTTTCAAAAAAGCTAACATTACTAACCCTCTATTTATTGCTAATAATGGGCTAGAAGCGCTGGAGATTTTGCGAAATGAGTCAGCCTTAATACAAATGCCGTCGTTTCGACGATTGGTTTTACTCGATCTCAATATGCCAAAAATGGGAGGAATTGACTTTTTAAGGGCGCTGCGAGCAGATTCTAAGCTCAAGGCCACAACGGTGATTGTGCTCACCACTTCTAATCAGGAGCGCGATCGCATTGAAGCCTTTAACTTCAACGTGGCAGGCTACATCCTAAAGCCAGTCACCTTCGCCAGCTTTGCTGAAGTCATGGCCGCCCTCAACCGCTACTGGACACTATGCGAAATTCCTTAACCAATAATCCTTAGCCAATATGAAGAGACTCATAAAGGTTGCAGATTGATAGAGGTTGCAGATTGAAGCAGGCCGATGTCTGTCTGTAGGTGAAGTAGTTTGGCTTCTTCATTACGTTAGCCTGATAAGAACAGCTGCCCGATGCCGCAGATGAGTCGAAGATGAATTAAAATGATCTCTAGCCCTTTGGATCAAACTCTGAATGTGCTCATTGTTGACGACGATGAGGTCGATTGTATGGCATTGCGTCGAGTCCTCAATACAACCGCCTTTGAAACGTCTATTTCAGTAGTTAATGATGCCGATGCGGCCCTAGCAGCAATCGAGCACGCAAGCTACGACTGTATCTTTTTAGACTATAACCTACCGGGTAAAAGTGGGTTAGATCTGACTAAGCTAATTCGGCAAAGAGGAATTAAAGTGCCGCTGATTGTGCTCACTGGCCAGGGCGATGAGCAAACCGCCGTCAGGCTGATGAAGGCGGGCGCTTCGGAATATTTGCCCAAAAGCAAGCTATCTGCGGAGGCGATTGCCCGGCTGATGCGCAGCGCCTTACGAATGTATCAAGCCGAAAGTCTGATTGAGCAAGTCAACTACGACTTAAGAGAAAAAAACAAGCTTTTAGAAGAGAAAAACCGCGAATTAGAAAGCCAGCGTCAATATATTTATCGTCAAAATCTCAGGCTGCAAGAGGTATCACGGCTCAAGTCTGAATTTTTGGCCACGATGTCTCATGAGTTAAGAACCCCGCTAAATGCCATCATTGGCTTTTCTCAAATACTACTCAGCAAAACCAAAGGGGCACTCAGCGATCACCAAAGAAATATGCTAGAGCGAGTGCTAGCTAATGGCCGCAACTTGCTGGAATTGATTAATGACATTTTAGCGTTTTCTAAAATCGAAGCCGGACGCTTGAACTTAGATGTAAACGAAATAAACTTGGCAGATTTGGTCACTAGCACAACCGAAGAAATTAGAGCCCTCGCGGCTCAAAAGTCTCTCTGCCTAGAGATAGAAATTGACCTTGCCTCAGCAGTGGTTTTTAATGACGAAATGAGATTGCGCCAAATATTAGTTAACTTACTTTCTAATGCAATCAAGTTTACAGACAGCGGTTGGGTTCAAGTACAGGTATCAGATCGAATCGACGAATCAGCCGAAAAAAATGAAATACTGATTTCTGTGGCCGATACGGGTTGCGGCATTAGCGCCGTTGAGCAAGCATACATTTTTGATCCTTTTCATCAGGCGGATCAAAAGGTAACACGCAAGTATGCAGGTACAGGCTTGGGCTTAGCCATTACCCATTCACTGGTCAACATGATGGGCGGCAACATCACGCTGCAAAGCGATCTGGATGCAGGGTCTGTGTTTAGAGTAACGCTACCTAGAAAAGTGCAGGCACAGAATGATAGATATGTTTCTTCTATAGATAACAGCCATCGTGGCGCTGAGCGACCTACTACTGGCAAGTTGGCTCATGCTAAACACCTCTAGTGTCGGCTCACAGCTCATTACGGCTAATCGCGGCTTTAAAGATGCGGGGATCGCCACAAACATTTTGCGCCATCCCTCAATAGCTATGTCTATGGTCGTAAACGCGACTGCTGGTTAGAGTGTTACATTGCTCTAGAAATGTTTGTATACTCTGGCAGCACGTTCTGGCAACAAAGTACTTGAGCATTTCCCTGAGTCTTGTTAAAAGCTCTATATCAAACGTTTACCCCATTAAAAAAAGCTTAAAAGGTTCGTGATAGAAGAAACTGTGACAATCCTAGCTGTTGACGACATTCCAGATAATCTATTTATCCTAGAATCTATTCTGGGAGATATTGACAACTACAAGCTTGACTGCGTAACCAATGGTGAGGCCGCGCTAAAGTACGTCACAGATCAGCCACCAGAGCTGATTTTGCTAGATGTCATGATGCCTGGGCTAGATGGCTACGAAGTGACTCGGCGCATTCGGCAAAATAAAAACCTGCCATACATTCCCATTTTGCTAGTGACCGCCCACGATCACTCTAGCCTCACCGAAGGTCTAGATTCGGGTGCAGACGATTTTATTCGTAAGCCGTTTGACATCAACGAGCTGATGGCGAGAGTGCGATCGCTCATCCGCCTCAAGCGCAGCATTGATGAACAGTCAGAAATGATTCGTCAGCGCGACGATTTTGTCGCCCGCTTGACGCACGATTTGCGCACGCCTTTGGTGGCCGCTACCCGAATGCTCAACCTTTCTTTACAGGGCGTATTTGGTGAGCCTCCCGAAGAAATGAGCGAAGCGATTAGCAATGTCATCACTAACAATGAAAACCTGTTGCAAATGACCAATACGCTGCTGCAAGTGTATCGCCATGAAGCGGGCCAGAAAAAGCTAGTGCTCTCACAGCTCTCGATTTACGATTTAGCTAAAGAAATTGTGCAAGAGCTTAAGCCTTTGGCCGAGGAAAAAGGCGTTACCCTTACGCTAGATATTCCGGAAAGCACGCCTCAAACCGGCGGCTATCGAACCATGGGCGATCGCATCGAACTGCGGCGACTGCTCACCAACTTGATCGGCAACGCCATCAAATTTACAGACAAAGGCAGCATTACCGTACGGCTATCAATCAATACCCATACCTGTGAGGCCATTCCCTCTCCTGAAGCCATTGAAATCGCTGTCGTCGATACCGGGTCGGGCATCGCGCCAGACAGCCAAGAAAGAATTTTTGAATGGTTCTATCAAGGCGATCACATGCGCGCAGGCAGTGGACTAGGGCTACACCTTTCTAAGCGAATTGCCGAAATGCACCAAGGCACCCTGACGCTAGAGTCAGAAGTCGGCCAAGGCAGCACCTTTACCCTAGCACTGCCTAAACTATTGAGAGCCAACGCATAGAACCAGCGCATAGTTAAGTGTGGGCTGCTGTTAGGTTTTCGTTCTATGTTTGTGAGCAGTTCTTAATCCGGCTTAGTTTGGTTGCCCGCTGAAAACTCTTCCAGCGGAAAAACACTAACTGCCAATGTCACCGGGCGTTCCAGCTCATCTTCTAAAAACTGCTGTACGAGATCCACCTGATTTGCTGAAATAGAGTTAACTGGAGCTGCCACATCTAGCTTGATCTGTAATAGCTTACCTTCGGTTCTGACTCGCAGCCGCTGGATGTTGGTTTCTCGGAAAGTTTCGGTATCACGACGAATCAGGGTGCTGACCAGCGATCGCGTTCGCTCTTGAATCACCAGATCCCGCAGCGATAGCCCTAGCGGAATCCCCAATAAGCCCAGTATGATCATCGAAGCCGTCAGCCCTCGCCGCGCCCGTTTCATGGAGCCGTAGTCTTGCCAGATGAAAATTAGGCCACCGCTCAGAATAATGCCCGCTAAGTTGGTCAAAAACAGCAGCGTAGAACCCGAAACAATACCCATGTCCGCATAGGCTAGGCCAATGCCGATAACGCTTAGGGGAGGTACGAGGGCAACGGCAATCGCCACCCCCGGCAAAGCATCCGCGACCTCCCGCCGAGTCTTCGCAAAAGATCCTGCCGCCCCTGCCGCTAGGCCAATCGCCAGATCAATTAAGGTGGGCCTTGTACGCTCCAAAATCTCACTATTTAGCGTATTTAGCCCGACCAATGTACAGATCAAATAAGCCGTTCCTACCGTTAGCAATGCCCCCGTTACCACGGCTAGCCCGGATCGCTTCAGCAGCCGCCGATTGCCCATCGTCATCGCAAACGCCATTCCCATAATTGGCCCCATCAAAGGCGCGACAATCATCGCTCCAATGATCGCTGCTGTGCTTCCTGCTAGCAGCCCCAGCGCAGAAATCACGCTAGAGAGAAACAGCATTATATAGTAATTAAAAGAAGGCTCAGCCGTACGCCACAAGCTGCGATTAAGACTCTTCAAAGGCACCGGATTATGCGCCATCCAGGCCCAGTCAGCGCCATCCACGTCCCACATTCGAGTGGTTTTTCGTACCGTCTTAATTACAGGACGATGAATGCTTTCTGGTAAATAGTAGCGAATCCAGGCTAAAAGCGGCAGTCGTCTAGCGACGGGCCGCTCATAGGGCTTTTGCAAAACTGGTTTTTTCTCATCTACTTCCTGCGCACCCGTTTCCTGGGATGTTGAGTGGGGTATTGAGCCCTCTGCGGCTACTTTCTTTTTAACGGGTGATTTTTCAAAAGGCTGTTTTAGGACAGAATCTGAATGAGCATCGTTATTAACTGTCATAAGCTTAGAATACGTCTTTTGAGCTATAGGTGGCCTCAGCAAAAGCGCCCGTTAGATAGAGAGTCATCTGTAAGCTAGCGCCTACTATATTAGATGTAAAGTCCATTAATTGGACAATCAATAGTTGGAGAACAACGTTATGAGTCTCGA
>JBGTIK010000091.1:0-3429 GCA_041745715.1 Phormidesmis sp.
TCGCAGGGCCGCTATGCCAAAGCCGAACTGTTGTATGTCCAAGCGCTCGAAATCCGCAAAACCGAACTGAGCGATCGCCATCCCGACACTGCCAACAGTCTGAATAACTTGGCGGGGCTGTATGAATCGCGGGGCCGCTACGCCGAAGCCGAACCGTTGTATGTCCAGGCGCTCGAAATCCACAAAATAGAACTAGGTGATCGCCATCCCTCCACCGCCACCAGTCTGAATAACTTGGCGGGGCTGTATGAATCGCAGGGCCGTTATGCGGAAGCCGAACCGTTGTATGTCCAGGCGCTCGAAATCCACAAAATAGAACTGGGCGATCGCCATCCCTCCACCGCCACCAGTCTGAATAACTTGGCGGCGCTGTATCGTTCGCAGGGCCGCTACGCCGAAGCCGAACCGTTGTATGTCAAAGCCCTCGAAATCTACAAAAGCGAACTGGGCGATCGCCATCCTTCCACCGCCACCAGCCTGAATAACTTGGCGTTGCTGTATGACTCGCAGGGCCGTTATGCGGAAGCCGAACCGTTGTATGTCAAAGCCCTCGAAATCCGTCAAAGCGAACTGGGCGATCGCCATCCCTCCACCGCCACCAGTCTGAATAACTTGGCATCGCTCTACTTCAATACAGATCGTCTTGCCGAAGCTGCTGCTTTAATGGTCGAAGCCCTTAGCATTCTTGAAGAAGTCCTCGAACCAAATCATCCCAACACCCTCACCATGCGCGACAATCTTGCAGCTATTCAGCAACGGTTATCAGGCTAGCCCAGCTTGGCAGCTAAGTTGCGGTACCGACTTGGGCGATCAAGATAAACTAACAGGTAGAGAAAAATGAAGCTACTTAAGCTAGATGGGCAACGGCTTTGTGCGTTACTCTTTTTGTAGAGTAAATTCATTTATTTAGCCCTTTACTCCCACCATTTTCATGGCAGACAAGCAAAAAATCAGACAGCACCTCGCCCAAAGCGCCACCATCAAACTCGACAACATCTCCGAACCGACCAAAAGCAGTGAAGCCAAAAAACTGCGGATAATGGAGCACGTCACCAAAAGCAAAGGCAAACTGTAGACCATAAAACGTAGACAACAAACCAACTAAATCACCTGACGGCAGTAGAGACGGCTGCTTCATCCGTTTTCGCCGCCATGATAAAGTCATTTTGGTGGAGTCCATCAATCGCATGAGTCCACCAAGTGACCGTCACTTTTCCCCATTCGGTTAGTAGCGCGGGATGGTGGCCCGCGAGTTCAGCGATTTCGCCGACTCGATTCGTGAATTCCAACGCCTTTTGAAAATTAGAAAACCGATACTGACGCTGCAATTGATTGATGCCTCCCGTGTTGATGAGTGACCACTGCGGCACGTGGCGGTGCAGCGCCACAATTTCTTCGGCGGTCGCAGGTGGCAGTGAGCCTGAGCAAGGAATACAGGATTGCTGAGCGAAGGCATCTGGCGTACTATTGGGGATAGTGTTTGGCATGGCGATAGGCTCCATCTGGCGAACGGCTTGAGCAGGCAAGGCTGAGTAATGCAAGTCTAAGCAGTTTGGGTGAGTGAGGGGCAGCGATCGCAACACAGGTTCATAGATGCCCTGCTACCGATACAATCAACTAGGTAAATTGATCTAGCAGATTTCTATAAACCGCTCTAATTTTTTTTATAGCTTTTTTCTCTAAATCCCTTGGCCATCCAATTTTCGTTCATTCTTGTAGAGCCTGGTGAAGCCGGTAACGTTGGCGCAGCGGCCCGCGCCATGAATACGATGGGTCATAGCGATCTGCGGCTAGTCCGCCCCCAAGCCGATCATATCAGCGGCGTTGCCAAAGCCTTTGCGCATGGGTCTGAGTCGATTTTGGAATCTGCGACCGTGTACAGCGCCTTAGACGATGCGCTGAGCGATATTGATCTGGCCTGTGCCACGACTGCTCGCCACCGATTGCAAAAGCACCACTATCTGGCCGCGCGCGATTTGCCCACTGCCCTTCAGCAAAAAGGCGACAGCCTACAGCGGGTCGCAATTGTGTTTGGCAGTGAACGCTCAGGTTTGAGCAATCAAGATGTGAGCCGATGCGATATCCTGACGACGATTCCACAAGTGAACCTTCAGCCATCGCTCAATCTCTCCCAAGCGGTGATGATCTACAGCTTTATTTTGGCCGAACAACAGAGTCGAGTGCAGATTAAAGACCAGCGGCTGAATAGCGAAACGATGCCGATAGAACAATACGCTCAGCTCAAGACTTCGCTAGTGAAAACGCTGGCTGCGGTAGGGCTTAATGAGCGGTATCAGGGGTATGTGTTGAGTGCGATCGCCCGCTTGACCTACGAAGATCTCTATCTCATTCAGACCATCCGCGCATACACAGACAACAAACTAAATCAGCTAAAAAAGGCTATTAAAGAATGACTATTGCCTATCAACAATAGTTGGATAAGCTGCCCACTAGATTGTCTGCCAAACAAAATATCGGCTAAACCGAATGTCAGGGAACCTGTAAAAAAAGAGTCAATTATTTGGATCTGTAGCTTGCAATACAGTTTATAACGTTGTACAACTTAAGTAGAAACCGCAAGCAGGCCATTTAAAGCGTGCCTAATGCCGAGCCTTAAAGCCTGCGGATAGCTGCCTAGTGATACATACCTAGTCAGCTATCTAAAGCTAAAGCATTTTTTTATTTGAAGATTGTTTTTTAATTCTTCAAAGCCGCCTTATTCCAGTTTATAGGGTTACCCAAGCCGACGATTTACTGAAGTCTACAGTCAGCTTCGAGCTGTCATTTAGCGATATGCCTCTATCAGCAATGCCTTTATCAGCTGCTCAACTAAGCGAACTACAATCTCAGCACAGCCTTCAAGGTGAGGATTGGCTAAGCATTTGCATCTTGTCTGAGGTTGAAGGTATTTTTGAAAGCGCTCAGTCTTGGAGCTTTGAAGAGTTTTTAGGTTTTACGCTGCATTTGTTTATCACCACTGATGCGCCGCATATACGCGCTCAAGTCGCTCAAAAGTTGCCCAAATTTGGCAACCGAGTTGTCCTACCGCTGTTCAAGATTTTGCATCACTTTCAAGCGATCGCCGATAGCCAAGCAGACGCCCAAACCTCAGCATTGGCCAGCGATGTAAGCGCATTAGCTACACAGAGCTTGAGCCAAATGGCACCGGGTTTTTTAGAGGAGAAAAGAGTACCGATTGCGATCAATCATGCTAAAGCTAAAAAGCAAGAGTTTCCTACGGCCCTGCCATTGATTCTGTGTCCATAAGCTGAGCTTGTGCCATATAGGCCAGCCCTCTAAAGGTCATTCAAAAGCAGCTTAACAATTGCTGTAACGTTCTTCAGACGTGGATTTCAGGATAGGGGTCTTGCCCAGCCATGATTAAGATGGCTCAAGAAATGATGTGAACCCCGACTGAAAGTTGGATGA
>JBGTIK010000092.1:0-8655 GCA_041745715.1 Phormidesmis sp.
TGTTCTTACCCAGCTGTCCCTTCAGCTCTTTGACTTCGGCTTCCAGTTGACTCAGACGTGCCATCAACTGGCTCACCAAGCTCACCACAGCTTCTTCTCCCTGACCATAAATGGCTCGGATTTCTGTTTCGCTGAGCTGGTCTTTTGGCGGCTGTTTACCCACGGCTATGCTACAAGAGAGTGGCTTGATTACAAGTTACTTGAATGACGGCATCGCACTGAGAAATGTCTCTATTTTTTTAAGCCTAAGTAGTTACGCCAAATCTCTGCATTTCTTGCATTTCTGCTTCAATTTCTAATGAAGTTTCCATACATTTCAGTTTGGCTTTGATGGCAGCATAAATGCCGCCGCGCTTAATGTCTTCACCATCTTTCATCACATAGTGGCGCAAAAACTCTGTAAGGTTGCTACCCAATGCTTTTTCCAAGGGCTCCCAATAAGCCTTATATACACGCTCTTGCTCTCCCTCTGAAGTAATAGAGTGCTGAAAACGCATGAGCAAGTAGTTACGCACTAGGTCAGCTTGAGTAAGTGGCTCACCTTTAAAGTTGAGGCTTTCAAAAATAAGGTAGGGATCGTCGTCATTGCTTAAGTTGATCATGACGACTTGGAGACATTGTTCAAGTGTTGTCAGTACTTTGGCGGCATCTAGAGGATCACCATTGAGATCGACTCCTTTTTTTAGCTCCTTTTTGAAAAAATGATAGGCTTGAACCATTAAGCTATCGCTTTCAGGCGCTTTGCGATCCAGCACAATCTGACGATATATGTCTCGGTCTGCTTGAGTAGGTACAAACTTCAGGGTATCTTCTACTGGACAGTAGCGATTAGTTAAGTACACTTCTTGAATCCTGGAAGCGGAATTCTTGTCTGCGGAATTCTTGTCTAAGCAATCTCTCAGGGCACAGAGCAGGATAGAAATAGTTGTAAGGCGCTGCTGTCCGTCAATAATCAGATATTTATTTATGCCTACCGGAACGGCGACCGCTGGGACAGAAACAATCGCTCCCATAAAGTGCGTGCCTTCGTCGCCTAGGTCGTATTGCACCATTACATCATCCCAAAGCGTTCGCCAATTCCCCTCTTTCCAAGTGTAGGGACGCTGAAAAAGCGGAATCAAATTCTGCTTTTGACCATTAAAGTAATCAATAACTTTTGTGGGTGATGCTTGCATAAAAAGTTTTCAATATATTGCTGCTTGCAGTATTCCCGAATCTAGTCGCTGATTTTTGAACAACTTATAGAAAGGTCGGGTGTACCATCTTACCCGCGATCTGAATCGCAAAGCCACGTAAGCCCCAAAAACTACTACGCCACAGGCAAATTTTCCAAGCCTCTAAATGTTCGTGCGCGATCGCAAGCCATAGACCTAATAAGGCGCTTCGGCTGGGCCTTCGTAACCGCACATGCCTACGCGGGGCGAATTGACTAACAGCATTGGTTCGCCGTAGTTGTGGTGAGGGTGGGTTTCAGCATGCTCATCGCATAAGGTGCCCCAGGTTTCGTCTTCGTACATACATTCTATGCAGAGCTGAGTGGCGGGTTTGCCGCATTTTATACAGGTTTCGGTGGGTGGGTTGTTGCGGGCCATAAGGAAAATGGGCTTGGTGGTGAGCGGTTTTCCCTGGCGGGTGGCGACCCTTTTGACAACGGTTTCTGAGGAGGTACCAAAGTCGTAGGTGTGGTTGATGCCGTCAGCGTAGCTGAACACATCGTCGATGCTGCGACTCATGCCGACCGTGTTTTCAAAACCGCCGAGCGAAAATTCGCTGAGGTGACCGCAGCATTCTAGCCAGATGGATCTGAGATAGTTGTCTAGGTCGATGAATTTTTTGGAGCCGCGCATTTCTAAGTTGAGCCAGAATTCTGGGCGATAGGCATCTTGCACACGCAAATGGTAGAGCGTTTCGGCTTTCCCTTTTTTCTGATCGGCTTTTTCAATGGCGCTTTGCCGAACTTTGCAGCTAGTGAGATGCTTGCTCATGCCGCCTTTTGAAAGTGCTTTGTTGCAGAAGGCGCAGTTGCCTGTGGATTGCTTTTTACTGGCCATAGCTCCCTCCATCTGGCTAATCGTTTCTTTTTTTTATAATAAGCTGAGTGTAGGGCTCAAAATTGAAGTAGTCAAAACAGAGGTGAAAGCTAAATTGTGCAGACTATTGAGACGAGTGTGAGTGTTGGGAACGACCGTAGGCTTTTCATGCAGTTGCCAGAAGAGGTTCCGGCTGGCGAATACGAAGTTGTGCTGGTTTTGAATCGGAGAGTTGAAAAGCATAACGTTATGTCTAACCGGACGACGGCGCTTAGTAGGGTCAGGGCAGCGCTCAGAAAGTCTGTTGTGCCAGGATATTCTCTCGCAGATGAGCTAATTGAAGACCGGCGGAAGGAGTCTGAGCGTGGGTGAGGTAGTTTTAGATGTTTCAGCCGTGCTCGCTTTTATCAATGAAGAGGTAGGGGCTAAAAGCGTTGAACTAAAAGCGTTGAACAGTATTTCGGTAATGCTGCTATCAGTGCGACTAACTTATCAGAGGTAGTGGCGAAGCTTGCGGAGAAAGAACTTTCGGAAGAATTAATTCAGGAGGTGATTAATGAATTCAATTTAGAGGTTATTGCTGTTACTGAAGAGCAATCCGTCGCAGCAGGCATTCTTAGACTCGCTACGAAGCCGCTAGGTCTATCTTTGGGCGATAGATTGTGTGTCGCTTTAGCGAGATCCCTTAGCAAACCCGTTATCACTACAGATCGTCCATGGGAAAAGCTAGCTATTGAAGGTGTCGAAGTACGATTATTAAGGTAGCTGTGCAATTAACGTCTTACACTTGTGACTCAGAAGCTGAGCGATTTTCCAAGCTTATGCTGAGATGAGCCTCGAAAACTGGGTGGAAGAATAATTGAGTTAAGGCGTAGCGGTACAGCGAATACTGCTTTTGGTTAAAGCGTTCCGAGTACCGTGCGGCGAATGATTTCAGTGACTGCGCTGGCCATTAAAGCGTCTACGTATCGAGCTTCCTGGTTGGGGTCGGTGGCGTTTTGGGCGGCGATTAGCGTGAATCCGAGGGAGTATTGGTGGTAGCTAGCGGTGAAATCTGGAGCTGCTGGGGCGGTGGTTTGTTTATTGGTTTGTCTGGCTATGTGTCTGGGGAGACTAAATTGGGCTAGGGCGCAGTAGGTGAGTTCGGTTTGGTCGCGATCGCTACTCCGACCAAATCCACATTTAGAAATAATGACGGGCGATCGCACCCAATCAGCCAACCCTAGCGTCTCTAGCGCCACATCCACATAGCGGGCCGTATCAACGCCCATCGCTCGAATAATAGCTGCTAAGCTGTGGCTTTGAATGTCCGGGATTTGAGCTGACTTGGGAATTTGAGAATGCCAAGCAGCCATTGTAATTAAACGAGTGAGGTCGTAAGTAGACATCAGGTTTTGGCCATTGTGGCGCTGGGCGCTGGAGCGTAAAACGGCCTGATTAGTGGGCGGATTCCATAGTTCTGGATGCTCAATAAAAGGCTCTTCACCGTAGCGACCCTGAAACGACAGCGCTTGATTTCCGGTCATTTGCTGCGTCCATGCCTCTAACCGTTCGGGCGTTTCAAAGTTTTTAAACGTCACGGCCAACGCATTAGATGTAGCGATGCGATTGCTGTAGTTCATGATGCCGCTGGCTAATTCGTCGAAGGCATAGCTTTGGTCAGTAGCGCCCATTGCTCGGATGCGATACTTGTCGATAGCGACAGTCGGGGCAATGGCATTAGCTCTCGCGGCGGTATTTAGCAGCGGGACAAACTTAGTGGCGCTCCATAGCTGGCGATCGCTCAACGCATCCCGGCCCAGCCAACGGGTTTGCCGCTGATCAGCTTGAACCGTCGAAAGGCACACGCAGCCAGAGAGGATATCGGGCGGCAAAAATTCCAAGCCGCCTTCATTCACAAAAAACATTTTGCCGATTTCTGGATAAGCGGCTGTTTTATTCAGCGGCGCACTGACACTCGACAAGCTTTCACTCGGCCAGCTTTGAAGGCGCTTGGCATATTGAGCAATGTCTGAGCGGTAGCGCGATCGCTCAATCCCACTATCTAGAAAAGCCAGCCGCGATGCGTCAAACGTCGATTCCTGCTGCAAAAAGCGCTCAAACGTCTCTTGCTGATCGTCAGTGAGGCCCGGATACAGGTCTATATCTGGGCCCGTTGTTTCGGTCACGGGTATGGCCAAAGCCCTACACAGCAAAGCCGCAACTTCGCCTCTGGTGATCGGCTGATTAGGCCGCAAAAAACGCCGTTGGCTCAGCGGTTCTAAAAGCTGCTGTTCGAGTGCGGCGGCGATCGCTGCTTGCGCATAGATAGGAATATCCGCCGCATCTCTGAAATATTGAGCAGCCCGCTCACTTGTCGCTGCTGGCTCGGCACCGTTACTAAAGTCATTCTCTGGCTCGATCACCGCCGCAACCCCTTGAATCGCCTGCAATCCACTGATCACAACAACAATTGCCTGCACTCTAGACATAGCTTGGCGAGGCCGAAACGAGCCATCCGCATAGCCGCTAAACAAATCGTGCTGGTTCGCCCAAGTCACCGCCTCATGAGCCCAATGCTGTCTGGGCACATCGCGAAATGCCCTGGCCGCCTGCCGCTCACTCATCTCTCCAAATACTCTTGGCATCAGCGCCGCAAATTCAGCGCGAGTGATGGTCGCCGAAGGCCGAAAGGTGCCATTGGGATAGCCGCGAACAATTTTTTGTTGCGCCAATGTGTGAATGCATTGATTGGCCCAATGATTCGCAATATCAGAAAACATACTTTTCCAGAGGCTTGTGCATTTATACGGATAACGATCCATCCCTATCTCAACCCATCTCAGGCCGCTTTACAAGTTATCTCGCAATCTCTTTTTGCCACGCGCACGGAAATTTGACGTAGGCTCATAGCAAGATCTGATTAAGTCCAGTGTGATAAAGATGATGGAAGCGACAGCAGAAAAAACCCAACCTGTGAGCGAGACGGCGACAGAAATCGCCGCTGAAACCGCCACCGAAACCATTGTGCTAGACGTAGAAGGCATGATGTGTGCAGGCTGCGTGAGTACAGTCGAAAAAAAGCTGGCCCAATGCGAGGGTGTGATCCAAGCAAGGGTGAATTTGGTAACTGAGGTGGCTGCTGTCGATTGTGGGGCTGAGGCGGATTTTGCTGCTATTGCCCAAACTCTCACCGCTGCTGGTTACCCTAGCAAACTGCGCGCCGCCAATGCCCAAAGCCCGCTAGCTGCCGAAACCGAGTGGCTTGAGCGCAAAGAACAAAGCCAGAAAAATCAGACTCGTCAGCTGGCCGTCGCCGCCCTGTTACTGATCCTTTCAACGATTGGGCACCTTCAACATTTTACTTGGGCGCAAACATTCCCTAGCCCCAATTTTGGCCCGCTGAGCGTTCTCATCACACCTTTAATCACCGTTCTTACCTCCCTCTGGTTTCACGGCGCACTCGCCACGCTCACGCTGCTTTTCCCAGCTCGAAAAATTTTAATAGATGGCTTTGCAGGCGTCCGTCGCGGCGCTGCAAACATGAATACTCTCGTGAGTTTAGGGGCTCTTAGCGCTTATTTCACCAGTGTAGCGGCGTTGCTGTTGCCAGCATTGGGCTGGGAGTGCTTTTTTGATGAGCCAGTGATGCTTTTGAGCTTTATTTTGCTGGGGCGCACGCTAGAGCAAAGGGCAAGGTTTCAGGCGGCAAGTTCACTGCGATCGCTAATTGCCCTTCAGCCCACCTTTGCTCGCCTCGTCCCCGAACCCACCTCAACAGCCCAGCCGAGCGCAACCACTGGCGTCCAAATTCCGGCCAATCAGGTGCAGGTCGGCGAATGGCTGTGCGTACTACCCAGTGAAAAAGTGCCGGTAGATGGCGTCATTGCCCAAGGCCAAACCACCGTCGATGAATCAATGCTCACCGGAGAATCCTTGCCCGTTGTCAAACAGATTGGCGACGAGGTGGTCGCCGGGAGTCTTAATCAAACGGGTGCGATCACGCTACAGGTATCTCGCACAGGCGCAGAGACAACGCTGGCTCAAATGATCCACCTGGTCGAAACCGCTCAGACTCGTAAAGCGCCCATTCAAGGACTCGCCGATTTGATTTCGGGCTATTTTACTTATGGCGTGCTGAGCTGCGCCGCGCTGACGTTTTGCTTTTGGTACTTTGTCGGCTGCTCAATCTGGCCTGATGTCGCTCCGGCTGTAATGGCATCTGTGCATCAGGGGTTTCATCAGAGTGGGCATCAGGCCCCGATGATGCCTGAGAGTATGCCGCTTGAGAGTATGCCGCTTGAGACGATGCCGCTTGAGACAATGCCAGTTGAAATGATCGCCTCAAAATCTTGGCGGTTGCTAGTGAGTTTGAAGTTAGCGATCGCCGTGATTGTGGTCGCTTGTCCTTGCGCGTTGGGCCTAGCCACCCCGACTGCCATTTTGGTTGGCTCCGGCATCGGCGCACAGCGAGGTCTCTTAATTCGCGGCGGCGATATTCTCGAAGCCACTCGCAGCCTAGACACCCTGGTATTTGATAAAACTGGCACGCTGACCACTGGTCAGCCAAAAGTCACCGACTGCATTCCATTATTAGCCTGCTTGAGTCAAAATCAGCTTCTACAAATTGCCGCCACCATCGAAAGCGGCACCCGGCATCCACTCGGCATTGCGATTCAAAAAGCAGCGAAGCTAGAAAATCTCGACCTTTTGCCTGCCACCGCATTTTCGACTCAGGCTGGGTTTGGAGCCTGTGCCAGTATCGATCTCGTGGACGCTGACTGCTTTAACGCTGAGAACGCCCAAAAAGCCGCCCCCAACGGCACCCCCAACGGCACTCCCAAGGGCGTCCAATTCTTCATCGGCAACCTGGCCTGGATGCAAAAGAACAACTTCTTGGTTGATAGCGAACTGCAAGAAACCGCTAATACGCTTGGCCAAGCGGGCAAAACAGCCGTTTACATTGCTCAAGCGCAGTCACCGCGCCCGATTATTGGCCTCATCGGCGTGGCCGATACCCTCCGACCTGAAGCGGCCAACACCCTAGAACAACTGCAAGCAATGGGAATCAGTATTCGCATTTTGAGTGGTGATAGTGTCGCCGCCGCTCAAGCGATCGCCCATCAGCTCAACCTCCCTATCAGCCAAGTCCAAGCCGAAGTTACCCCTGAAGGCAAAGTAGAAGCGATCGCTGCCCTGCAATCGAGTCATCATCGCATCGGCTTCGTCGGCGACGGTATCAATGACGCTCCGGCCCTAGCCCAAGCTGACATTGGAATAGCCCTCAACTCTGGCACTGAAGTCGCGATGGAAACCGCCGATATTGTGCTGATGGGTGATGCTTTGACGGATGTAATCGCCGCCATTCAGCTCAGCCACAGCACCTTCAACAAAATTCGCCAAAACCTAGTCTGGGCCTTCGCTTACAACCTCATCTGCATTCCCTTAGCGGCCGGAGCCTTTCTACCCGCCTTCGGACTATCGCTTAGCCCAGGCTTAGCGGGCGGCTTAATGGCCCTGAGCTCGGTTACTGTAGTCGCCAATTCTTTACTATTAAAAACGCAAAATTATCAGTCCTAACAGCTCAGCACTAACTCTAATAGACTCTAATAGTCAGTGGAAAAGCAAAGCAAAGACTTCCCTACTTTTCCACCCTTCCTTTCCATCCTTTGACGCGATCGCGCAGCCTCTTCTTCGGAGAATCGCCATTCATCCCTGCCGTTTCCAATCCGTCCCATTAGAAATACAGATCAAATTATCGCCATAGTTCTGAATCATCCCGCCCTGACGCAGTTTGCCCATCAGCCTAGTCACCGTGACCCGCGTAGAGCCAATTGCGCTGCCAATTTGAGCATGAGTCAGCGGAAACGGCAGATAATAGCCCTGCTCACACTGCTCACCATGCTCATCAATTAAAAGCGTTAAAAAGCCCAACAGCCGATCAATCGTCCGGCGCTGACCCAGCGTGCTCAGCCACAAAAGCTTGCGCTGATGCTGACGGCGAAAAGCATCCAATACCTCTTTCTGAAAATGAGGCCAAGTGTCTAAATCATTCCAGTACAGCCAAATCACCGTGGTTTGATCCACATGGGCAAAACTCTGCAACGTAAACGGCGGCTGAGCCACTACCTCAAACGGTTGACCGGCCCCTACAAAGCCTAAGAAAGCCTCTTCAGCAGCCACTGAAGGCAGCCTCGCAGCAGTGCTCTTTTTGCGCATAGTCGCATTGACTTGAGCGTTGCCCAACAGCCGAACCGATCCTTTCTGCACCAAATACAGCAATCCGGGCCTAGCCGGGATCTTCTCATCTTTGTTGAACGTGCGACAGCGGTAATGCTCGCTGGCCCAATCAGAAATACGCTGCCATGCCAGAAATGGACGGGCATTATCTGATGAAGGAGGAGAAGACATATTCGCAATACTAGAGTTGAATTTAACTGGTGAAGATATTGTCATCTAACGCACTTGAATGATGGCATAACTTTGAGTCGAAATAGACACAGACAATCAGGGTAAGCGCAAGAAAAATCGTCTTAAAATATGCTAGCTAGCAGAGGCTGCTGCGAGCACATCAAGCATGTAGTCAGTGCTCATCGCCGCTCGTTTAGCCTTCTGCCTGAGTGAGCGCTGCTTCGAGGTTTCTTGA
>JBGTIK010000093.1:0-6238 GCA_041745715.1 Phormidesmis sp.
GGAAGACCCTGAGTTTGAGACGTTCTACACCAAGAACATTCTGCTGAATGAAGGCATTCGCGCTTGGCTGAGCCCACAGGATCAGCCACATGAGCAGTTTGTCTTCCCTGAAGAAGTGCTGCCTCGTGGTAACGCGCTCTAGAACCGCTCTGATATAGTGATATAAATTAATTGCCCCTGCTCTGTTAAATCAAGGCGGGGGCAATTTTTGTGATGATGTAATGCAAAAACACCTCGTTACCTTCAGTTCGAGCCGATTTGAGCCTGAGCCGAGGCGTGTTAGGTAGAGTAAAGCCCAATCCATCTACTGGGGTCGGGGCGGCGGTACCGCCGATGATCAAAGGGCAAACGGTAATGTACAGCTCATCAATTAAATGATGGGCCAGTAAATCAGCCATCAGCGCGCCGCCACCCATCACGACTAAGCGCTGAATAGGGAGTGAATAGGGCTTTTGGGTCAGCGTCGATGGGCCCGCACGTAATGACTGCATGAGCGCTGACCAATCAAACGGACACTCACTCACCAGTATCTGATCGAACAGTTCTGGAGCGTTCATTGTCTGAGCTACTGCGATCTGGCTCGACTGCCAGGCCAATAATCCCGCCGAAGTTGTGATCAGCCAGCGCGGAATGGGCTGTTGAAAAAAGCGCCATTGTCGATCCAGCTTGCCGGTGGCGGAGCAGACAATTTGCACCGGTTGACAAGGCTGCTGTCGCTGCTGCCGATCTGCTATTAACTCGGGATTGGTAACAGGTAGTGTGGTGCCATAGGCTCGGAGCGTACCGGCTCCAAATAAGGTGGCATCAGCCTGGGCGATTTGCCTTTCTAAGTGATCTTTGTCGGCAGCCGATGGAAACCGCGCCGCTAAGCGCTGAGCATCAGCGATTTTGCCGTCTGCGCTCATGGCCAATACCCCAGTAATGTGAGGTCTTTGTAAAGTTGGGAGTGATCGCATCGACTCGATAGACCTCGTAGACAGAGCTGGTGTGAGCTGGGGCTTTAAGCTTTGTGTTTAGGATGTGGTTGCAATTTATACTTAATTTCTGATCTTTAGTGAAGAGTCTACGTAACTTTGCGGTTTACTGAGTAGAGGCAGCGACTTGCCAGATACACTGGTGAAGAATCCAGCGTTAGGCGCAACCGCACTTAATAATTGCACTACTTAAATCGCACTATTGATTTTAATCGCACTCTTCTTAACCCCACTATTTAATAAGTAAGTTGGTGAGTTTCAGATGATCAGCACTTTCTACAGCCCGTTCCATTAGTCATGGCTAGTCGTCCGCGTTCGTTTCGGCGCAATTTACTGCTCAAAATTTTGGCGTTTAGTATGCCAATCTTACTAATTGGGCAGGCAGTTGCGCTGCGTAAAGCTAGAACCAGCTTACTCAAAACAGCGCGCCAAAATTTGACCAACAGCGCCGTTCGTAAAACCGAAGAGCTAGAAACCGGCATTCAATCGGTCGCCGCTAATATTGACTTAATCGCCCAAACAGAAGCGCTGCGATCAGGCGATCCAAAGCGTATCGAGCAAGTGATCGCTAGCTTTGCTCAAGATACGCCTTACACTATTAGCTGCGTTGAACTCACTGCACCACAGGCTGAAACGGCGACGGTAAATACGTGCGATCACGCTATTGTGCCCAGTGCCAAGCAAGCGCCTTGGCTACAGAGCGGTGGCCTTGAGCAGCCCGACTTTTACGTATTCTCACCCACATTAGATCCGGCTATATCGCGACCTAGTACCGATGCCAAAGTTGCCGCCCACGCAGCTAATCGCGCGCTCGTAAAGTTCATCGTGGCCAGCCCCATTTACGACCAAAACAGCCAACTGCTGTACACGCTAGCGATAGAAGTGGACATAGCGCAGCAACAAGACATCAACGATTTGTCTCTGGTGGGCGAAACCGTTGTCATTGATCCGAACAATATGGTCATTACCCATCCTGATCCCGCTCAGGTCGGCAAAAATATCTCTCAGCTGCGTGAGGCCCAAAAGCTCAACAGCATTATCGGCAGCGTTAAATCAGGAAAAAGCAACTTTGCTCATCTTTTTCAATTTTTACCCGAAGACAACGAGTGGCTAGCAGGCTACAGCGGCTTTAGAGTGCCGGTAAATCCCAAACAAAACAACGTCTGGACAGTCCTGACCGTCACGCCCATTGATAATGCGCTCTCAGGTCTAAACGAAATTCGCAACGTGCTTTTTGTGCTGACCATTGGCCTACTCATTGCCAGTACGCTCTTAGCCCTGTACGTAGCCCGCAGCTTGTCTCTGCCAGTCGAGCATCTGATTCGCTACACCCAAGATGTCGATGATCTCGCCCAACTCAAGAGCGCGCCTCACAGCTCTCATATTTGGGAGCTTGACTACCTCGGTACCGTCATTGAGCGAATGCTCAAAAGGCTCGGTGAAAACTCAGCCGAACTACGCCGAGCTTGGCAAGATGCCCAAATAGCCAATCAGCTCAAAAATGAGTTTTTGGCAAACACTTCTCACGAGCTGCGAACGCCACTCAACGGCATTATTGGCTCCATTGGCGTGATTCGAGATGGCCTGTGTGACAGCCGCGAAGAAGAGCTGGAATTTTTGCAGCAGGCAGATAAAGCGGCCTTTCACCTGCTGTCGGTGATCGAGGATATTTTAAATATTGCCAAAATTGAAGCCGGTACGCTAAATGTCAAAATTGCGCCGGTCGATTTGCAACAGCTCCTACGTGATGTGCTAGACATACAGGCGGCTCAGATCCAGCAAAAAGGGCTTCAGCTGATTCGCCCTGAGCTTTCAGAGCCGCTGATGATTCCGGTCGATCACTCTCGCTTCAGGCAGGTGCTGCTCAATGTGCTCTCTAATGCTATCAAGTTTACCGATCAAGGGGCGATCGCGATTACGGTAACTACTGACGAAAGTGCCCGTGAAGCGATCAACAATAAGCCCAATCAGGCCACCATCGAGCCTCCCGCCACTCAAGCTAACCTCTTCATGCCACCAGGCCCCTGGGTCAAAATCACCGTCCGAGACTCGGGCATCGGCATTGATCCTAAGCATTTATCAAAACTTTTTAAGCCCTTTGTCATGGTCGATGGCTCTCATACCCGCGCCTATGAGGGCACCGGGCTAGGCTTAGCGATTTCACAGAACTTTATGCAGCTCATGCAGGGCGATATCAGTCTTTATAGCGAAGGCAAAGGCAAGGGCGTTACGGTCACGATTGTGGCTCCTCGGCTAGTCCAACAATTCGCGGTAAACGCCGATAGCACTCACGCAACAGACAGTAAGCTTGACGCCGCCGAGGTCGAGCCCCCAGAACAAAGCGGGCGTTCTGATCAGCGACCTGCCGCTGCCAGTCTCTTCGGCCCATAAGCTGCCGGTTTCTTTGGCCCGTAAAAAGTAGGCGTTAGGTGTATTTTTCTTTAGGCTGCTAATGCGCTTTTTAGGGCGTTTAGTTGAGCTAGGTATTGAGGAGTGGCGATCGCTGCCTCCCCCTCCATTGCACCGACCTCTGCACTGACTTCTACACCAGCTTCTAGCTCAATCCAAGATCGGCACCCGCCATAAGCCGATTGCCAAGGCACGCTCACCGGCTCAGGCAGCCGATAAACCCGCAGCGCCAGCACATACAGCGGCTGCTGAGGCTTCCACTTCAAGCGCGACTGAGCGAGCTGCGGTTGCCAAATATGAAACGCTGAAAGGGCCGCGACTTTATCGGCCTCATCCGTCAAAAAAACATGAGTAATCTCAGCCCAAGCCTTGAGCGTAATAGCTTGAGGGTGCCAACCGGGCTCAACCGGATGCACCGCCGCTTGATAGTCAGGCTTTAGCAGTTCGCGCTGCTGATGCTCAAATGTCGGAAACAGCAGCACCTGTTTGGCTTGAGCCACAAATTTTCCCTGCTGCTCTTTAATTCCACCCTTGCGCAGCAGCACCATCGTTTCCCCATTGGCCAAGGCATCTACCGCTACCGACCACTCTTTTAACGCTGTTGTGATAAGCATAGAGCTACTTACTCTAAGATTTCTTTATTTAGAAATTACTGCTGAGAAGCTGTTTTGGATCTGATTTCAGACCTAACCTTTGCTTGAGCCAGCTCAGGCTGATAGCGCCCATTACACAGCCACCGGCATAGTAGACAAAGTCTAAACCAGAAAAGCTAGTGCCGAGCAGTAAACGCCACCAGATCTGAGCCTGCCAAACCGCCGGAAAGGGAATGAGCTGAGAGCATTCGATCATAGCGCTAACAAGAAACGCGATCGCCGCAATTCTCCCGACCCGCCAGCGTACCTTCACAGTCCCCACCAGCCAAATCCAAAACATTTGATACAGCATATCGCCACTGTAACCCTGTACCCAAGCTTCTCCCCAGCCGCTATAAGCTTTGCTTCCCAGCCCCAAAGCTACAAACACCACAATCATAACCGAGCATATCAGCCGGTAAAGCGTCACCGTTTTCATCCAAATTCAGACCCATCGGTATCAGCACGAAGCTATAGCTACAAAGCGCCCGAACCCTAATTCGCAAAATTTTCTGCCAGATGCTAATTTTCAAAATCGTCGCCAACGATAGATTTCATGCTCTCTAGTGCGCCGGGAATGCTGCGCGGGTCGAGAAACATGACTTTGGTGCTCTCGCTTTCGCCAATTTGACGGCCCATTGTCAGATAGTCTTGGGCCAAAATGAATTGCAGGGCCTCGCGGGCGTGAGGGTCAGTTTTAAGCTTTTTTGCCAGTACATCTATCGCTTCGGCAATCGCCTGAGCTTTCAGCACCTGCTCCTGACGCTGAGCTTGAGCGCGTAAAACAATCGTCTGTTGCTCTGCTTGAGCATCTAGCACAGCGGCCTTTTTACGAGCTTCCGCATCGAGGACTGCTGATTCTGCTCGCCCTTTAGCCGAATTCACCGCAGAATCACGTTCACCCTCGGAGGTGAGTACATTGGCCCGCTTTTGCCGCTCAGCGGTCATCTGCAACTCCATCGAATCCTGCACCGCTTTAGAAGGAGCAATGTCGCGCAGCTCTACACGGGTGACTTTGACCCCCCAAGGATCGGTCGAAATATCGAGTTCGCGCAGCAGTAGCTCATTAATTTCAGCGCGGGCAGTAAAGGTTTGATCGAGTTCAAGCTGGCCCATTTCAGAGCGAATCTGGGTGAGCACGAGGTTGACCATCGCCGCCTGCAAATTTTCAACCTTATAATAGGCTTTTTCCAAATCGACAATGCGCCAATACACGACCGCATCAACGCTAATAGAAACATTGTCTCGGGTGATGCATTGCTGAGGCGGCACATCTAGCACGCGCTCGCGCACCGTTTGCTTGTACACCACCTGCTCGACAAAAGGAACGGTGAAGTTGAGGCCGGGAGTGAGCTTTTTGCCGTTGTACCGGCCTAGCGTTTCCACCAAAGATTCATCGCCCTGATTGACGATGCGAATGGATTTGGAAGCGACAAAACTGCCGCCCAGCGCTAGAAAAATCAGTAATGCAAAAGGATTCATAGGTTTAGTCAAAACTCCAGCGAAGCTGATAGGGACAATAGTTTTTTTGGGCGTTTAATTTTGCCTGGGTTATTGAAAAGTGCTGAGCGGAATCACAATCAGGGTATTGCCTTTACGCGAGACTACAAAGACTTCTTCGTTGGGGCCAATAGCAACGCTGCCGTCTTCACAGCGGGCCTGCCAAGAGTTGCCTTCGTAGATTACCCGGCCTATCTGTCCGGGGGCAATCAAGGTGGTGGTTCGAGCTTCGGTGGCTTCTCTTAAGCTAGGAGCGGTGCGGTTGGGAATAAATCGCTTGAGGGCCCAAAGGGCCAGCCCTGACAAGATCATCCACAGCACAATCTGTAAGTTCGGATTAGGAATAATCAGGCTGAGCAGCGCTACTGCAAATGCGCTTACGCCCAGGGCGGACTCAATAAAAGCGGTGGGCAGCAGTAGCTCCATGAGGCAGAGCCCTGCGCCAATAATCACCCATATCAAAGCAGCGTTCATAACTCAAATCACCGGATTTAATGCCGGGGCAAGCACAATTTATGGTGACTAGGCTACAAGACCTAGCCGTTGTCAAAGCCAGCTGACCCGTGTCAATGACTCCCTTTACTATACTGCCGACGACTAAGGATTGAACTATTTTAGATTGTTGTGTAGAAATAAAGGAAGCCGTAACTAGCTGATAAAAGTGCCATGATAAATCTAAAATTTAGCGAAGCAGATATTAGCGCGCTTGACTACGAACGCTAC
>JBGTIK010000094.1:0-1651 GCA_041745715.1 Phormidesmis sp.
CAATGATTCCGACGATGTCTCCTTCTTTGTTCCGGTCACCTATGACTTCAACTCAGTCGGTAACGGTAACATCGCTTTCAACCCCTTCATTGGCGCTGGCGTTGCGGGCGACATCGGTACTGATAGCCAAACTGATTTTGCCCTCACTGCTGGCGCTGACTACCGCTTCGCCAATCGCTATGTTGCCAACGGCTCTGTTCACTACAAGCCTTTTGCAGATAGCAACGAAGTTGACTTCACTGCTGGCATTGGCTACACCTTCCGTTAATCGCCCGACGCTTCTCTTTAGAGTCTCTTGAGAAGTAAAGGCTACGAGTAAGTTGCATCTACGCTCCACCCACATCTTCCAGCAAAACATCAGTGCTGGAAGGTGTTTTTTTGTTTTTTTACGTCACGTTTTTTTCTAGCCAAGCGACATCCCAGTAGCGCTCAAATTTTCGTCCAACCTCGCGAAACAGCCCTACCCGCTCAAAACCAAACTTTTGGTGAAGAGCCATCGAAGCTTCATTTGGCAAAGTGATGCAGGCATAGGCCCGGTGTACGTCTGCGTGAGCAATGGCCTCAAACAGCGCGGCATATAGCTGGCTACCAATTCCTTGCCCTTGAGCCTCAGCTTTGAGATACACGCTTGTTTCTACCGAAGTGTCGTAAGCCGCCTTCACTCGCAATTGACTGCTGGTGGCATAGCCTAACAATTGCCTATCAGACCCTTCAGCAACTAGCAGGCGATAGCGCCCTGAGGTTGCGTAGTGACTCATCCAACCGTCTTGCCTTTGTTGAACCGTGTATGGATGAAGGTCAAACGTAATCGAAGTCTCTAAAATGTATTGGTTGTAAAGTTCGGTCAGCGCGACAATATCGGCAGCACAAAAATCTCGAACCAGCATAGATAGCGATCGCCTGATTAACAGCATCAGTTTAACAGGGCTTTTTGAGGAATTTTCCGGCGATCGCATCTCAATAGAAAAGCATAGCGAACCCTTAGAAAGCTCCAACCCATTCACAGCCCGCAACAATCAGCAAAAGCGCGGAATCATTCGTTGATTACCGGCCTTGGAGTCACTTACCGCCGCGAAGTTTGCGTTACCGGATAAGCCCCTGGCCTGACGGCTAGCTCTACGCTTTGCCCGCCGCGCTGCACAGTCATGGCAATAGCATCGCCAACCGCCGTCGATTCAACGACTCGCTGCACCGTATCGGCTTCAGTAATGGGCTGGCCATTCATCGCCATAATCACATCGCCTAGCTGCAAACCGCCCTGAGCCGCCGGGGCATTACGCGCAATGCCTAAAACCACAACGCCGGAATCTACCTGTAAGCGCAGCCCCGCTCTAGGATCGGCATTGATGGCATCGCGTAACGCAGGTGTCAGCGTCCGCATTTGAATACCGAGATAGGCATGTTCAACACGGCCATTGACAGCGAGCTGATCGGCAATAGCTCTAGCCTGATTGATTGGAATTGCAAAACCCAACCCCTGTGCATTGCCGATAATCGCTGTATTCACACCAATGACTTCGCCGCGCTCATTCAGCAGCGGCCCACCAGAATTACCTGGATTAATCGCTGCATCGGTTTGAATAAACTGCACGCGCTTATCGGGCACCCGGATTTGAGCGCTGGTGCGGCCAGTAGCGCTGATAATACCTGC
>JBGTIK010000095.1:0-2130 GCA_041745715.1 Phormidesmis sp.
CACTGGTTAGAACTCCTCGGATTTAAGCGCTTCCAACAAGCCTAATCAGAAACGCCAATGAGAGCCGGATCATCATCGTCGTGATGGTCTAATTTGTCGTGTGAGTGTTACCTGAAAACGGCCATTTTTGCACCATGCCCGGATAGATGGCAACGGACGGCGCTCAGCGGGCTGCTCAAGCGGCTCCTCGCTGTCGTGATCGCAATCACTCTCCTGCTTCACTATGGGCTCTCTCTTCTCTGACAGCACATCGGCTACGAACCGCGTGCGGTCTTGTATTTCTATCAACACTGACTCGTTCGTTATCTCTTGACGCACTTGGCGCAGGCGACGACTGATGGCTTTGGCTTCCGATAGCGATAAACGTTCGGTTTCTAAGGTCTGCGCGTGAGCGCGGGTTAGAAAAATATCGAGTTCGCCTTGGCTGCGATAGATATACAGACTGGTGATGTCGCTCGGGTTATAGCGCAGCACAACTTGTTGGCCGACGTAGCCTTCTAGGTACTCGCCTTTGTAGGTCATTTAGCGTGGTACGTACGGTCATTTAGCGTGGTACTCGACAGGGATTTCATCCTAGTTCACGGCAAGCGTCATCCCAGAGATATAGGAGCCTCTGAAATCAGAGCCTATTTATCGCATCTATGACTAACCGACATGTAGCAGCCTCGACTCAAACGGTTGCTCTGAGTGCCCTATAGAAAAGCTTCATTCTCATTCTAAATAGGGTTGCACCTGTTTTGATCTTTCCTTTAATTTCATATCAAGTTATTTTTTGCCTCAGAAGGTTGAACTCCGCCATGTTCATGCCCCTCGATTTTTTGTTGCGTTTGCTGTCCAATCTAGTAATAATTGTCCTTCTTGGAGGTGGCTCTTACACTCTCTATCAATGGTACGAAGGTGAGTTGGTTAGCGATCTCTGGTTATATTTGAGCATAGGACTATTGCTGTGGTCATTTTTGGGATTTCTGCCCATTTTGCTGCTACATCGGTCTGGACGAGATGAACCTACACCGCTTCGTAGTAAACGGGTTCAACGTCTGGTTCGACCGGATGGGAGCGAAATTCAAGTCGAGTTTTATGGACCTGATCGCGCTCCAACCCTGATTCTGACCCATGGTTGGGGACCCGATAGCACAGCCTGGTATTACGCTAAAAAGCAACTCACAGATCAGTTTCGCGTGATTGTTTGGGATCTACCTGGCTTAGGAAAGTCCAAAAAGCCGCATAACCGAGACTATTCTTTAGAGAAGTATGCCCGTGATCTGGAAGCCGTGTTGGCTCTGGTAGAAGATCAGCCAGCTATTTTAGTGGGGCATAGCATGGGAGGTATGATCCTGTTGACTTTTTGTCGCTTGTTTTCAGAACACCTAGAACAGCGTGTTGCTGGCTTAATCCTTGTCGATAGCACATATACTAATCCGCTCAAAACCACTACTTTCAGCAAGCTGTTACTGTCCCTACAAAAACCTTTATTAGAACCGTCGCTTCACCTGGCGATCGCGCTCTCCCCTCTGCTATGGCTAACAAGCTGGTTAAGTTATTTGAATGGTTCGGTGTTGCTTACCACTGAAATATCTGGCTTTACAGGTACAGAGACTCGTGGGCAGCTTAATTTTTCTAGTTTAATTGGTATTAAGTCATCGCCAGGAGTTTTGGCACGCGGAGTTTTAGCAATGTTCAAGTTTGATGAGACAGCAACGTTACCGACAATTTCTGTTCCCACCCTTGTTGTTGTTGGTAATTCCGATATTGCTACACGACCCGTTGCTAGCAAACGTATTAGTGCAGAAGTACCTCAAGCAGAATTGAGCGTACTGTCGCCAGGAGGGCACATGGCACTAATGGAGCGCAATCAACAATTTTCAGAAATCGTTCGGGCATTTAGTAATTCCTGCTTAAAATTAAAAAAGTGAAATAGTCTATAGAACCCATTTGAGATCTTCAAGTCTTGGCTGCAACCCTTTTAAGCATTAACCTGACGAAGCAAAGATCCATTTTCGCTTTAGCATTCACCAAGGTTCTCTCAAAGTTCTTCGTCAGACTCTTGCACCGCTCCATCCAGGCATTAGAACGTTCCACTACCCATCTTGCTGGTACTGGCACAAACCCGGTTTTGCCCTGCGCTGCTTT
>JBGTIK010000096.1:0-1852 GCA_041745715.1 Phormidesmis sp.
CGGAAGGGCGTCGCTTGGAACGGGCGGTGAGGCTCCTCCAGTTTTGACGCTAATTGAAACCTCAACGGCATGGCCAATGACTTCTGCGGCGACCTGAGAAATCTGGGTAAGATAGTGCTTTTGCAGCCAATTGCGCGCAAAAGGATTGTCCGTCAGCAGTACGAGCTGATGATCGGTGAGGGTTTGAATGCGGGTTGGCTTAATCCAAGTCTCAAAGGTAGGGCCGCTAAGCTGACCTTCGAGCTTGGTCAATACTTGGTTCCAAAGATCGTCTTCTAGGTGAGCCACGGATTTACCTCGGCGGGTTTTCTTTGGTGTTGCGGTTTTGGCAGAGTCGGTGTGAGCGATCGCACTCATAAATACTCTGGGCATTCTCTCCGGCAGTCTCAAGCTGCGTCAATAATTTTTGAGCCCCGATTGAGGCGTTCATAGTGAGAAGCACTCATGCCGCTAATTTTGAATCAGCCTACCCTTTTGAAGCATTTGCTAAAGGCGGGCCTAGTGACCGCTACAGATCCCTGTAAAAATAACAGTGGCTTTATAGATTACTAGATATAGCGTCGTAAAAGTGTACGGAAATCTATATATGTGGGATACATGGGCGCTATGCATTTGGAGTAGGTTTAGTTTCTGAATTATAGGGGGATATCTCCGCCCAGATACGTGAAGATAAATTCTGTAGAGACGCTCGAAAGCGCGATCGCACTTAAACGACTTCACTTAGATTTCAAAACCTGGATTTCAAAGATCTTTAAAGGGTTTCAAGAGAGACATCTAATAAAACTGTCACCTTTCAAGCCCACAGTTTTTTCGACAATTTGGTAAAACAAAAAAACCTGTAATAAAGACGTTGGCAGAAAACTAAGGCATGAATCGCTCCAAAAAGACTCCTTCTAAATCGCCGCACCTGCGCATCGCCAAGCCGCAGATCCTGCCTAGCCAACCATTAATTTCAGTCGCTAGCGTTCTTCGCCAAGCGCTGATCTTTTCGGCCCTGACCGCAGCTAGCGCCGCTACTGTGTTAGTTGTAGGCAATCGCGCTATTTTTCAGAGCGCGATTAATCCTGCCTATGAAAACGTTCTTTACAAAAACACCGCCACCGACTACGAAACCGCTCAATACGATTCCACCGCCTTAACTGCGCCCTTTGAGTCGCCAACGGCAGCGCCACAAGCAGCCTCAGACGTTCTGCCAGATGCTTTGCCAGATGCCTTGCCAGACACCCTGGTCGCTCAATCTTCAGGCACGGGTGCGCTAGTGCGCGATGCTAACTTTATTGCCTCAGCCGTCGAGCGCGTGGGCCCGGCAGTCGTTCGCATTGATTCGGCCCGGACAGTGACGACTAGCAGCCGCCCCGGCATTTTCAACGATCCCTTCTTTCGCGATTTTTTTGGTGATATGGGCGTTCCGGAGCAGCCTGCGCAGCGAGTAGAACGCGGCACCGGATCAGGCTTCATTCTCAACGCTAACGGCACTATTTTGACCAATGCCCACGTTGTCGAAGGAGCAGATATGGTAACTGTGACGCTCAAAGATGGGCGGGAGCTGCGCGGCGAAGTGATTGGCGAAGATCCGCTCACCGATGTGGCCGTAATCAAGGTTGATGCCAATAATTTACCGACTGTTACCATCGGCAATTCGGATGCGCTTAGGCCCGGAGAATGGGCGATTGCCATCGGCAATCCACTAGGGCTAGACAACTCCGTTACAGCAGGTATTATCAGCGCTACTGGCCGCACCAGCGCTCAAATCCGGGTGCCCGATAAGCGCGTGCAGTTTATTCAAACCGATGCAGCGATTAATCCAGGTAATTCTGGTGGGCCGCTGCTGAATGAGCGCGGCGAAGTCATT
>JBGTIK010000097.1:0-9854 GCA_041745715.1 Phormidesmis sp.
GGGGTTGCTCAGCATTGTGGCTTGGTGTATGGACGGTGAGTGATCGCTTCAGTCATCAATCGTTCATAGCGATCGCCCAGCGCTGAATTAGCCTCCCTCTCGGCCAAACATCTGGGCGAAACAGTTAACTGTATACAACCAATCCGACTCTTTTTGACTCTTTTTGAGCACAAGTCCTAACATTTTTCAAACCATTATAAAACTTGAGTGAAGACAAAGACGTGAAATCTGTCGTCTTTTGGGGACTAGGTAATGTGGTTTATAGTAAGCCCATTTGCTAAGTGACAGAGCGGTCAGTTACCGGCAATCACCCATGCTGAAAAGCCTATATTAAAAGCCTATGTTGAAAAGCCATATGCCCGCATCGTCCGATTTTGACTGGCAGCAGCTCAATCAACTAGCCGGTGAAGATCCTGACTTTGAAACCGAGCTGTTGGCCATCTTTTTAGCGGATGCCGAAGCCAGCTTGAGCAGCATAGAAGGGGCGATCGCCACTCAAAACAGTCAGAGCATTGCCGATACTGCTCACTCACTAAGAGGATCAAGTGCCAATGTCGGTGCCAGAGCGCTAGCAGCCGTTGCTCGTCAGCTTGAGCAAGCCGCTAGCCAGGGTCGTCTAACCGGAGCGCGATCGCTGCTTCAGCAGCTACACGTTCACTGCCAGGGCATTCATCGTCAGCTAGAGGCTAGACGCTCAAAGCGGCTCTAGAGAATTCCGCCAATAATCAGACTTTTCTATATCATAAATTACAAATAAAACAGACTGTCTATCGCAATGCGCTGCTGGTTTATCCGTAAAAGCCTCTACCTCTAGAAAGCCTCTAAATAGGTAGTTGCTTTGATTTCAGCAAACTGCGACAATGGCAGATGCTTTACTGATTTTGTGATGTCAATAAGGAATTCGGTGTGAAAAGAATTGAAGCAATCGTCCGGCCAGAAAAGCTACAGGATGTAAAAGACGCTCTTGTTAGCATCGGTGCGACCGGTATGACCCTAGAAGACGTCCGAGGCTTTGGCAGACAAAAGGGTCAAACCAGCACGTATCGAGGGATTTCATACACCGTCGAATTTCTCACCAAAAAACGGCTAGTGCTAGCCGTGCCTGACGATCAGCTAGAGCTTACGCTGCAAACCATTTCTACAGCCGCAGCGACTGGCACCATTGGGGACGGCAAAATTTTTGTCTCTTCTCTAGAAAAAGCGATTCGTATTCGTACAGGTGAATCAGGCGAAGCTGCTCTGTAGTCTTTGCCCAGAGTCTGTGCCTACAGTTTTTGTCTACAGCAAATAATTTAGCCAAAAGCAAACAGCGGCTGTGCCCAACGGTACGCTGAGATTGTCGATGCCGTATTTAGAAGCAGATTCTAGCAAGGTGGCCGTGATCGCGCCTGCCAAAGCCACCACCCAGGTCGCCACGCCACCTCCCTGCACTCCCAGCAAAACCCCAGCACAGACGGCATAGCTCACCAGCAACATCGTGAAGCTACCCTCCCAGCTTTTTTCCTCGCCCCAAACCTGATACGGACGCTTTCCAAAGCGCTGCCCAACCAACGCCGCCAGCCCGTCCCCCCAAGTCATTGTCAAAATTCCAATCGCCGCGTACTGCGGCTGCTGCAAAGGCCAAAACCAAACAATCAGCAGCCCAATACTCAGCGCATAAAAAAACGTCCCTAGGCTTTTACGACCGACGCCATTAATGCCGGGCAGTATCGGCAGTCGGTAAGACAACAGCGCCACCATGCTAAACAGCCCAGACGCCGCCATCCCTGCCCAAGCCGGAATCGCCAGCCACCAAGCCAATAGAATCACTTGACCGGCCCCAATATGCACCACTTTGCGCGTGATTTCAGCCTCATAGCCCCGCCGCCGCAAGCCTTCAGAAAGCCCACCGACAGCAGCCAACCAGCCTAATACAAGCGCGCATGACACGAACAAAGAAGACAAAACAAAATCCCATTCAGCCATCGTGCGGGGTATCGCCCAAACACTTTCGCTGCTATCTTGATGTAGAAATTACTGACCTCACTATAGAGCACGTATGGGTAAACCCTATCAGCGAGTACTGTTAAAACTCAGCGGTGAAGCCCTCATGGGCGACTTGGCTTACGGCATTGATCCAGCCATTGTCGATGCCATTGCTCAAGAAATCTCTGGCGTCGTGGCCCAAGGCATTCAATTAGCCATCGTCGTCGGTGGTGGCAACATTTTTCGCGGTGTTAAGGGTGCTTCGGCGGGCATGGACAGAGCCACCGCCGACTACATCGGCATGATTGCCACGATTATGAATGCCATGACCCTACAAGACGCGCTAGAGCGCATTCAAGTGCCCACCCGCGTACAGACAGCAATCTCAATGCAGGAGTTAGCTGAACCCTACATTCGTCGCCGCGCCATTCGCCATCTCGAAAAAGGTAGAGTCGTGATTTTTGGCGGTGGATCCGGCAACCCGTTTTTCACCACTGATACGACCGCCGCGCTCAGAGCCGCTGAAATCAGCGCCGAAGTGCTATTCAAAGCCACCAAAGTCGATGGCGTCTACGACAGCGATCCGGCCACCAATCCCAACGCCAAACGCTATAACTCCTTGACCTATAGCCATGTATTGGCAAAAGATCTTAAGGTGATGGATGGCACAGCGATTGCTTTGTGTAAAGATAACAACATCCCGATTATGGTGTTTAACCTCTCAGTGAGAGGCAATATAAACCGCGCCATGATGGGTGAATCAATTGGAACCATTGTGGGAGAGTCTTGTGAAATTAGCTGATTTGAGTGAAGTTGAAGACGCGATGCAAAAAGCTGTTGAATCGACTCAACGCGCTTTTAACACCATTCGTACCGGCAGGGCGAGCACGTCTTTGCTCGATAGAGTCATGGTGGAATATTACGGCACCCCGACTAGCCTCAAGTCGCTGGCCAATATTTCAACACCTGACGCTAGCACCCTCATGATTCAGCCTTTCGATCCGAGTTCGGTATCGCTGATTGAAAAGGCCATTTCTCTATCTGATGTGGGCCTCACGCCGAATAACGACGGTTCCTTAATCCGGCTGAATATTCCGCCATTGACTACCGAGCGCCGCCAAGAGTTTGTCAAAATAGCTTCCAAGTACGCTGAAGAAGGCCGCGTTTCTATTCGCAATGTGCGGCGCGACGGGATTGATTTGGCCCGTCAATTTGAAAAAGACGGCGATATTTCAGAAGATGAGTCGCGCGATATGCAGGACGAAGTGCAGAAGCTAACCGATACGTACATCAAACTGATTGACAAGGCATTTGCAGATAAAGAAAAAGCCATTCAGACGGTTTGACAATGGTTGATGGCATATTTGATTGCATCATCGTAGGCGGTGGCCCTGCCGGTAGCGCTGCTGCCTACCATTTAGCCAAAGCAGGCCGGGCGGTGTTGCTGCTAGAGCGGGCCTTGCTGCCACGCTATAAACCCTGTAGCGGGGCGGTTTCGCCGATTGTAGCCCAGTGGTTTGATTTTGACTTTGCGCCTGCGATTGATTGCCAAATCAAAGCCGTGCGCTATACCTGGAAGCTAGGCGATGCAATTAATGCGACGCTAGAGACGGAACCCATTTGGAGCGTCAGGCGCGATGTGTTTGATCAGTTTTTGATTGATCAGGCCAAGGCTAAAGGCGCACAGGTAAAAGATGGAACGGCGGTAATCGGCATTGAGTTGCAAGGTGACGCTTGGCAGGTAAGAACGGCTGGCCACACGTTCATGAGCCGCTATTTAATTGCGGCAGACGGGGCTAAGGGGCCAATGGCTGATTGGCTGGGCTTTAAGTCACATAAGGTGCGTGAGGCGGGCGTTTTGGAAATCAAGACGGATTTGCCCGTGGAAAATGGGGCTTTTTGCTTCGAGTTTGGCTTGGTGAAAAACGGCTGCCTGTGGAGCTTTGCCAAGCAACAGGGCTATTCGATTGGAGCGACAAGCTTTATTGGCGGATCGCTGCAAAATGCTCAATCGGTTTTAGATCAGTATGGCCAAACCTTTAGTAATTGCCCTGGTGAGTTTTATACTCATCTGTTGAAGCTGTGGGACGGCAATTATGATTTGCATAGGGAGAAGTCGCTTTTAGTAGGCGAAGCCGCTGCCATAGTCGATCCGCTCACCGCCGAAGGTATCCGTCCGGCGATGTACAGCGGCATGATTGCAGCCCAAGCGATTGATCAAGCCCTAGCGGGAGATGCAGATGCTTTGGCCCGGTATACTCAAACTATTCATGAGAACTGGGGCGCTGATATGCAGTGGGCTCAGCGAATTGCCAATGTGTTTTTCCGAGTGCCCAAAATTGGCTACCGCGTGGGGATCACAAGGCCGAGTGCAACCAAGCGGCTAGGTCAGATTTTGGCCGGTGAAGTCAGCTACGCTGATATTGCTAATCGGGTGATCAAGCGCATCGGTACTAGCTTTATTCCGGGAATGAAATAAACCACCTTGGCCCAATTCAGCCGAGTCCCATTCAACCGAGTCCAATTCAGCAGAATTGATCAACCGACTTTACAGATCTTGAGGAGAATCAGGCGCAACTTCTATGCCCTGCGTACGTTGAACCATAAACTGATCGGTAACGAGATCTTGAAGCCCATCTAAAGTGATGCCCATGTCTTCGCCTGCTTGCGATAGGGCCGCTTGAAAGCCGCTGATGTTGGCACCATAGCCGCATAGCCGAGCCGCCGTTTCTGGCCCACTGGTAGCGTTGGCCTTGGCACAGTCAATCAGTGTAATGCCGGTGAGGGGTTCAGTCGCAGCCATAGAAACTCTCTTGCTCAAATACTGTTGGGATTTAAGGTAACGTTTATTAGCTCAAACATCATGATCCTTGGGAGGTAGAAGTGTCTATAAAGTGGAATCAGGGTGCAAATACCAGCGATCGCGATCAAAGCGCCTTCGTTTGCTCAAACTTGGATTATCGGTTCTAATTCTTGGAAGAAAAGGCTGTAGAGAGCATAAAGTCGTAGCCACCGAGAAAAAGATAGGGATTGATCTAAAATGTGTACAAACATCTTTGATTCTCAACAATACCTCAGACCATGAAACTCAGCCCCTCTGATGTCGAACTGTTTATGCATTTGATTCTGCAAGTCCAATGGTATGCGCAGCAGCAAGGGCAGGTTCTCCCGAAGATCAACAGTTTGGCTGACTACATCGATACATCCATGCGTGAGAAAGTCGCAGTCAGAGACTATCTCTTTGATCACGCTGAGCTAATCGACTCGTTTATCCAAACAAATCCCGCTGATCTGAATTCAGCCGAGCTGGCAATTATCAATAGCTGGAAAGCCTTTGTACGAGGGCAGTTTATCATTGAGAGACTGCTCAAAAAGCACGCCATCTTTATCGATACATCAGAGCGTGTGTATGGTGTGATTGGACTCCAGCAGGAACTCTCCGATATGATTGATAAACGTAGCCTGCCAGTGTACGTCCATGCTGTTCTATTGCCTTTCAAAGGACAGATTGTCTATGATGGCCTGTTAGGGTTTGCAAATCTCTCTTTTGGCGGTGGGATGCGCTCTGGTTTTAAAGAGACTTATCTAATTGCAAAAGATAATGATGCCATTATCGAGAACTTGGATGAAAACTTGAGTGAAGGTGCGATCGCCTCCAATCCAAAATCGTCCAAAAGCAAATCCAAATCCAGCCAAGACTGGACGCCTATTTTGGAAGATCTTTCAGTGGCAGCCAAAACCCTGCGCGGCGGCAGCGCTCAGCCTGCGCTTTACAGCCCTGCCTTTAGCCTAGTGCGCGCCAGCATTGAACTAGCGCAGCTTGCCACCGCCGAGCCACCCGATATTGACAAGCTGCTGAAAAAAAGAGAGCGGCTGGATACCTTACTTAATCAGCTAGAAAGCGCGGCGCTAAGACACTACTAAGACACGATAGTCGCCGCTACCAGCTATTGTTCATTTACTATTCGCTTTTATCCAGCGATAGAGCGCCGCCAGTTAAAGAATTGTCTGAGTTTATTTTGTAAGAAAGTGTTTTTTGCATACTTTTGCTTAGTGAGCTGGAGCGCTGCTTTGGGGCTGATTTCACTCAGCGTTGGGTAAACGTGAATACACTGAAGCGCACTGACTTTGAGGTTTTGGCTCATCGCAATCACCGCTTCATGAATCAGCTCACCGGCATGACGGCCAACAATGTGCGCGCCGAGAATTTCGCCATTGCCCTTGGTGATAAATTTGGCAAAGCCATAGCCTGCGGCTTCGGCCAAAGCGCGATCTACACCGTCAAAGTTTTGTCTGAGCACATAGACATCTTCGCCGTAGCGATCGCGCGCCTGCTGCTCGGTCAAGCCTACCCGCGCCAGCTCCGGATCGGTAAACGTCGCCCAAGGAATCACCCGATAATCGGCCTTTTTGGTCGGAAATATCAGCGCATTTTGCATCGCCACGCCCGCTTCATAGCCTGCCACATGCGTAAACTGATAGCCGCCAATCACATCCCCCGCCGCATAGATGCGCTTATTGCTCGTGCGCAGCTTTTCATCGACCTTGATGCCATTTTTGTCATAGGCCACGCCCGCTGCCTCTAAGTTCAAAGACTCAACATTCGGCGACCGGCCCGTCGCAATCAAAATTTCATCGACAATAATAGTCTCACTGCCGGTGAAAATGTGCTTTTTACCGTTAATGACCTCTACTTTTTCAGCGCGAGTGTGATTGAGAATGCGCACCCCTTCCGCCTGCATTCGCTCCTGTACGACCGCCGCTGCTTCAGGATCTTCTTTTGGCATAATCACATCGCGGCTAGAGAGGATTGTCACCTCAGAGCCTAACCGCGAAAAAGACTGCCCCAGCTCACAGCCAATAGGGCCAGCACCAATCACGGCTAGGGCATCGGGGCGATCTTTAACAGTAAATACCTGCTCATTAGTTAAAAAGCCCGCTTCTTTTAGCCCTGGCACGGGCGGCACCATCGGATGAGAGCCGGTAGCGACCAAAAAAGATCTGGCCTTAAGCTGACGGCCATTGACTTCAAAGGTATTAGCATCGACAAAGCGCCCTGTGCCAAAAATCACATCGACGCCGAGCTTTTCAAAGCGCTCGGCGGAATCGTGAATTTGAATCGTATCTACAACCAACTGCACATGCGCCATCGCCTCATGCAGCTTAATCTCAGGCGGGCTGGTATAAATTCCAAAATCGGCAGCGGTTTTTACATTCTGCGCAATCTGCGCCGCGTGAATTAACGACTTACTCGGCACGCAGCCATAGTGCAAACAGTCACCCCCGAGCAAATGCTTTTCAATCAGGGCCACTTTGGCATTGATCTGAGCGCCCGCACTCGCAGCGACTAGCCCCGCTGAGCCCCCGCCGATTACCACCAAGTCATACTCTACAGACATCGCCATTCCTCTCCATATCGCTAGCCGTTTGCTTAGCAATTTACCTGAGAGTATGGCCTAGATCTGAGTCTTTGCTGAGAGCTGGCCTAAAAAGTATAGATTTTTTCGATAACGTCACGACTGCATTGGTCTGAGCGATCGCTGGCTGAGCGCGAAAGAGGGCAAATAGGCTCAGCAGCATGACTGAAACACTACAGAATCCGGTCACGCTTCAGTGCGCCCGCTTAAATCCCTTCGTTTAGAGATACAAAGGCTTAGATCGCAACGCTAGCTATGCTTACATTCGCCATTCCGGTTAAGCTAAAAGCCCTCGTTTCGGTGATGGTCACCGGCACAATTTTACCTTTTAGCGCATTGATATCCCCAGGGAAAAAGGTCAGGCGGTTGCCTCGGGTACGCCCCATTACTTGATTGGGATCTCTGGGGTTAACGGCTTCGACCAAAACAGTTTCGGTGCGGTGTAAGTAGCGCTGCGATCGCACCTCAGCCTGCCGGTTCACCAAATGATTAATCCGCTGCAACCGATCTTGCTTAGTCTCTTCATCAAGCTGATTGGCCCATTCAGCCGCTGGCGTTCCTGGTCTTGGCGAATAAGCAGCCGTATTCACCATGTCGAACACAATTTCTTCCATGAGCGAAAGCGTATTTTCAAACTGCGCCTCCGTCTCACCCGGAAAGGCCACAATCACATCGGCGCTAATCGAAGCATCGGGTACATACCGCCGCACCGTATCAATGATTCGCAAATACTTTTCACGGGTGTAGCCCCGGCCCATTGCCTTGAGCACATCATTATTACCTGACTGAAAGGGAATGTGAAAGTGTTCGCACACCTTAGGCAGATCGGCGCAGGCTTTCACCAGCCGCTCAGTAAAATAGCGCGGGTGGCTAGTGGCAAAGCGAATGCGCTCAACTCCTGGCACATCGTGAACGCAATACAGCAGGTCAGTCAGCGTATTTTCCCGTCGGCCTGCGGGCGTAATCCCCGGTAAATCACGGCCATAGGCGTCAATGTTTTGACCTAGCAGTGTCACTTCGCTATAGCCCTGCTGACCTAGCGCCACCATTTCGGCTCGGATAGCTTCTGGCGTTCGAGACTGCTCTACCCCCCGTACACCGGGCACGACGCAGTAAGTGCAGCGCTCGTTGCAGCCATAGATAACGTTTACCCAGGCGGTGACTTCACTATCGCGGCGCGGCTTGGTGATGTCTTCCATAATATGCACCGGCTCAGTCGCGACCACCTGATTGCCCTGGCTGACTTGCTCTAACAGGCTTTCGAGCTGATTTGCATACTGCGGCCCCATCACCAGATCCAGCTCAGGCACTCGCCGCAGCAAATTTTCGCCTTCTTGCTGAGCCACACAACCCGCCACCACCAAGGTTAAATGCGGGTTCTTACGCTTGCGCTTCGCCTGCTTACCTAAGTATGAATACACCTTTTGCTCAGCGCTATCGCGAATCGTGCAGGTGTTGTACAGCACTACATCTGCCGCTAGGGGATCTTCCTCCCAGAGCATTCCCATGTTTTCTAAGATGCCTGCCATGCGCTCGGAGTCTGCCTTATTCATCTGGCAACCGAAAGTAGTGACGTGATAGCGGCGAGATTCACTCATGGCGGGAGGCAATAGCTTCTAATAGCTTGGGAAGACGGGTTTTTGACACTCTATTGTGACATTGAATCTCCTTTTTTCACGCGAATTAGTTTTCTAGTTAGCGAAAGCTCTTGCTGCACAGCTTGATGGATACGCTCAGCCATCTGGATTCTGTCTGC
Organism: Phormidesmis sp.; assembly: GCA_041745715.1. GTDB lineage: Bacteria > Cyanobacteriota > Cyanobacteriia > Phormidesmidales > Phormidesmidaceae > Phormidesmis. The sequence continues at coordinate 9,139 of JBGTIK010000097.1, forward strand.
ATCGTCTTTAGTCACAACGATGCCTGCATGGGAAGGATTCTGCTGATGTAAACGAATGAAGTCGCGTCGATTTAGCGTCAGCACAGCCCGGCTTTGGGAAGCTGCAAACGCAAGCACCTCATCATCAGGAATGCCCTGGTTGGCTTTTCCAGCTTCTTGCACAGTCTGCACATCGTGAGAAAGTGATCTTAATCGCTGTGTTGTTGCCAGTGGAAATTGCTCGTCGGCGTACAACCTGGCCATAGGCTAAGCCGCATCATTCTCAAGGATTGCCTGGTCAATCTCTTCTTTGTGGCTAGCTGCATAGGCCCAGGCATTCGCAAGGTCGTCGGCAGTAAGGTCGGGGTAGTCCTGTAACAGTTCAATTTCGCTAATGCCTAGCTGACGCGCTTGAACTAAAACCCATACAGGAATGCGCATCTCTCTAATGCAAGCATCACCCCCACAAACACCGGGTGTTTTCTGGATGCCAACCCAGGTGCCACCTAAGTTCTGAGTCAGCACCTGAATCGCTCTTACCTTATCGGTTGGGCTCAGCGATAATAACCGGGATTCTAGTTCTTGAAAGGTCATTGCTCACGCAGCTGAGCTGGGGTAATGTCGGATAGATAAAGTATATCGGCTAAATTACGGGTTGCTGCATTGCAGGATCTGCTTACAGGAAATAAGCTCAAGCAAGCTGACCCATTTTGCCACTTTGGTAATCGGCGATCGCC
>JBGTIK010000098.1:0-4435 GCA_041745715.1 Phormidesmis sp.
CATGGTTCTCAATAGTTAACCTTAATTGAGAATTTTTATGACTTAGTTCATTTGAACTGCTAAGCCATGAAAGTCTTTCCAAAACAGGGCTCTATCATTAATACCTGAGTGTGACACTTCAAAGGGCGGAATGTGGGATAAACAGCAAGCTCACCCCAAAAGCCAGCCAAGTCAGCCCGCTCCAAGCGCACCATAGCTTCAGCGCCTCGACCAGCGAGGTAGGTTTGAGATCCCACCGTTGTGCTAGCTGCGTCAGGCGGTGAGCGATTTGGTCAATAAAGGGCTCAGAAAAATCAGAAAAGGCCATATTGAACTCACAGTTAGGGCAGCAGCTCACGAAAATTGCGGCGGCGCTATTTGGGTGATTCAGGGGTGAAGTAGCTCCAAAGCGTATCCCAATAGAAAAACGAAACACCCGAAAATCGGCGATCGCGACTACTCTCCAACTGCTCACGAATTTGCGCAAACGGCACCGGGCGTCGCCAAGTCCCGGTCAAAATGCCAATACTCACCGGAATGCGATCCATCGCCTCGCGCAATGGCCCCTTGCGTAGCTCCCCTTCAAACTTAAATAGTTCATCTCGATAAATTTGCACCACCAGTTCATCCACCCAGCTTTGATTCACCCACCTCAGCCAATCTTGCAGATAAAAACGATAGGCAAACTTAGCTGGATTCGGCGATAAGGACACGATGCAGCTAGCGCACTTCGCTTTTACCCGCGTATGAATCACGTTCATAAACTGCGTCAGCTTGTCTGCCCGCCAGCCAATCCAATCCGGATCAGCCGGATTATTGGGCGGCGATTGGCCCTGATGCTCTGCCTCATAGAGCGATCGCGTATAGTCATCGTAGCCAAACTCCACGGGCCAGCTAAAGTGATCGTCAAGGTGAATGCCATCGACATCGTAGCGCTCTACAACCTCTTCAATCAGCCCTAGCAGCAGCCCCTGAACGCTAGGGTGAAGGGGATTGAGCCAGCCTAGCTGAGCCGGGGCGTCACCTTTTAAGAGCCGAGACAGTAAGCCCTTAGCCGGTTCATTGCCCTCAAAAGTCCCCTCTGTGAGCTTCTGTGAGCCGTTTTGCCTAGTCGTCAGCCAGTTGAGATGCTGCTTGGCCAAAGGCGAATCAAGCGGCACCATAAAGCCATATTCAAACCACGGCAGCACGCGTAGATGCTGCTGATGGCCGACGCGCACCATCTCACTTAGCGGATCTTCCCTCGGATGGGTTAGCGCCAGTAGCGGATTGATGGTTTGGCCAGTAATTTGTTTAAGTGCTTGGCTGTGATAAAAGGTTTCGCCCCGGTTCCAAACGACAGGATACAGCGTATTGAAGTGCATCTCAGCGAGCTGATGAATCGCTCTAGGGATGCCCCAAGGGGTAAACAAAATGCCGCTTGCAACGTTGGTAATCCAGACGCCGCGAATTTCAGTAGGCTCTAGGTGATTGCTCCCGCTAACCTCAGTCAATGGCTGATGCGAGCGGTTGCTGAAGCTACTGAATAAAGCTAAACAGATGACTAAGCCAAGGGTGAGTGCGCTTAACCATTGCAACCATGACCGCCAATAAGTGGTTTTTATGTTTTGCACCATCACGATTTTTTTGCAATGTTATCAGGCACTGAAAAGGAAACGGCCTGGAAGGGATCACAAATCATCTGGATTGATGCCGAGCGATCGCAATCTTTCCGCTAATCTATCTGCCCGCTGCTGCTCTACTTGAGCCCGTTCATTGGCTTCTGCCGCTGCTTCATTGGCTGCTGCCACCGCTGCGTTAGCTACCAATTCTGCTTCCCGGCCCGTGGGCAATAGCTGCCCGCGATTGTCCCACCAGCGCAGCCAAAACTGCTCTTGATCTAAGTATCTGCCTGGCCACACGCCTAGCTCAACTTTTAGCGGCCTGATGGGATAGCGGCCTTGGGCGTTAGGTTCTAGCTTGCGATAGCTGCGATCATCTAGGTGATACACCTCTAACGTTGAGGTGCTAATCACATAGATAGCGTAGTAAGGGATGCGGATAATTCTCTCGTACACCCAAAACTTTCCAGGTTTGGTCACTTCGCCTTCATTAAGACGGAGTAGGGGGGTGCGATCGCGCTCTTCCCGGCCATCACCACTGGCACATTCCCGCGCAATCAGCGGGGCAAACAGCTCTTTCCACATCACGTAAGAGCGTCGAATTTGGCTATTTAGCAAGGGCGGCACATCCGGCACATAAAACCAATCAGGCGCTTCTGCCCCTTTTTCCGGCGGCTCCGTTTGCCGCCAATAAATGCCGCAATCTTGGCCAATAGCGTAGTTGCCATCTGGGTGAATCTGCCGGAGCACGGGCTCAATGCAGTCAGTAAGCAACATGCTCTGCGGATGTTCTTGGAAATTTTCCACAAACGTTCCATCAGAGTCGGAGCTGCGTGTGATCTGGCAAGGGCGCTTGCGAAAGTTCGGTAAAGCTAATGGCGGCATCTGTCATGGCGGTTATTTCATCTGTAATCGTTTGGCCATTGCTAATCCTGACTGATAGGCGTAGTCGATATTCTGTAAGCCAGCATCTTCATTTCCTGGCGGCACACACCAATCGCCGCCGCACACGAGCGTCTCATTCACCATCAAATCGGCGGCGGGGTGCGCATGGTTAATCCGGGCGTAGGGCCAGCGATGAATTTTGAACCATTCGGGCTGTGCCATCCACTCACAAAATTTGCGCGCACTCGCTCGTAGCAGCACCGAGGCCGCAGGCTGCAAGTCGCCTGCATTGATGTACTGCTGGGCAAAGGCAGGTTTGCTGTGAATGACAATCACGGGGCGTTCTCTTTCAGCGGCGCTGCGTTTGCTGCTGTCGAGCCCAACCCAATCGGTGGAGGTGCCGATTTTATCGGTGACCATCCAGCCTTCGGCATCAGATGAACCCTGCGGGCTGAGTCCGCCCATTTGGTTGCGTTTGTTGCTTTCATATCCGGCCAAAACGCTCAAACAGGGCCAGTAGGTGACGGCTTGGAGCTGATCTATTGCCTTCGACAGTTCAGCCGTTCGCTGATCTTCTGTGTAGGTATCTAATAGCTCGGCGGCTTGAGCGGCCGGGATGGCGATCGCACACTGCTTGGCCTTAATCGCATCGCCGTCGTCAAATTCAATTCGCCAGTAGTCTGTTTGAGCGCTAATGGCCACGGCGCGGTAGCTGGTAAAGAGGTTTTCTTCGAGCGTAAAGTCACTGGCGAGGTATTTGGCGATCGCACTCATGCCCTGCTCCGCCACATATACCGGCTCCATTTCTACCGGAACCAGCACCTCTCGCTGCAAAATTTCATAAGATCTAACCGCCCAAGGCTTGATTACGCCTGCATCCAACAGCTCGGCGGTAATTGCTTGAAGTCCTGCTGCCTTTGGTTGCCAGTAGCGTAAACCGTGGTCAACTTTTTGCCGAGAATCCATTCGCCTCGTCGCGATTCGGCCTCCGAGCCCTCTTGACTTATCTAGCAGGCAAACGCTGTAGCCTGCGGCAGTTAGCTGCCTAGCACAGGTAATTCCCGCCAATCCGGCCCCGATGATGGCAACATCCCACATAATCAACTTCCCTACTCTTATACTTATGATACAGAGTAAGCATTTTTGTTAGGGTCGCGGCAGGTGAATTGAGTGGATGAGTTGACAATCGGGTTGGAGCTAGCTACTGACGAAGAGTTGCAGATGATGACGCAGCTGCTATTTCAGCCCAAATTCAATCCCTTAGATTATGTCTACTCACCGCTGCCCACGGCGGTAAGCAACCGCGATCGCCGCCAGCAAATTACCTTGCTAGAGCGGCGTTTTCGCTATTTGGCCGCTGATGGCTTCACCGTATTGCAAAAGCGTACGCAGCAAGTCACCTACCGCCAAGCGTTGCTCCAAGTATGCCGCTACCTCAAAATGCGGCAGTATGAGGCGCTATCGACGGCTGAGCTAGAGGCCGAAGTTTTTTTGGTCTTGCTGGAGAAAACTTGGCAGCAAATGCCTAAGCGCGATCGCCATTCAGTAGAGCGCCGCACTCTTAACGCGATCGCCTGCACCGAAGAATTTGAACAACTGCCTGCCGCGCTGCAAAAAAATCCTCTATCACTCTTGGCTAAAGGCGGCAGTGCCTTAGCGCTGAGCGCGGTGATTCGACCTTGGCTGCTGAAGCAAGTCGCTCAGCAGTTTGCTTGGCAGATGGCTCGCTACCAGGTTGCTAGGCAAACTTTGGTTAAAGGTGGACTGAGTGCGTTTGCTGACATTCACTCTCGCACAGCGGCTAAAGTAGCGGCCCAAGGAATGGCGTCAGCTTCTGCGCGCTATGGCGCTATGCGAGGCGTGCTAGCGTTTATGGGGCCAGCGCTATGGACGTGGTTTTTAGCCGATTTGGGCTGGCGGGCGATCGCGACTAACTATGGCCGAGTGATCCCGGTGGTGTTTGCGATCGC
>JBGTIK010000099.1:0-12579 GCA_041745715.1 Phormidesmis sp.
GCAAGGGCGTTCAACGAGTTTTCGAGGTTTCAGCCGATTTTACCTTGCACTTGCCTAAGCGTAAGACCTGAAAACTACAAAGAGTTTTCAAGGGTTTCAGCCGATAAATGGCCTAATCTGACTTTTTCAGCAAGCCCTAAATACCCAATGTGTCAATTGGAAGTGCGGAATGTCGGTTTATAGTTCTGGATTGTCTAGTAGCTTTCAAGAAATTAGATAGTCTACTTACTTTTTATATGTTTTGATGATCCCTTCAACCAAACTTGATAAATGAGGAGTATTTAATGTCGGCTCAAGAACCAGCTCAGTGGAATCCGGTGAGATTTTTGGCAACACTTAACTATTTTGGTGAGGTGCCGTTTTTAGGAAGTTTTCGCTGGCTACAGCAGTTGTTAGGGCAAAGCCCTAGGTTTTCAGGGAAAAAAATGAATGTGATGAAAAAAAAGGTTGTTGTGCTAGCGTCTGACTTATCGCCGCTTGTCGAGCAATTGCAGCAGCAAGTACTAACCTCAGTTGAATGGCTGCTTTGTCCGATAGGATCGACTCAAACATTGACTGCTGACGGTGGCCGAAAGGGGGTGATCGCGCCCTTTGAAAAGCAGCTCCGCTCAGCGGATACGGTGGCTGTATTAGAAGATTCGGAAGGGCTCGCCTTGTTGCGTGAGGTGTGTACCTATTTAAAGGGGCGATCGCCAAAAGTATGGCAAAGCGTCTTTGATTTTAGCGATCCTGATTGCGATTTATCGATGTGGGGGGCACTAGACGATGTGGTGATGGGCGGAGTGAGCCAGGGCAGATTTTTTCTGCAAAATCACCCGAATGACCCGTCGAACAACTTGCAACCGAGCACCCAACAAGCGGTCTTTACCGGCAATGTATCAACCGATAATTCAGGCGGTTTTTCGTCAGTAAGAACTCAAAACTTTGATCCGCCGTTTGATTTTTCTGATTGGGAAGGAATTGGGCTGAGGGTAAAAGGCGATGGCAACCGCTATAAGTTTATCGCCCGTAATAGTGATGGTTGGGACAGTGTGGCGTACATCTACAGCTTTGATACGGTGGCTGACACCTGGATTGAGGTAAACATTCCCTTTGCTGAGCTAGTACCAACGTTTCGAGCTCGCTCAATGCCGAGTGCTCCGGCTTTTGACCCACAGCAAGTATTTTCGCTTCAGCTCATGCTAAGCAAGTTTGAATACGACCGTGAACTCAATCCTTGCTTTACAGCAGGATCGTTTGAGCTCGCGGTGAGTGAGATGGCGGTGCAGCGAAATCCTCGTGGGGTGCCGCTACTAGTGATTGGATCGCGAGATGACACAGCGTATCAGCAGCAGCAATCAATTCTAGTTGAGTCTCAAGTAGAGTATCAGCTGATTGAGCCGACTGCTGAATCGTCAAAGGGCAATCTGGTGAGTGGTCTGGCAGAAGCACTGACTGCGCGGATCAATCTTTAATAAGAAGGACGAGGGGCGCGATCGCTCTCTTTTACCTGTTGCTTGGCCCGATTTGCGCTTTTCTTCAACGCTTCTAGCCGTCGAATGTAGCGATCGCGCTGCTTTTTCTTCGGCGTTTGTTCGATTAACGTTTTGAGCGCACTGCCGAGACTTTTGTAAGCATTAGGAAGCGTGTAGCCAAACCGGGTCGCGATAGAAATCGCTTTTTCATCGGCAGTAATCGATTCTTGCAGCGTTTTTTGGCCATTGTTGCGCTTATAAAGCCGCCAGCCAGAAACCCCACACAAACCCATTGCTAGCAACAGCAGTAGGCCATCTTGCACCCATAGTTCACCAACCGCGCCGCCTAGACCAATCGCTAAAGCAGCCATTTCCCAGCCATCGCGAGGAATCGTGTCGCTTTGAACGCGGGCAACTTCATGCCAAAACAGCAGATTGCGCTGGTCGATGGCAAGCTGTTCCCACTGGGTTAAATCAATTTGCACTTCGACCTGATCGCGGCCTAGCTCTTCGCAAGTAATCAGCGGCGGAGCGACATCCGTAGCCGGTTCAACGGTCACCCAGCTTTGCAATTCAGGAGGCAGAAGGCTCCGCAAACGGCGCAATTCACCAATATCAGCACGAGGTGAAGTGTAGCTAGCGTAGGACATAGGTCTAAAGGCACTCTTAATAAGAGATAGGAGACGACAGATAAAAGGCTGAGGTGGGCAGCGTAGAGAGGCGTAAAAATGACTTAATGACGGTTATAGCACGGTTGCGGGTTGCTCGGCGTTGGTGTAAAACCGTCCCGCTTGAATCTTTGCAATTAGGCGATCGCTATCTGATTCGGATGGTTAGATCTGTAACTAGATCTGTGACTGAATCTGAGCAATTGCCTGATCGATTAATCGGCAGCCCTGCTCTACCGAGTTCACTTGGCAAAGCCTGTCTCTCAGCTCTGCGGCCCCGACAAAATCTTTGGCATACCAAGCCATATGCTTGCGGGCCTGACGAATTCCTCGAATGCCCTTATAGTCCCATAGCATAAGGAGATGTTCGCGCGCGCATTGCAGCCTGTTTACCGCAGTTGGCGCTGGCTGGCGTTCACCCGTCTTGAAGAAGTGGTCAATTTCTCCCACGAGGTAAGGGTAACCTAACGTTCCTCTGGAGCACATGATACCGTCTGCTTGGGTCTGTGATAAGCAGCTTAAGGCAGAGTCTATAGAGAAAATATCCCCATTAGCAATCACCGGAATGCGCAGGGCCGCTTTGACTTTGGCAATCCATTCCCAACGGGCTGAACCGCTATAGCCTTGGCTGCGGGTGCGGCCATGCAGGGTCAGCATTTGCGCTCCGGCAGCTTCCATTTGCCGGGCAAACTCTACCGCATTGATAGCGTCATCTGACCAGCCAATGCGGGTTTTGACGGTAACAGGTACGTCTACGGCTTGGCAAACGGCTTCGACAATTTTGATAGCGGTGTTAGGATCGCGCAGCAACGCCGATCCGCCGCCATTTTTAGTGATTTTGTTGACCGGGCAGCCCATGTTGATGTCAATAGTATCGGCACCTTGATCGACGGCTTTACGGGCAGCTTCCGCTAGAAAGTCAGGGCGGCGATCAAATAGCTGAATGCTAATCGGGTGCTCATTGGGGTCAATGTCCATCAAAATGGGTAGTTGCCGCAGGTGCTGAATCTCAGCGGCGCTGACCATTTCGGTATAAAGCATTGACTGAGGCGCATAGCGGCGAACAAGGCGGCGAAAGACTTTATCAGTGACACCTGATAGGGGCGACTGTAACACTCTGCTGTGAAGGATGACATTGCCAATGCTGAGCGGCGTTTTCAGTCGTGATAGGAGTTCTTCAGAGAGAGAATTAAGGGGTGGATTCGTAGGCTGAGGATCAGACAGTGAGCTAGAAAGCTGGGCAGGCAAATCATTACACGGATAAGACTATCCGCTCAAAGAGGGCCGATGAACGAGAGCGCTTTTATTTAGGGGTTAGAAGACTATTCTAAGGTGGTGATGAACCACGCTCAAGTGGAGTGATTATTGAGGTATCGTTTGGGCGATTGTAAAGATGGCAATGAGTAGCGAGTTTGTAGGTGAACTAGCAGCGCTGCTAGCGGCTTTTTTTTGGGCAGCGGCTTCGCTGATGTTTGGCCGATTGGGCCGAGAGATTTCGCCGGTCGTGTTGAATTTGGTGAAGGGGGTGTTTGCGATCGCCTTCATTCTCATCACCCTAGTGATTCAATCAGCTTGGCCAGCCTCTGAGCTGCTCACGATTGCCGCTACTACAGCTACTGCGCCCGCTTTACCAACACGCTCGATGCTCTATTTAATCATTAGCGGTGGATTGGGCATTGGCTTGGGCGATACGGCTTATTTTGCGGCGATTAATGTGCTGGGAGCTAGACGAGCTTTGCTGCTAGAAACCCTCGCACCGCCGATGACAGCTGTGTTGGCGTGGATGTTTTTAGCAGAGCAGCTCTCGTGGATGGCGACATCGGGCATTTTAGTCACCCTGATAGGTGTCGCTTGGGTCGTTAGCGAACGAGTGCCCGGAACTGAGAAGGTAAGCCCCGGTTCTGGCATTTTGATTGCGCTAGTGGCTACGTTCTGTCAGGCGGCGGGGGCGGTATTTTCGCGAGCGGCCCTAGCTGATACGGCAGTTTCACCGCTGTTGAGTTCCTTAATTCGGCTGGCAGCAGGGCTTGCGTTTATGGGCGTGCTATTGGTTGTGAGATCTCAGCGAACCCAATGGAAAGCGTTGCTAACAACGCTAAAATCACCTCGGTTGCTCAGCCAGATTGCGGGGGTGTCTTTCTTTGCGACTTACTTGGGCATTTGGCTCCAGCAAATTTCGCTGAAGTATACAGCAGCGGGAATTGCGCAAGCGCTACTCGCCACTAGCCCCTTGTTTGTGCTGCCGATGGCGGCGCTGCTGGGCGATCGCGTCAGCCCAAGAGCAATACTAGGGGTCGCGATCGCGCTTGGCGGCGTCTGGCTACTGCTTTCTGTCTCCTAACGGCCTGATCAGCACATGCTTTAATTGCACATGCCTTAATTTAGGGTTATTGATACTAAGCCACCACTTTGGTGCGAGGCTTGCTTTTCCAGCGACAGCGCAGCGGCGGGAGAGACCCTTCTAAGGAAAATCGCTTGAGGTACTCTACGTCACAGATCTCAGACTGACCACTAGCCGGATGTTTCACCTCCCATCGTCCGGTTACCGGGTCACGATATGTCTCAAAGGGGTTGGACTTAACCGGCTTGCTACAAGGCTTAGGCACGAGTATTTTTCCTTAAAGGAACGATAATGAACTTTCTGGAACTCAGTTCAAATGCAGTCACAGCCTTGGGTACCAGCGATCGCTTACCTAACCCCAGGAAATCACTACACTTGAATTGTATAAATATTACATGAAGTTCATTTATTTTTTATGTAAGGCTACGTACTTATTGCCATCAATAGCGACATACGTAGCTAAAGCAACACATATACCTAGGACATACCTGGCTAGGACATGCATAGCTAAGAGGACAGCTAAGAAGGACAGCTAAGAAAGACAGTTTTCCAACTCAAGAGCAGACTTTATTCTTTCAAAAGCAAGTAATGCAGCGAGCCCGTGTGGTTCATTAGACCCGCAATTTCTCCAGCTTCGATGCCAGTACCGACAAAGAGATCGACGCGACCTGCCCCTTTAATAGCTCCGCCGGTGTCTTGGTCTAAGACAAAGCGGCTAGCAGAACTAATCGCTAGCGTCCCATCGGCAGTTTTTTGAGGCAGTGGCAGCGTGATCAGGGCTAGCGCGCCGGGTGGCATGACGGCTTTATCCGTTGCAATAGAGCGGCCTGCAGTGACCGGAAATCCAAGGCTGCCGGTTGCGGGTGCGCCATTGGTGACTCTGAAAAAGACGAAGCGGTTGTTGCGAGGTAAATAGCAGTTGAGAGCTTCAGAATTTTGCCTGAAGTAGTCAATCAAGACGGGCAGCGACAGCTGATCTTCTGGGATGATGCCATAGTCAATCAGGGCGCGGCCCATGCTGGTGTAAGGGTAGTTGGTGCGGCCATCGTAGCCGATAGAAAGCGTCGAGCCATCGGTGAGTTCGAGCCGAGCTGAACCCTGCACCTGGATTAAAAAGGCTTCTAAGCGATCCGGTAGCCATGCTAGCTCTAAGCCGTTTAAAGGGCCACGGGCTGCTTGTAGACCATCTGCGCCTTCTAGCGCTAGGCGAGTGGGATGCGGCTCAGGCCAGCGGCTGAGGTTGGGCGGGCTTTGATAAATGGGGTAGCGATATTCGGCGGTGCGAACCCTGCTCGCACTGTAGGTAGGTTCAAAGTAACCGGTAAAAGCCACCGTGCCTGCGCCATCTTGACCGGTAGACTGGTACAAGTCGAATTCAGCGGCAACGGCTTGCTGGAGGGCGGCGGCTGAAGGGCTTTGACGGACGAGGGTGCGAAAGCGGGCGAGGCTACGCTGCACACGGCGGTGGGTTACGCCCGGAATCGCGTAGTTGCGATAGGCGGCAATAGAGCCTGGAGTGCGCAGGTAGGCAAGGCTGTTGTCGATGGCGCTGAGTAGAGCTTGGCGATCGCCCGCAGCCAAAGGGGTATCAAATAGCTGTGTGTCTTGGCCGACCAAGGTCGCTGCTTGCTGACCGTTTTGAACCTGAAGACGGGTTAATGCTGGCGCAATATCGGTAGCATAGCTGAGGCCGCTGGTTGCAATAGCGATCGCCGCTCCAAGCGTTGCGGCTCCTATCAGAAGCTGCAAAGATGGCTTGAATAAAGCACGGACCCAAGAACGAGCCAGAGAACGGGACAAGACAGAATAAAGGGTTCGCAAGGAAAGCTCTCAGCGCTACCCCACAAATCTTATACCGTTGTGATCCTGATTGTGAAGATAGGGCAATGCCGACGCGAAGAACGCCTAATACCTTTCGACGCTGGAGTTGAAAATCGGCTCTACGCGAATGCAGGCGACACGGGAGGGGCGAATGACCATGTATTCGCCAGGGTTGACTTTGGGAATGGGGACATTAATAAATTCCTCGGCGGTGGCTTTGGGCATGAGCTTGTCGCTATACCATTTTTGAAAGTCTTGAATGGTGGTGAAGCGAACTTCCTCTTTGTGCCCACCGTCGAAAGCGATGTGGACAATATATTCGCTGGGCGTTCTGGGCATTTTACACAACCTAACAGGTTAGATGACGCCATTAGTATTGGTTGATAGATGACAAAACTCTCATGGTTGCCCATATTTTTGATCGCTAGGGGAGGTTAAAGCGCTGAAGCCGGGTTTGCAGGATCGCAGTGAGTTCTTTTTGCAGGTCGCTTTTTTGGGTGAAGCTCAAGCGGTTATGCGTGGGTGCATCGAACGGAAATTGGCCGGGCAGGTCGGGGCGCTCCATTTGAGCTAGGATAATTTGCTCAGGGCGTTTGCAGTGTAGGGCATAGCCCATTTCTACGCAGACTTTGGGGCTGGGCACTAGCTCAGGCGGAGTTGCGTTAAGTCCTAGAATGGGGGTGCCGTCGGCGATGTAGATGAGCGATCGCCTAATTTGTCGCATGAGGCTACTGTTCAGGCGCACCGCACCTTGGCTTAGCCGGTGAGACTCGACTAAGGTGATGGGGAGCCGAGATTTACGGTTGAATTTTTCAGTGAAGGCTTCGATGGCATCGCGCAGCAGATTGCTAGAGTCGGTGTATTCGGTTTGATAGCTGAGAAAAATAGTGGGATCTAAATTGGCGAGAGAATCTTGCTTGGCAAAGTAGATTTCGTGGCTGATCAAATCAATATTGGCGATCGCATAAGTCCCGCTGCCTTCGATATAAAACTCCACCAAATCGCCTTCAAGGTAGCGCTGAAACCAATCAGCCTGCTTAACCTCTTCAATATCTTCCAAAAAATCGGCGCGCAGAGCTGACTTGAGTAGGCTATTTTTAGCGAGTCGCAGATCGTGCGATCGCTTCTCCAAGTCACGAATCGGTTCGTAATTGCTGAGATACCAAGCTTTAAGCGCAATAATAGCCATTGAGCAGGAGCGTCCTTTTTTGCCTTGTTCTTTACTCTAATTTATTCCCTGTGAAAAATCAGGTCTGAATAGAAAAAATAATACATTTGTTCTGTTTTTGCAGGTTTATTAATGTCAGGAGTGGTAGCAGCAGGGCATGAGCAAACCGCCCAGGCCGGTCGGCAAATTTTGCAGCTAGGCGGCAATGCTTTCGATGGCGCAGTGGCTGCGATGTTAGCCGCTTGTGTAGTGGAGCCGACACTGACTTCGCTGGGCGGCGGCGGCTTTTTGCTGGCTCATCAGGCCGATGGATCGGGTCTATCGGGCCAGCCTCACAATCTGCTGTTTGATTTTTTCACGCAGACACCTCGCTGCCGGAACCTGTCCGTACCGCTCAATTTTTATCCGATTGAGGCCAATTTTGGCGATATAGTGCAGGAATTTCACATGGGCTTGGGCTCAATGGCGGTGCCGGGAATGCTAGCGGGTATTTTGGCGGTGCACGGGCAGTTAGGTCGGTTGCCGTTGAAGGTAGTGGCCGAACCGGCAGTGGCCTATGCCCGCGAGGGGGTTATCGTGAGCGGCTTTCAAAGCTATTGCTATGAGCTGTTGAGTCCGATTTTGATGGCGACAGCCGCTGCGAGAGCGATTTATGCACCAACTGGGCAGCGGCTGCAAGTGGGGCAAACGCTGCGCATGAGCGAGTTTGCAGACACTTTGGAATATTTGGCAGCGCTAGGCGACGACGAGGCGAGGCGGGCTTTTTACGAAGGTGAAATGGCGCAAAAGGTAGTGCAGGCTTGCTCCGAAGGCGGCGGCTATTTGAGCTTGGCGGATTTTCGAGAGTATGAGGTGAAGGTGCGATCACCGCTCACTCTAGATTATCGCAACGCTCAGATCATCACTAATCCATTGCCGAGCGCAGGCGGCTCACTGATTGCATTTTGTTTGGAGCTGCTAGATCGCTTTGATATTGGGCAAATGGCTTTTGGATCGGTGGAGCACTTGACGCTGCTGTCTCAGGCGATGCGATGGACGAATGAGGCGAGGCGATCGCACCTAGATCCCGCCCTATTCGACCTTGCTGACCCAATTGATTCCGCCGTTGCCGAGGCTTTCACCGCCGCTGATCTGGTTGATAAATATGCTCAGCCGCTGCAAGAAATGTGTGCTAGAGGCATCAACCGCTGGGGCAGCACTACGCACATCAGTGTAATGGATACCGAAGGCAACGCCGCTAGTGTGACCACCTCTAATGGAGAGGGCTCAGCCTACGTGATTCCGGGCACCCAAATCATGATGAACAATATGCTGGGTGAAGAAGATCTCAACCCGCATGGCTTTAATCAATGGCCCCTTAATCAGCGGATGTCGTCAATGATGGCTCCGACGATGATTTTAAAGGCAGGAAAACCGCAGCTAGTGCTAGGCTCGGGAGGCTCTAATCGAATTCGCACCGCGATTTTGCAGGTGATCTCTAACGTTGTAGATTTTGAAATGCCGCTGACAGCAGCCGTAGAAGCGCCTCGGATTCACTGGGAGAATGGCTTGTTTCACTTAGAGCCCGGTTTAGAGCCGGGTTTAGAGGCAGCGCTGCTGAGTGAGCTAGATACTGCGCAGCTAGCGACCGAGCAGATCGTGCAATGGCAGCAGTCAAACATGTTTTTTGGGGGGGTTCATTCAGTCGGGATCACCGCAGACGGCATTTTGCAAGGTGCTGGCGATCCCCGGCGTAGTGGTGCGGTGGCTTGATGATGCTCAAATCAGCAGTCGGAATGGAAGGGCGCGCGTTTTTAAAGTTGGCGATTCCCTTAGCCACCGCTCAGCTTGCTCAGTTTGCGGTCGGCTTTGTCGATACGATTATGATGGGCCACTTGAACACGGCATCGTTGGCAGCAGGCGGATTGGCTTCGACGACCTTTCAAATGCTGCTAACCATCGTCACCGGCTTTGTGATGTCGGTGGGAGTGCTGGCCGCTGAAGCTTATGGAGCCAGCAAAAAAGATCAGCTTACCGGACTGGCTCGACAAGGGCTGTGGTTGTCACTGCTGCTAGCGGTGCCCTTCATGATTTTGCTATGGCAGATGACGCCTTTACTGAAGGCTCTGCATCAGCCGGAGACGGTGGTTGATTTAGCGCAGCGCTATTTTGACGGTATCGCGTGGGGGGTATTGCCTGCCTTGGGCTTTGCCATGCTACGAGGTTATTTGGCAGCGTTTTCACTGGCCAATGTAGTGACGGTGATTGTGACGATTGGCACAGCGTTTAATATTGCCTGTAACTATGTGCTGGGCTTTGGCAAGCTGGGCTTTGCGCGGATGGAGCTGTTTGGGTTGGGCCTTGGCAGTACGCTGAGTCTGTGGCTGATGTTTGTGCTGTTTGCAGCTTATATTTTGCGTCACCCGGAGCTGAGCCGCTATCGCTTTTGGCGCGGGTGGAAGCATCCGAATAGCGTCATTTTACGGCAGTTAATGGCGGTGGGCTTACCAATTGCGGTAACGCTGACGCTGGAGCTAGGAATGTTTTTAGCGGTGTCTTACATGGCGGGTAGTTTGGGCGCACAGGTGCTGGCTGCGCATCAAATTGCTTTTCAGACGATGGCGCTGATTTTTATGGTGCCGCTGGGGATGTCGCAGGCGGTGACGGCGCGGGTGGGTCTGTGGTTTGGCCGAGGTAGCCGGGCGGGGACGAGGCTAGCGGGGTGGGTAGCGATCGCCTCAGCCGTCACGTTCCTCCTCCTCACCGCCCTCACACTGGTGGTAATTCGCCCGGTGATGATTGGCTTATTTATTGATCTCCATGACCCGCAAAATGCCCCTGTGATTGCATTAGCGATGAATTTGCTGTTAGTGAGCGCACTCGCTCAAATGATCGACGGTGTGCAGCGAGTGACGATGAGCGCTCTTTACGGCTTGCAAGATACCCGCGTGCCCATGATCCTGAGTGCAGTCGCTTTCTGGGGCATCGGGCTGACCGCTAGCTATATCCTGTGCTTCCTCTTTCATTGGGGCGCAGTGGGCCTATGGATTGGTCAATATACTGGCGTCACGGTTGCCGCGATCATTTTTGTAGGGCGGTTCCATCGGCTCACAAAGCGGCTAGCCCATACCCCTGAATAGGCCTAGCTGATAAAATGTTTTTAAAATCCAAAAGATTCTAAAAAATAGTTTTATGACGCTAAATGCCCTGAGCTGGCCAGAATTACAGACCCTCACCAATTTTCACATAGATCTTGTGAATGGGCCTACCAATGCGCAATCTCGGCTGCGCTTGTTTGGTCAATCTGAAGCCAATGTGCGCGTGATCCTTTACCGCGACAACCATGCTTGGTGCCCCTATTGCCAAAAGGTTTGGCTGTGGCTAGAAGAAAAAAAAATTCCCTACCGGATCGAAAAAGTAACGATGTTTTGCTATGGGCAAAAAGAAGATTGGTACAAGCGCAAAGTACCGTCTGGAATGCTCCCAGCCCTCGAAATAGATGCCCGTATCATTACCGAAAGTGACGATATCTTAATTGCGCTAGAGCAGACGTTCGGGCCATTGGGCTTAGGAATGCGAGATGCTGCTGTGCTCCCGCTACGACAGCTAGAAAGACTGTTGTTTCGAGCTTGGTGTGGCTGGCTGTGTCAGCCTGCGGGCTGGTTTGGACAAGAAAAGAACAGCCGAGAACAGTTTGTCAGTGTTGTTGCCCAAGTAGAAGACGCTTTAGGCCGTACACCGGGGCCATACTTTTTGGCAGAGTTTGGGACAGCGGATGTAATTTTTACGCCTTATGTTGAGCGGATGAATGCCAGTTTGTACTATTACAAGGGCTATTCATTGCGAGAAGAGAATTCTCGACTGTCAGCTTGGTTTGATGCGATGGAAAGTCGCTCGACGTATCGCGGGACACAAAGCGATTTTCACACCCATGTACACGACTTGCCGCCGCAGATGGGCGGCTGCTACGAAAATAGCGAACCGCAGACCAAGCTTAATCAATCGCGGGTAGACAATGGCCCTTGGCAGGGGTTGCCGGATGTCACTTACCCTGAACCCGAAACGGCTAAAGCTGAAGCGCTACAGCGGGTGATTAAGCACCGCCAAAATATCGTGCGGGTTAATCCGGCTGAGGATGACTTGATGGATGCGGCGCTGCGCTGCGCGCTGACGCGGATGATCACAGGCGAGGTGTGTGAGCCGCCGAAAGGAAGCGATGTGGGATTGAGGTATTTACGCGATCGCATCAACGTCCCGCGCGATATGTCTATCTATGCCGCCAAGTATCTAAGAGCAGCCCTAGAAGAAACTGCCGCGATCGTTGGGAAAAGTCAAGGCCCCTCTATTCCGACTCGGCATCGGCGGGATCAAGATCCAACAGCTTTTGTTCAAAGCGCTTCTACGTAAAATCTGGTGAGGTCAAAGGTAAATTTTTCCCAAATGTTTTCTTCGGCTTCGGTAGCTTCTCTGTTTATGTATATGAAGTTATCTCTTTAGAATGATGGAATATAAATCCTCTACCTTTAGTAAGATATTTTTGTTTTTTTGCTAAGAGTAGCAGTCAAACCACGCCATGATTATGAAACAGTGCGCCTACATCTGTATGCTGATTAGTCTTAGCGGGTTGCTCAGCCTATCGGCAATGACCTCGGTTAATAACGCTAGCCACAGGGTAGAAGCGCTCAGCGCCGGCCCAATCGCCTCTGCTACCGCTGCCAAAGAAGGGACTGATACTCTCAGGCAAGGTTTGCCCGGAAGGCGACTGAATGGTGGGGCTAGAGTTGCACAGACAACTTAATCAAAAGCCTAACGATTTTTAATGAAGTCCTTAGGCTCAGGGGCTAAGCTAAAACCTAAGGACAAAACTTTAAGGACAAAACTTTAGCTACCAAAGATCTACCCGAGGGCCGCCAGGATACGTCCATCTAGCGGGAGATCCGGGTCGCAAATCCAAATGCACAAAGCCATTGCCCACCGCTAAACCGCCTTTCGGGTGGTAGCTTTTGAGCTTATTAAAGACATCAACTACATTCATTCCCTCAATTGAGAAATCTACGGCATCACCATACATATGCCGTGAATCGCGGGCTCCACCCACCCGTCGGTTGCTGTTTGGGTCGCGATAGCCTGAAGCAATGCGCACTGGCT
>JBGTIK010000100.1:0-4681 GCA_041745715.1 Phormidesmis sp.
GCAAGGACAACTATCCGCTCTGACTTAAGTCAAGGAAACTACTATGCTTCACCACATTTCTATTGCCGTTAACCATCCCCAGCAGGTTGCCGAAGTTCTCGCTGAAATCTTCAAAGGACAGGTGGCTCCGTTTCCCTTTAATCCTGGCAGCTACGTCGCCCTAGCGGGAGATGAATTTGGCACGCTGATCGAACTATATCCGCTGGGTAGCGAAGTGATTCCCGATGCCCATGAAGGTCAGGCAGGGTTCCTACTCACTCAGCAATCCTCCCACTACACCCCTTTCCATGCCGCGATTTCAGTTCCGAGCAGCCTGGAGGAGATTGAACGGATTGGCGATCTCGTCGGATGGCGGGTGTTTCTGGCCAGTCGGGAAGGGTTGTTTGATGTGATTGAATTTTGGGTTGAGAACCGACTAATGCTAGAGCTATTGACACCGACCATGGCAGCGAAGTATCTCCAAACCCTAAATCCAGAAACGCTACCGGCCCTAATCGAACAGATGTCTTTGGTTAATGCCTGACGGTAAGAGCTTTAAGGTCGTCAGCGCGATCGCTGACGACCTTCACAACCCATCACGCTTGTCCCACTATTTTTTACGGAGAAACGATCATGATTCAATCAATCACTAGACAGCCGCACCCGTGCGATCTACAGAACGACTCACCAGCAATTAAATGGCCTCAAAAGGCTCGCGAAATCCACAATCATCACTTCGATTCCACCATCTGGAATGACTTTCAATTTCGAGACGATGACATCATCATTGCGAGCTATGCAAAATCAGGCACGACCTGGCTCCAGCAAATCGTATCTCAGCTCCTTTTCAACGGTGTAGAGGATCTTGAAGTCGCTGAAATGTCGCCTTGGCTAGATCTTCGAGTACCCTCCAAAGACATCAAGCTACCTCTAGTAGAAGCCCAAACCCATCGTCGGTTTATCAAAACTCACTTACCGGTAGATGCCCTGGTCTTTTCACCAAAGGCTAAATACCTTTACATTGCCCGCGATGGACGCGATGTCGTTTGGAGCATGTACAACCACCATGCCAAAGCTACAGAAGTCTGGTACGAAATCCTGAACGACACGCCCGGGCGAGTTGGGCCGCCGATAGAAAAGCCAACCGAATCAGTTTTACAGTATTTTCGAGATTGGTTAGAACAAGACGGCTATCCCATTTGGTCTTACTGGCAAAATGTTGAATCCTGGTGGAATATTCGCCATTTACCCAATGTGATGCTGCTGCACTACGCCGAGCTAAAACGAGATATGCCCGGTCAGATTCGACAAATAGCTGAGTTTCTTGAAATTCCAATTGATGAAGATAAATGGCTAAACATTCTTGAACATTGCAGCTTTGACTATATGAAGAACAAGGGAACAAAGCTTATGCCCTTAGAGGGAGCTTTCTGGGAAAGAGGTATCCAGACCTTTGTTCACAAAGGAACGAACGGTCAGTGGCGCAATAGCCTGACTGCAAAGGACGTGACTCAGTACGAAGAAACAGCGCTAGCCAAGCTTGGGCAGAGCTGCGCTCATTGGCTAGCGACAGGTCAATCAGGCAGCTAAGTCAGTCAGCGCAATTGAGCTAGCGATATCATTCCAAGCGCATCCGAGAAATCTCTCGATGTGAAGGTTCTGGGAAGATACTTCGCTAGCTCAACATAACATTGTCCTACCAATCATTGCGCTTACCCGACTTAGCACGGGCGAGCAAAGCAGTATCTCACATTCAATTGTTTAGAATATTTAGTCTCTTAACTTTCACCCAATCCAGGAGCCCTTATGCAACCCTTACGCACTTTGTTTTTAACGACCTGTACGACCTTGCTTGTTTTAGCTGCCCAAAGCTGCTCCAAAGTCACCCATTTTGAAAGCGAGCCCCAAGCCCTAGGTAGTGGAACGGTTCGCTCCTATATCGAACTTGACCAAGAAGATCAGCCTAAAGAAGTTGGTATCATCTTGACTGAATCGGCTCTTGCCGATCTGCCTGATCAGGCCACCGAGATAGTTTTATCTTTACCCGATCAAGCAGAAACAACCGCAATATCTCACATTGGCCTCGACTGGAGCGCTCAAGGGCACGATCCATCTCCCATTTACGGTTCGCCCCACTTCGACATTCATGCTTACACCCTCACCCCAGAAGAACGAGAGGCGATTACGGCTACCGGTTCCGATCTCGAAACAGCTTATAAAATGCCTACTTCAGATCTGACCCCAACTGGCTATGTCCCGGCTCCCGACAGCGCCGAACCTCGCATGGGTACCCATTGGGTTAATCCAACTTCAGAAGAGTTGCAGGGCACGCCCCATGGATTTACCCATACGCTGATCTATGGCTTCTATAACGGTAAGATGGCTTTTTTGGAGCCAATGGTCACGCTGGACTTTCTCAAAAGCCAGCAGGCGTTTGAAGGAGATTTTTCTGTGCCCCAGAACTATTCTAAAGCAGGAGCCTATCCCACCGCTTACCGCATTACTTACAACGAAGCGACAAAGGAGCACACTGTTGCCCTTACCAATTTTTCTCCGCTGTAGAAGTCTTTGAAATTAACGGATATACGGAAATCTAGAACAAATTCCTGGGAGTCAGACCATACAAATCATTGAACCAAGCAGCAGCCTAAAAATTCGGTAGTCCTAAACAGGGGCGGCGGTGACGTTCAGCCACTGGAGGCAGGCAAAGGCTGCGGTATTGCTTTGGAGGACCGGGCTTTACCTGGTTTCGAGGTGTGTATAACAGCAGTTTGGCTGTTTGAAGGACTGATGGCGGCGGTAGCCCCTTTGACCACTGGGGTGCGCTTATCGAGATCAAAACCATAACCGTCTGGCAGGATGTGTAGCTTGACGCCGCAAAGCGCTAGATCCTCATCTCGTAAAATCTCAGACAGATTACTGTGAGCCAAGTTCGCCATATCTACTACCGTCACAGCGCCCTCTCCTACCACTTTGACAAGATTGCCGTTGACAATCACAGCGGTGTTTTCATCAATGCCAAAGCCCAAGCTAATCGATTGTTGCGCCATGGCTGAGAGCAGTCGCCCAATTCGACCGCGCTGTGCAAAATGCTGGTCAATCGCAATATTTGGCAAGAACCCCATACCAGGCCCTGTCTCAACAGTATTGATTTTTGGATTCGTACCCGCATCACCTTCGACAATCATCATGTCTGGCATCATCGCGGCTCCGGCGCTAGTGCCTGCAATGACCAAGCCTTCGGCAAATCGCTGGTGCAAGAGTTTGTCTATCTCAGTTCCCTTGAGGGTGTCAACAATTCGAGCCTGGTCGCCGCCTGTGAAGAAAACACCGGTTGCTTTTTGAATGGCCTCTAAGGAACGTTCGGAGCTGGAATCGTCTCGGTCAACCGTGTCCAGTATGCGGATATCTTCAACGCCTAAGCGCTCAAATGCTCGAATGTAATCATCGCCAACTTCTCTGGGCAATTCCGTGGCAACCGTCACCACGATAATTTTGGCTTTCAGACCCCCGGCGCAGCGAATGAACTCGCGAAGAATTTGACAATCTTCTTCGCGGTCCTCTGCGCCACCGATGATGATCAACTGCCCGCTACGATTGTCTAAAGCCATATGGCCTCCCAGCCTTGTATCAATTGGATTGAGTCAAACTCAAGTAAGATTTACTGCGATCTCAGCATATTTCACGTATTGCAATAGAGAAATTGCCTCTTTAGGAGCAAATCGAACTTAATTTGAACTCAGCTCTACTTTATGTAGAATAATGGGTGCAAACCCTAAGTTATCTCTCTCTCAAGATAGAATGTATTGGTCGATACAGTTTAGCATTCGACGTTCTCTTACTGAACTATCTAGTTTCACTCGATGTGAACTTCGCAAGCTAGGAGCAACCGATTGTGTACGGAGCAGATCCAAAAGATAAGCATCCGATGAAGGGGTTTCCGCAAATCTGCTTTATCCAGAACACGGTGTCAAATCCTAATATCACGGTTGGAGATTACACATATTACGACGATCCAGAAGATTCGGAAAATTTTGAGCGGAACGTTTTGTATCACTTTCCGTTCATTGGCGATCGCCTAATCATCGGGAAATTTTGTGCCTTGGCAAGCGGCGTAAAGTTCATCATGAATGGTGCCAATCACAAGCTAGGTGGGTTCTCGACTTATCCGTTTCAAATTTTTGGTAACGGTTGGGAGAAAATTACCCCTCAAGCTGAAGACTTGCCCTACAAAGGCGATACGATAATTGGTAACGATGTGTGGATTGGCTATAAAGCGGTCGTAATGCCAGGGGTGAAAGTGGGAGACGGAGCCATCATTGCGGCAACATCAGTTGTTACAGCCGATGTTTCGCCCTATACAGTTGTTGGCGGAAATCCAGCCAAGCTTATCCGGCAGCGCTTTGAAGATGGCGTGACTCAAGCATTGCTGGAAATTGCTTGGTGGAATTGGGATATTAAGAAAATTACGCAAAATCTGGAAAGGATTGTAGCGGCAGATATAGTAGCTTTGAGAAATTGTGAATAGCAGCGTCGTCTCAAAAATCTGTTGGAGTCTAGAACTACCCCTGTTAAGGTGAACGTTTGTTCTGCTTTTCCTTCAAAAGCCTTGCGGTAGAAACATGGGGATGCTTGGGGTCAAACTTGGCTTTCTGCTTCAGTTTCTTAGGGCCTCTAGGCGAAGATTTGAATCGCTTCAGGT
>JBGTIK010000101.1:0-3858 GCA_041745715.1 Phormidesmis sp.
TCCCAGCCACGCTCAGCTTCAACATAGTCAATCGGCTGCTGCTGTCCGCGCCAGACAATCGCATCGCGGCCACAGCGCTGATGATCGACCAAGTGCGGGTAGCTTTTGCGCAAAGCCGCGATCGCCGCATCTTCGGTATAGCCCTGGCCGCCTTTGAGCCACTGGACAATCATCACGCGGTGCGATTTGTCTTGGCTGATGCCTTTGCCAATGGCCTGTAGGGCTTTCCCTAAAGCGCTGGTCGATTTGCCTTTGCCGTCACCGGTATAAATTTCAATGCCTTCAATGCCTAATTCTGCCGCCGTCTGATGAATTTGCGGCTTCATCTCCGAGTGCAGATCGGCCATTTCAATCAGCTGAGGCGGCGCGCCTCTACCAGTGGCAATCACTTCCAAGTGGTCGGGCTTGTGTTTGAGCGATCGCACCACATCTGCAATCGGCAGCAGTTCCAAATCCAGCACCGGGTTAATTTCATCGAGCACGACGACTGAATACAGCCCAGAAGCGATTGCCCCTTTAGCCACATCCCAGCCACGCTGCGCCTCTTGCCGGTCAAACTTAGTAATCTCATCGGGGCCAAAAAACTCAGCTCTGCCCGTGCGCACCTGATCAATTAAGTGCGGAAAGCCGCGCTGCAACGCTTCAATCGCCGCATCTTCATCGTAGGTGCGCCCCGGCCCTTTTAAAAACCGCAGCAGCAGCACTCGGCTCTCCATAACCTGATGAATGCCCAAGCCAATCGAGCGCAGCACTACCCCTAAGGCCACCTGAGATTTGCCTTTGCCCTCACCATCATAGACATGAATCTGGCCCGTGAGTCGCTCAGACGTGTTTTGGGCAGTACGAATGCCAATGGCTCTGGGCATGAGTGAATAAAAAATAAGGTGAACGCTCTCATTTTACTGAATGCTTAGCGAATGCTGGCTTTAATTTTTTGGGGTTAAATTTTTCGCTTTTCCGCGCATTCACCTAGCTCAAAGGCCTCATCAGGCGATACCCTATGCCATATGCCCATACATGCCTAAAAGTTGATGCTTGTGCTATGGAGAGATAATTAAGGGCTGCTATGGACTATGAACCAATACTGCCGCTAAGAGCGATCGCTTTTCAAATTTTGTTTCTGCTAGTGGCGATTTCAATGGAGGCCGGTCTGTATCGGCAGCAGCTTCGCTTGGGATTTCAAAAAAGCGTGCAATATGCCACCGTTATTAACCTGACCTCGGTGGTGGTAGGCTGGATTGCGTTTTTGGTTGTAGAACCCTTGTCACCAGCTGATCTCAAATCACAAATTATCAGCTATGTCCTGTTCAACCGGCTGCTTTTCAATGGCTGGAGCGCTCGTATCGGCTTCATTTTATTAATTGCAGGGCTAGCGGCTTTTTTTATCACTTATTTCATCAAGCTCAAGGGCTTGGAATACCTGCTGCGCGCAGAAGGCGATTGGCCAGAAATTGAGAAGAGCCAGAAGTCCTCACGCGATCAGCGATATCTGCAAGCTAGGCAAGGTCGCAGTGAGACGCAGCAAGCGATCGCTCGCTTTGCTGACACCGTTATTCAGGCCAATGCCATTAGCTTTAGCATTATTTTGTTGCTGCTATTGCTGCGTGCTGTCGCCGTAGAGTGGAGCTAAGCGCAAATCATGTTTCAAGATCTCACCCAGCAGCTTAGAGAATCGCTCTTGCCCAAATCATACTTCGCTTGGCAGACGTTGCTGCTGCTGAGCATTTTTTCTCTGGTGATTGCCGCTGTTTTAGATGCGGTGCCCGATGGTACAGACTGGGCGGTTGAGCTGCTGACAACGTTCAGCTGGATGTTTTTTACGGCCGCTATCTGGTGGCTGCTGACAGACAAGCCGATTAAGGTCAATAACTATTCTATTAGTCCTTGGCTTGTCGGCGCTTTGCTTTGCTTGTTTTTGTTTCGACCCTGGACAGATAACCGGTTTCGCTGGGCGATATCTACTTGGCCGATGATCTCGACTGCGATTAAGGCCCTGCCCTCCTTTATCCAGTGGGATTTAAAGGTCAAAGTGCCCAAGCGCGAACAGCAGCAGGTGCTCTTGATGACAACGCTGATCAACCTGCTGCTGAGCTGCTGGATTTTATTTACCTTTCGGGTGCAAGACTGGGTAGCTAACTACCCTAGTTTACTGGTAAGTAATTTTGAGAACAGCGCCTTTGTGTACGATTTTGAGGCCGATTCGCGACGAGAGCCTTCTCCCGGTTCTCCTCAAAGTCCTCCTCAAGGGTTTCAGGGGGTGACCCTTTTAAATAAAATGGTCGATGCCATTCAAGGTGATCTGGCCGATCAGCCTTGGTATCAAACGGAGCGCTGGCTGTATACCCGCCAAGATCGGTTGCAGGTGATCTCGCAGCGCGCCTTGAACGGGTTGACAGCACCCGATGAAGCGACATTTTGGCGAATGAGTGTACTGGAGCCAAGGCGATCAGGTGATGGCTATCAGCTAACGCTGCGGGCTGTTTGGCAGGGGCCGGTAAGTCACGATGCAGGCTTTTTTGTAGAGAGAACCTGTAATATTGCGCCGGAAAACAGGGTACGCTCAGTGCCGATTGGGGGAACGACTGCTAGAACGACTAGCAGCCCTAATAACACCTCAACTAGCGGCGGCGAATCTTCGGAGAGACAGCCGCCGTCTACGTCTCAGTTGACCAGAGTAGACTGCGGCGATGATACTCCCGATGTGCAGTGGATCAAGGCGGGTGTGTAAGGTTGGCTGTCAAAAGCGAATTATTTAAGCGAATTATTTAACAGTTAGAACTTAACGATTAGGAACAGCGAATGGATTTGGCAGCAGCAGGGTTTTTTCGGATTTGGACAGTTGCGCACAATGTGTTTTTAGAGGTGGTGCGCGATCGCATTCTCTATGTCGTCGGTGTGTTTGGGGTGATTATGGTGATGGCGATCGCCCTATTACCAGAAGTCGCCGCTGGAACTGAAAACAAGCTCATTATCGACACGGGCCTAGCCACGATCAATTTGCTGGGTTTATTTGTGGTGGTCTTTGTCGGCACGGGGCTAATCAACAAAGAAATTGAAAAAAAGACGGTGCTGGTGCTGATTGCCAAGCCAGTCAGCCGCTTGGAATTTATTTTAGGTAAGCACTTGGGCCTGAGCTTGGTAATGGCGGTGCTAATTGCGGCTTTGACTACCGTTATGCTGAGCTTTCTAGCCATTAGCGGTGTCCCCTTTCAGCTCAATTTGATGCTGTTAGCGGTGCTCTTTATGTTTTTAGAAATGGTGCTGCTAATTGCCGCCGCGATGATGTTTGGCGTGATTACCAGTACCGTACTGGCAACTTTGATGACCTTGGCCATTTTTGCCGTTGGCCATGAGACTCGCAACATTTTAGAACTCGATAAAATTGCTGAAAGCGAGAGCTTTCGCCGAATTGCAGAAGGATTGTTTTTGGTGCTGCCCGATTTGGAGCGCCTGAATCTCAAAAACGAGATTGCCAATGGCTTTATTGCCCCGCCTAGCGGCGGCGGCCTTTTAGAAAATGCAGTCTATGGACTGATCTATACGGCGCTGCTACTCACGGTAACCATTACAGTTTTTGAACGACGACAGTTTTAGGACTGATTAGCCGTTTATAAAGCCATTTGAGTTTTGCAACGAGACTGAATCGCTTGGCTATACGGCCATATCTGTCGCGGCAATGGGTAAGCAGATGCAAAATTCGGTGCCTTTGCCTAGTTCAGGATCGAGGATTAAATTAGAGGGCCAGAATAGCTATCTGCTGTAAACTGGGTTTGCCGCTATCATAGAATCCCTCAAGATGCGTCAGATTAGCCCTTACTCATCAGTGATAGAACAACAAATGCAGCAGTACTACGGGTC
>JBGTIK010000102.1:0-2399 GCA_041745715.1 Phormidesmis sp.
GATCGCTGCTTAACGAGCTTTCGCTTAAGCTGATCAATCGTCGGCTCTAACACCCCTCGCACATACGCATGCAAATAGGTATACTCTTTATCACTCAGCGGGTCACTCGATACAAACCTAGCTGACAGCCTCACGGCCCCAACCTTGCTGCTGCTCAAAAAATCTGGCTGACCGCCACAGCCCAAAATCATCTCGGTAGAGCCACCGCCAATATCAATCACCACATGGGGCTGACCTTTTAGCTCCATGCCCGAAATCGTGCCCAGATAAATTCGCCGAGCCTCTTCTTCACCCGCAATCAAATTAACCGCGAGCCCAAGTTCTGACTTAACCCCGTCAATAAACGCCTGACCGTTGCCCGCCTCACGCACAGCGCTAGTCGCCACCGCCACCACATCATCGGCATTAAATCGTTCAGCTACTTTCAGACAGCGTTTTAGCGAGGCAATACATCGCTGCATCGCCTCTTGCGCCAGATCGCCCGTCTCCTCGCAAAACTCTCCCAAGCGAACGGTATCTTTTTCTCTGGCAATAATATTAAAAGAAGGAAGAGCCGCGTCAATGGAGACAATCACCATATGCACAGAATTAGTGCCAATATCAATTGCAGCTAGCACAAATTCATCGCCCTCTTTCTCTAATCGGCTGCTCAAATCTGAGTTAAAAGCGTCAGCAGCCGTCTGAGAAAGTGCGCTGGTTTGAGCAGAAAGTCCCGCTGTAAAGGTATCGGCCATCTAGGAGTAGCCCGTAGTGTTCACTACATAAACTAGCATTGATGGGACAGAGAGAGCGACCCCTTGTCTGTATAGCTTCTGTAAGTCAAGTAGCTGATTAGTGCATAGGCGACAAAGCAGCGATGAATTTTAACAATCTAACGCTGTGCTAAAGCCAATTTTATAGCTGCAATTAAGCCTAGCTAGCGGCCAAAAACTTAGCGCGAATCTCTTCCGTACGCTTACGATTTGCACCCAAATCCGACTTGCCTAATCGGGCGGCGGTGCGTGTGTGGATCACCGACTCTCCAGGCGGGGCGTAAAATTCTACGTCATCGACAAAGCCCATCAGCTTACTCGAAAATTCTGCATAGAGGTAGTCATCACTGACGGTGTGAATCGTCGATCTTTCCATACCTTCTATCACTTGCTTGAGGCGCTCAATCGCAGCTTTGGCAGAACCGGTATAAGCAAAAGGCGCGATCGCATGTTCTTTATCGTCAGCAGGCGCTTGAGAACTCACGCAGTTAGGCGTATCAGGACAAGCCTTAAGCTGGCCATTATTAACCCCCAAGTCAGTCGGCGGCGTACCCGAAAAAGAGAATAAAGACATCGCAAAAAGCTCCAATTTTAAAGTCGTTCCGCAGATTTTTGAGGTAAGCCTTGATGCACCTGGTGCATAGAAGGTAGCTTGTACCACGGCAAATGCGGATACTGATGATGCTCCCAATGATAATCGAAATGGTAGCACCTCAAAAATGACCCCAGCCGCGAAGCCTCAGAGCTATTAGCGCGGTGAACATTCGTATACCCACCTACCGGGCGCTTGTGTGGTAGATAGGTGCCAAAATAAAATAGCTGACAAGAACTCAGCGCCTGCGGCAACAGCCAAAACAAAACCGCATTTAAAGGCGGCACATGAAACCACAGCAGCAGCGGATAAAATAGCGCCGACATACCCCAAAAGATAATCCAGCCTTGCTTGCCCTTGACGTAGGTACGCATAAAGCTTAAATACCAAACCCAAAAGCTGCCGGGATAAAAATCGGGATCTTCATCCTGAGCAGGCGTACGGTGATGCTGATGGTGACAAGCCCTCATTTTTTGAAAAGAGAGAAAGCTATAGAGGCCCAGTATCACCCGACCAGCCCAGTCATTGAGCTTGGGAGAAGCCGGTACCAACGTGCCATGCATGGCATCGTGAGAAATAATAAATAATCCCGTATGCAGGAAAGATTTCACCACAATGATGGCTAAAGTCACCGCCATCGGTAGCACTCTAGCGTCTGGCAACAAAAATAAGCTGCTGTAGGTCACCAGCGCCCACAGCAGTAAAATGATCGCTGCAATCGAAAGCGACAACAAGGATTCTCTAATCAGCGCAGCCGATAACCGGGGGCGACTTTGGGGAAAAGCAGTCATGGAGAAAAGAGAACCTAGATAAAGATATTGAGAAAACAAAGAAGCACTAAATCATCTATTCAAGGCCGTACGCATTGATCATTTTAAACAGATGACCTTTGTGTATAAATATTAAGCTTATAAAAATACACAGTAACAGAGCGGTCAGGATTATATGACTGCCTTTAGATCGATTTGTTACCGTAGTCGCTCCCGTTGCCAGAAAAATGCAGTCGATTAAGCGGTTTGGCCACAAGCTATAATCTGTAGCGGCGAGCGGATGCG
>JBGTIK010000103.1:0-12376 GCA_041745715.1 Phormidesmis sp.
GTCTATCCCAAAGGGGTCAAGCTCTCTGCTGATGAATTGAAGCCCTTCTCTGAACAATGGCTACGTTCTGAAACCCTGCCTAAATGGGATGTGACGATTGTGCCTATCTAATCGGTATCTTATTCATTTGCGGCTCCCTAACCACTTTAGAAAACAAAATCACTGTAAATAAGTTGCCCGATGGCAGCATGCCGCCGAAGCCCAAAACAGATTGAACGCCAAAGGGCTGCACAAATTCAGCTTGGGCCGGAATAAATTCACTGCCAGCAGCCGTCGGAATGTAAAAAACATTGCAGGTCTTTTGCTCTAAATCCATTAGCAAATCGGGCTTGGGATCTAATACATGGCTTACATCCAGCCCAAAGCTTTTGATCATCTGAGCAATCATCGGGATCTGGCTGACGGTTTTTTCGCTGGTGAGCGGAATGGCCTGATGGCCTTGTGAGGTAGCGCGATCGCACCATTCAGCCTGAACTCCCATCGTGGACAGGAGCGTCAAACACTTCACCTCAGCCGGTAGCGGCGACGACTGCGACAGCACCGCACGAGCTTGTGTTTGCAGTGTCGGTGGCAAATCACCATAGGCATGAGTCTTAAAAAAACGAATCAACGCGCACTCAGGCTCTGTTGTCGTCGAATTTCGCAAATTTTCGTTAAAATACTGGACACAGCGCTCAGCGACGCTTTCTAGACTATCGGCATCTTTCCCTAGCCGTCGCAGCTCAATTCCAATATCCGTTATGTCCTGCAAGGTCAGCCGTGTCAAGTCATACATAACGCAATCATTCCTGCTTTGGTTTCCGTCTAGACTGAATTAGGTTGCCCGCACGCCTTTCCGGGTTCAACAAACTTTGTTAGCCAAATGGCCTAGTCCCGCCTCTATGTTCCGTGCATAAACTTGGATCTAAACTTGCAGCAATCGTCACAGAAATGACGCTTTAAAGAGCAGTAAATTACACAAATATCTCTAGCATCATGAGGAAATACGGATGAGCGGATTGGGTGGCCTCAATAAAACTCCAAACGGGGTAGTACTAGGCATGGTTCAACTACAGCTTCCGAATACCGTCACACCTGCCGATCTCGCAGCGCAGACCCAGCGGATTTGTGAACTGGTGGGCAAAGCTCGTCGCAACCTGCCTAGCATGGATCTCGTCGTTTTTCCTGAATATTCTTTGCATGGCCTCTCAATGGACACTAATGCCGACATCATGTGTCGGCTAGAGGGGCCAGAAGTAGCGGCCTTTCGGCAAGCCTGCATTGAGCATCAGATCTGGGGCTGTTTTTCCATCATGGAATACAACCCTAACGGTAACCCTTACAACAGCGGCCTCATTATTGACGATCAAGGAGAACTCAAGCTCTACTACCGTAAGCTTCACCCTTGGGTGCCGGTAGAGCCTTGGGAGCCGGGAAATATTGGCATTCCGGTGTGCGATGGCCCCAATGGCAGCAAGCTAGCGCTGATCATTTGTCACGATGGCATGTTTCCTGAAATGGCCAGAGAATGCGCCTACAAAGGGGCCGAAATTATGATTCGCACAGCGGGGTACACCGCGCCCATTCGCCACAGCTGGCGCATTACTAATGAAGCCAACGCATTTTGCAACCTGATGGTAACCGCTTCGGTATGCATGTGCGGCAGCGACGGTAGCTTTGACTCGATGGGCGAAGGTATGATTGTCAATTTTGACGGCACACCGCTGGTGATGGGTAGCCACCGCCCCGATGAGATTATCACCGCTGAAGTGCGGCCCGATTTGGTGCGCGAAGCTCGTCAGCACTGGGGGGTCGAAAACAATATTTACCAGTTTGGCCATCGGGGCTATGTGGCCGTAAAAGGCGGTGCGCAAGACTGCCCTTACAGCTACATGAAAGATATGGTAGCGGGTAATTACCGCTTACCGTGGGAAGATGAAGTGGTGCACACAGATGGCACAGCTTGTGGATTTGAAGCGCCTCAAAGAGTCTATCGAGGAGAAGAAATACCGTCAGATCTGGTGAGCCAAATCTAGTGATCCCATTTCTCTTTTTC
Organism: Phormidesmis sp.; assembly: GCA_041745715.1. Lineage (GTDB taxonomy): Bacteria > Cyanobacteriota > Cyanobacteriia > Phormidesmidales > Phormidesmidaceae > Phormidesmis. The sequence goes on from JBGTIK010000103.1 coordinate 2,036, forward strand.
TCTTTACCATTCTCTCTTTACCAGACAGATAATGGCTAATCTTCAAGACACGCCCGCTCAAAGCCTTTATCCTGATCGCCCACCTCAGCTAGATGTCGTGGAGATGACTAAGCGATTTGGCCGTTTTACCGCGCTCGGCAAAGTTTCGATGACGCTGAAACCAGGCACTGTCCATGCGCTGCTGGGCGAAAATGGGGCAGGAAAAAGTACCTTAGTCAAGTGTGTAATGGGCTTTTATCAGCCGACGACTGGCCAAGTGCTAGTAGATCAGCAGCGTAGCGTTATTAAAAGCCCTAAAGATGCTCATGCGCAGGGTATTGGCATGGTGTATCAGCACTTTACCTCAGTGCCAGCGATGACCGTTGCTGAAAACTTGGTGCTGGCCCGGTATGACAGCTCCAATCTAATTAACTGGCGACAAGAGTCGGAGAATTTAGAAGCATTTGTTGCGAGTTCTCCTTTTCAAATCGATCTAGAGACGCCGGTAGAACAGTTAGCCGCCGGACAAAAGCAAAAGCTAGAGATCCTCAAACAGCTCTATCTTAAAAGTCGCATTTTAATTTTGGATGAACCCACGTCCGTGCTAACACCGGTAGAAGCACATGAAGTGCTCACCCTGCTGCGCTCGGAGGTCGTGAAAGGCAACCTCAGTGTGCTCTTGATTACGCATAAGTTTCGAGAGGTGCAGGGGTTTGCTGATGAGGTGACGATTTTACGCAAGGGGCAGCTAGCCGGACAGGGTGCGGTGAGAGAACTCTCTGTAGAAGCGATGGCACAGATGATGTTAGGAGAGGTGAGAACGCAGCAGGCAATCTTGCGATCAGAGCCATCAGGAGAACTGTTAGGGGAGCGATCGCCAATCACAGAAAATCTAACAGAAAATCTAACAGAAAGCCTTACCGACGCCCCAGATCAAAGACAGCCTGTGCTGCGATTAGAAGGTGTTTGCGGCGATCGCGACAACGGCTTATGCGCCATCAACGCCGTTACTTTGGCCGTTCATGCTCAAGAAATTGTGGGCATTGCGGGCGTTTCCGGGAATGGCCAAAAAGAGCTGGTCGAGATTTTAGCAGGTCAGCGATCGCTCAGTGCCGGATCGATTAAAGTCAACGGCGAAGCCTATCGAGCAACCCGCGCCGAAATGTTTCGCCATCAGGTCTATGCGCTTCCCGAAGAGCCGCTGCGCAACGCCTGCGTGCCCAATATGAGCGTGGCCGAAAATATGGCGCTGCGCACCTTCGACCAAATGCCTCAAGCCAAATGGCAGTGGCTCCTAAATCTTAAAGCCATTCGGCAAATGGCGCAGCGCTTAGTTGAAACCTTTTCAGTCAAAACGCCATCTGTAGAAACACCTATCAGCCACTTGTCCGGGGGGAACATACAGCGTACGGTGCTAGCTAGAGAGCTCTCCTCGCCTTCGGTAAAGCTGCTGATTGCTGCAAATCCTTGCTTTGGTCTGGATTTTGCAGCCGTGGCATTTATTCACAATGCGATTGTTGAAGCTAGAAATCGGGGTGTAGCGGTGTTATTGGTCAGTGAAGATCTCGATGAGCTATTGGCGCTGTGCGATCGCATTATCGTCATCAGCGAAGGTAAGTTTGTCTACGAGAGCGACATTGCAGCAGTCGATCTGGGCCTCATTGGTCAGCGCATGGCCGGACACGAATAGAACCCCAAACCCCAAAAATAGAAGGCCAAAAAACAGATAAGTAGGTGCACTTCACAGCCCTAAGAACTAAGCCGCGTGCCGTTAAAGCACAGGTTGCCTGAGGTTCATACCTGATGCCCACTGCTCCCGCTGCTCCCACTGATGTGGGAAAAGTCCGTGAAAATGAAAGGAAGCACCGACTAAATGCCTAGGATTTCCGCTCAGGGCGCAATTATTGGCTGGACTGCAACCGCTGAGCAAGTATTAGACGGCTTAGGCACTCATCCCATTAGTCGATCCCATTCAGTCTAATTCCGCTTGACGGCTTTGAGTCACACCGCTTGATAGGAGCCCTATTACCGATTCACGGTAGATGAAAACTCTTTCGCCAGAGAGATTTTTCCCTATAATTCAAACAAACTCACAAGATCTTCATAAATTGTCCTTAACCTGATAACTGAAGACAGTTCATTAGGAGACAATTACTCATGGCTAGTACCTCAACTGGCACCTCAGTGCTGCCCACCCGGTTTCAGGCCCCTGCCAAAGCTCGTTTCTTGATTATTGGCTACGGCAACGATTTAGCTGGCGATGGCGCGGTTGGCCCGCAGGTGGCCGATGTGATTGCAAGCTGGCACCTGCCGTCAATTAAGACAATCGCTGCTCAGCAACTGTCGCCAGATTTAATCAATGACATCGTTCTAGCAGATTACGTTATCTTTATCGATGCTTGCGATGGCCAAAGCTGTGCGCGAACGGTTCAGCTCGATCCGATTATTGTGGGTAGCCAGCTTCCGCGAACATTAGCACCCGATAGCACCGGAGAGACCCCTCTGGCCCTGTTAAACCTTACTCAGCAGCGCTATGGCCGGACGCCTCAAGCATGGTTTTTACAGGTGCCGACGGAAAGCTTTGGCCTACGCGATGAGTTTTCGGCCACCACTCAGCGCGGTTATGATCGCGCTATAAGAACCATTGAGCAATTTCTCAAAACATATCAGCAGCCCGCTTGGATGAGCGCTCAAATGCAGTCTGCTTAGCAGTCCACTTAACCTTTGCTCAAATTTCCTTTAAAGTGCCTTGTTGGGAAGAGGTTGTGCCTTGGGTCGTAGCGATCGCGCCCCCATTGCTTGGAACACTGTCTGGAGCAGAGCCTTGATTAAGTCCTTCAGGCACATCTTTTAAAAGCAGCGTATAAATCTCAGTCAACATCTCAATACTTTCAGACTGCAAAATTTCCTTAATCCGCTGAGTTACAACTGAAGCCTACTTGGCGTTTGTATTTAATCAGCGTGGCCGGTTTTTGCTGCACTCATAGCAGCTATGCCAAACGGTATAAAAAAAGTCGGCGAACTGGCGTCAGGGTTTCGGCAATCAGCGCCATGACCCCAATACCTTTGTTAAGGCTTTATTAAGGATTTACTGAGGTAAGTACTCTCGCCAGAAATCTGAGTAAATAACTCGTTCACTTTCCCAAGGCTTGTGGTGCCCGCCGCTCCAATGGATAATCTTCATTTGCTCGATCGGTCGAGAAATGAGTCTAGAGATGAGGTGTCCTTGGCCATAGCCGCAGGCATTCCACTCGCTAGCTAGCGGTAGATAGGTGCCTTTGAACATTAAGTTGAAGATTGTTTCATCGCCTAGATGATAGAGCCGGTAGTTGTTTTTAGCGTCTAAAGCAAGATAGTGCTTCAACAAATCATAAGTAGCTTCTGTCCAATAGCTCAAGTCAGTCAGCAGCACACCGCTGTTGAATGTGCGCTTGAACTTTCGCAAATCGGCCCATATTTTAAACGGGTTACTAAAGTAAAAAATAGCGGGGAAAATATGTGGAACGGCGGCAAGGTAGCGATCGCGCGTGAGCTTACTGCCCTGATTATAAAGATCACGCATATCGCCCAGCACCAGCGTATCGCAATCGAGATAGATAACGCGCTGCACATCTGGAAAAACAGCCTTTAAAAATAAGCGGCTGTACTGCATGTATCGAGAAATCCGACGCTCTGGTTTTTTCTCTTTAAATTTATTGTCTAAATACTGCTTGAGATAGTCAGGCGGCTCGAATTCTTGCACGCGAAAAGTAGCTGTTCCTGCTTTGATGGGCTCTGCAAAGGCCGCCTGAAGAGAGTCTGAAAACAGCGTAGCATCTCCCTTTGGCACCACAATGTTGAATCGAAACGGCTCTAGCGAATGTTCGCAATCAACGCTGGCATTGTGCAAAATAGAGTTAACAACAACCTTTAAAGGAAGTTGAAGCGTGCGATTCAGCGAAAATGCGATATCAATGGGCATAAGGCTCCTACTTTCCTCATCTGTTGAATTGAGAAATATCAGACTAAACGGTTCAGACTATCACCATAATAAGTTAGATTATTTGGATAATTAAGTTAGATTATTTGGATGCTTGTGCCTTTGGGTAGACCTGCTGGTGGACTCAGCCCAAAACACCGGCTGCGCTGACCGGCATTGGCCTAGCTGTCGGCGGTAAGTAGCTTTTCCACAAGCTAGCATAAACTACCTGATCGCTTTCCCAAGGCTTGTGATGGCCACCGCTCCAATGAATAATTTTAATTTGATCGAGCGATCGCCGCAGAGATTTCGCGATAAAGTGCGGCTGGCCGTAGCCCCAAGCATTCCACTCAATACCGAGCTGAATATAGTTTTTGAACATTAAGTTCAGCATCGCTTCGTCATCTAAATGCAGCAGATCATGATTATTGGCTGCATCTAGCTCCAAATAATGCTGTCGGATCTGCGCGGTTTCATCCGTCCAAAAGCAAAAGTCGGTCATAAAAACGCCCCCATTGAAGGTGTTTTTGATCTGGCGCAAGTCGTCCCAGAGCTTGAACACATTTTTGGCATAAAACATCGCTGGGAAAAAATGAGGAATCGCGGCCACATAGCGTTCGGCAGTGAACTGATCGCCTTTAGCAAATAGCTCTCGAATGTCACCTAGCACCACAATATCGGTGTCTAAGTAAATAATTCGGCGGGTGCCTGGAAAAATATCATTGAGATAGAGCCGTCCGTACTGCATTCGGCGCGATTTTTGTCGCTCTATATCGGCTTCATCAAATTTGCGGCTAATGTAGTTGTCTAAATATGCGGACGGGAAAAACTCTCGCACCCGAAAAAGCTCAGTTTCCGGGCCATGTTCTGGATACAAACCAGCAAAGGCGCTGTGAATTTGGGCTTCAAAAAAAGTGCGATCGCCCGGTGGCACAGCAATATTAAAGCGTAGCGGATGATCTGGATCGAGCTTGCTATTTTTTAAAATAGAGTTGAGCGCAACTAGCAAAGACAGATAAATCTTTTTATTAATAGAAAAGGCGATATCGACGATCATAAAAAAACCGCCTCACGCGGTGCATAAATAAAGTGCGATGTCCAGACCATGACCTTTCATGGCTTTTCATGCCCTTAAGACTCAAAGCGCCCTCTATAGCTATATCAAAAAACATTGCACAGCGGCAAAATAATTAGACCAAATTCCAGATTGACTGAAGCTAGCTAGCGCTATTCACACCGAAAGCTGGGGCATTCAATCCCTGCTGGCAAAGGCGTGGCGACTCCAGTGGGGGGCCAGTTTTTGGCGCTTATGGTGTCTTGAAGGCGCTGAATGCGATCGCCTGTCAGCGGATGGGTTTGCTGCCATTCACCAATTCTGCTAAGCATCCCAAAATCAATTTCTTCGGCCTGCGCCCGCTCAAAAAATTCCAGACTATGGCCTGCGTGCCGGTAGTGAGCCATTGTAACGACCAGCGCGTAGTCATCAGCCGCCGTTTCTTGACTGCGGCCATAGCTGAGGCTAGCCAAGTTTGCCGCTGTCGCTACTGCCGCTGAACCGTCACCCATGCCCAAAAGACCGTTAAGGGTGCTCCAAATCAGCGATCGCCCCAACGCCTTGAGCGGATCGCGATGGTGCAAATGCCCTAGTTCGTGAGCCAGCACAAAAGCCAGCTCGTTTTCAGTTTTGACGCTCTGCAAAAGCCCCTCGGTGACAAACAGATAGCTGCCTGCGGTCACCATTGCATTCTCAATCTCTTCATCTAAAATCGCGACTTTAAGCGGTGGATATTCGCTGTTGCCCAAAGTCGTCTTGGCCACATCAGCTTCTAAGGCCGCTAAAAGATTTTCCAAATAGGCGACGCGACTGTCGTTAGGAATCGTCGCTGCGCGCAGCCCTGCCGTCATCGCTCGGCCAATATTTTCCTCTGTTTTAGGCTTCATCCGAACCGCAAGCTGGGTGGCAACTAGCCCTAAGCTACCGTAAATGGCTACGGCAAAAACAGCGATCGCCGCCAACAAATACGCCAGTTCAACTAGCGGATTGACAGGCGTGACATTGACATTATCTTCTGGAAAGTCATCGTAGTCCATTGCCAAGTGCCCAGAAAGTGCCCAGCCGGAGGGTGTTGAAAATATCTGCTACCTCAGCGAATTGCTGTTCCGTAGGCCATCACTTCGACCATTGCGGTTTTGTTTTTACTCGATTCGCCGCCAATGTTCGAGGTTTCAAAGCGCACATTGACAATTTGAGTTGCACCCCACGCTATAGCATCCTCTTTCATTCTCAGCACGGCTTCTCGCCGTCCGCGATCAATCAGCGACTCATACACAATCACGCGTCCCCCCACTAGATTGCGCAGCCCCGCCGAAAAAGACTTAAAGTAATCACTGGCAATCACTACGCTGCCAACAAATAGCTGAGACTCCAAAGCCTGAGGCATCTTTTGTTTAGCCCCAAAATTCATCATTGGCACAGATATTGTCTCGCGCTCCCTGATCCGAATAGAGCGGTAGTGCTGCTTCTCTAAATGCTGGCCAAAAAAGTAGCCCACACACATCAAAACCGAAAAGATAATTAGACTGTCCATAAAGCGTTCATTAAGCGCTGCTTAATCCAAAAAAAGCTAAAAAGAAAAAGCTAAAAACTGTTGTGAGAAGATGCCAGTTCCAATCGATGCAATCTAACCCAAAGACCTAACCCAAAAATAGTTTTACGAATCCAAAGGGCTGACTTTCACCGCCGTCCCATAGGCAAATAGCTCAGCCGCCCCCGGTGCCACTGACGAGGTTGCAAAGCGCACATTTACCACTGCATTTGCGCCCAGTTGCTTCGCTTGCTTGACCATTCGCTCAGTCGATTCTTTGCGCGCTTCTTGCAACAGTTCGGTATAGCCCTTCAGCTCACCACCCACAATGTTTTTCAGCCCCGCCATAATGTCTCGGCCCACATGCTTAGCGCGAATCGTACTGCCCTGCACTAAGCCATAATGCTCAATAATTCTGTTACCCGGAACGCCTTCTAGCGTCGTGAGAATGAGGCCCGTATTGCGAGAAAGTGCAGTCATAATCGAGGGTACTCCAAAATGTTTAGGCTGGGTCGAGAAAAGATACTTCAACATAAAAGGTTGATATGTTGGATAAAGTGCCCTTTTTTCTTCACAGCCTACCGATTGCCACTCAAATAGCTCCTAAATGCCTATTTAGTCTTATTTGGTCGTAAATGCTTCCAAGTATTTTCTCGCACAGCGGCCTCTCAAGCGCTTAAGCATCCTGGAGATAAGTGGCAAAAAAGGTCTCTGATCGTAGTAAAGGGCGATCGCATCGCTACCGCCACAGGTTTGAAAAGGTCAGCTGAGGGGCTCAAATTAGCCATTTTGCTAAAAAAGTTTCTAACCATTTATTTACTTCACTGCTGTATTGGCAATGGTTTTTAAGCTGTTCCTCACGGCATTGTGTATTCGGTGCACCGATTAAGTGCGCCCCTTGAGTCGTCCAAAAATCCATCATCTTAGCGGTCATTTCAGGATGAAACTGCACGCCATAAGTGCGCTCTCCCCACTGAAAAGCCTGATTGGGAAAATTATCGCCGCGCGCTAGCAGCACTGCGCCAGTAGGCAGTTCAAACCCTTCTTTGTGCCATTGATACACCTTCATCTGCTCAGGAAACAGCCCTTTGCCAGCCGCCGTGGCATACACCGAGTAGTAGCCAATTTCTTCGAGCGCGATCGCATGTGGCCCCACTTTCGCCTCTAATACCTTAGCTAAAAGCTGCGCCCCCAGACAAACGCCCAAATAAGGCACCTTCGCGGCCAGTACCCGCTCAATCCAAGCTAGTTCCTGCTTCAAATACAGCTCATTATCATTGACACTCATCGGCCCCCCAAACACCAGCACCGCCGCATAGCGCGCTAGGTCTTCTGGCAGCGCCTCACCCAAAAATGGCGCACACATCTCTAGCTGATAACCCATAGTCACCAGCTTTTCCCCCACTAGGCCAGCTACCGTCGTGTCCTTGTGAATGAGGGTTAAGATTTTGTTGGGCTTGAGCAGGTTCAAACGGGAACTAAGGCTTGAAGAAGTCTGGATGATCTGGTCAACGCTCATAAATGCAGAAAAAGATATTTAGGCTGCACTTAGCCATCTTCGCAGGTATCTTCGCTACTAGAAGAAGCGTCGTACAGCGCATCTAGCTGATCTCTAGCATCTTTGATAGAAATCGAGCGCATGACCAGCAGGGGCTCATTGATAACATCGCCGCTGTCGTCAAGCAGTTCGGGGTGAGGCACAGGGCGCTGGGATTTTTTGTAGGGTGATGGGGGCCGGTTCATTTCGGTGCCGAGCCTGACCATGTTGCGCAACATGTTAGAGACAGCGACGACCGCTAAAACGGTGAAGGCCAAAACGTAAAGCAAATGAAGCATGGCTGGCAAAAGGTAAGTGAGGGCGAGGTGAAAATCGAGGCTGGAGAGGGAGCAATTTAGCGAAGATCTGGCTGGAATTTATCGGCTGGGTTAAGAGCAGTTGGGTTAAGAATTAACATCATCCCCTTCGGGAAGATTTTTTTGAAGGATGCTTGCTGGGGAAATACTTTCTTTTCTGAAGCGAATCGTCACGCCCCAACATTCGTGTACGAGCTGATGCCATGCCATCACCACGGGCATGTCGATGCCTGCTTGGCTATCGGTGGCAGAAGCTAGCACTTTGGATGCGCTGACCTGCTGCTGAGCGATTTTTACTCTGTTTAGCAGATCTTGCTGCTGGTCGGGCGCTAAGAAGGTAATGATTTGGGTTTCGAGTAAATCAGCGGTGCGTCCAAACCAGTGCTGAAAGTCATTGAGCAAAGGGGGAAGGATGGCCTTGAGCAGGTTGGGATCTTCGAGGTTATCGTCGGACAGATTTTCTGATGACGCTGAAGAAAAAGGCATGGCAACCGCTGGGTACGTCTCTCTATTCTAATACGAACTTTCGATCTCTATTGGATGGGTCTGGTAGATGGGATCTGGGGGTAAGAACGAGTTGGGATCTAACTGACTGTTGATTTCGCTGAGCGTTTGCCAGCCACTAGCCCAGAGGCTGCGGTTTTTGAGGGTTTTGGCATTGAGCCAGAGGCGGACATTAGGATCGCAAGTGGCCGCTAGTTCGGCAAAGACCCATTTGCCTTGTTTTTTGCGGTTGACAACTTGGAAGTGCCGCCAGCCGAGGGTCTTTTGCTGGGCTGTCCATTTGGATCCGAGGAGGTGAGGAAGGGTTTGTTTGGCCAAGGGGTGGAGGGGATTGGTTGGGAATAAAGGTTGGTTTGGCTGGGGAGGTGCTAAGATGCTTTGCCTGAAAGTATGATTGCTTTTAGTTTAAGACACTTGGGTTTTGCCTGGGGTTTTACCTGGGGTTTTGCTTAAGGTTTTGTCTGGCTTGGGGTAGTTCATTTGGTTCATTCGGTTCATTCGGACGACTGCCATGATTGAAGTTGATCGGCTTAGTAAGCGGTATGGGTCTACGGTAGCGATTAAGGATGTTTCTTTTTCGGTAGAGCCGGGTGAGATTTTGGGATTTTTGGGGCCCAACGGAGCGGGTAAAACCACGACGATGAGGATTTTGACGGGGTATTTACCGGCGACGCAGGGCACGGCTCGAATTGCCGGTAAGGATGTGCATGTCGATTCGATGGCGGTGCGGCAGCGGATTGGCTATTTGCCAGAGACGCCGCCTCTGTATGCGGAGATGACGGTGGAGGGCTTTTTGAATTTTGTGGCCCAAATTAAAGGGGTGAGCGCGGGCGATCGCCCCACCCAAATTACCTCTGCGATTGAGCGCTGCAACCTCCAGGAAAAGCGTAAGGTGATCATTGGCAAGCTGTCTAAGGGCTTTCGGCAGCGGGTCGGGATTGCTCAAGCGATTGTGCATAATCCGCCGGTGATTGTGATGGATGAGCCGACGGTCGGGCTCGATCCGCGCCAGATTATCGAGGTACGCAACCTGATTAGGAGCTTGGCCGGAGAGCATACGATCATTCTCTCAACGCATATTTTGCCGGAGGTGAGTGCGACGTGCGATCGCATTGCGATTATCGACCGGGGTGAAATTATTGCCACCGACAGCCCCGAAAACTTAGTCGAACGCTTGACCGGACAGGGCGGCTATCAGATAGAGCTGCGGGGCGACGTGGAGAGCGCTCTGTCGGTGCTACGCTCTGTGCCAGGGGTGGTGAAAGTGCAGAGCGAAGTCACAGAAGGACTAACGGATGGACATTTTCGCTATCGGGTGACGACCGGGGGCACTGAAGATTTGGGCAGCGCTATAGCGACGACAGTGGTTACTCACGGATTGGATTTGTTTGGGCTGAGCCGCAGCCGCGCTAGCTTGGAAGATGTGTTTATTAATCTGACAATGCAGGAGCCGGTTTTAGA
>JBGTIK010000104.1:0-4130 GCA_041745715.1 Phormidesmis sp.
GGTCATGGACAGTAGACTTGGGTGGAAATTCATCTGGCAATGCGCACCATTGAACGCCCGTGCGAGCCAGATAGATCAGGGCATCAAAGATAGGCCGGTCAGATGAACGAGGACGTCCCGGTTTCTGCCGAGGCTGATGAATCACCAAAACAGGGGCAATCTGGTGCCATAGAACATCGGGAACTTTCCATCGGGTCGGCAAAGACGGTGGTTCGGATCTCAAGCGGGTCATCCTCAACTAAAGCGGTAGAACTACTCTATTGAGAACATCTCCAGCACTCTCTGTGTGACCGGAAATCTCGACCCCCATAGACGAAATTTCCACGTCCTCAGACGAGGGCTTTTTCGACAAAATACGAAATCTATACTGCAAACATGGCCGACTTTTCGGATAGGCTCTTAATCGATTCATCCATCGGAGACCCTGCCGTGTGGCGCGAAATAACGCGCAAAAAGGCTTCGTCCAAGCCGGGTATGGTCTCAAAAGCGCTCTTCCGCCCTGCGCCCCCGGCGCGCTGAGTGGGTTCACTCAGCGCCTCAAGGTCGGATATCTCCGCGATGCCTAAGCGAATGCTGAAACGGCCACAGCCTAGCAACCGGTGGATGTAGCTAATGCCGCCGTGACCTAGCTTGACCGCTTCAATCGCCGCTATGCGGCGATTGAAGCGGTCAGCGACCCGTAGTACTGCTGCATTTGTTGTTCTATCACTGATGAGTAAGGGCTAATCTGACGCATCTTGAGGGATTCTATGATAGCGGCAAACCCAGTTTACAGCAGATAGCTATTCTGGCCCTCTAATTTAATCCTCGATGCTAAGCCGCCAACCAACAGGCTAATGGAAAAATCAGATATTCTACAAAAAAGAGCTTCCAGATGAACTGGTAAAAGTCTGGGTAGGAGATGTCTTTTTTGACCGGAGAAGGGTCTAAATCTACGCGGCGGCTGAACCACCAAAAAGAAAAAATGCCGATGGCTTGAGCCACCATTAAAAAGATCGGCTGAATGCCAGGCAAAAAAGGGGCGGCGATGATTACCCCCACATAACAAGCACTCAGCGCCCAGCGGGCAAGCTGAAAGACTTTTTTACGGCCCAATCGCAGGGTGTAGGTCGAGATGTTGAACTGCCGATCGCCTTCCAGATCGGGAATGTCTTTAAAAATAGCGATCGCCACACTACACACCAACACAAACAGCGTCAGCGCCCACACCCTCGCAGGCACCGCCGCCAGCATTCCCAGCTGAGTCGCAAAATACAAATACAGTCCCAAGTTCACAATCGCCCCGCGCACTACTAAGATGCACATCGAGGCCCAAAAGGGAAAGCGCTTAAGCCTCACAGGTGGTAGTGAGTAGGCCGTGCCAATTAGCAGGCTAAGGCCCACCGTGAGCATGAGATACAGATTGTGAGACATTATGGCTAGCGCGATCGCGCCACTGCCCGTCAGCCACACCAGCTTCTGCCCATGCGCTTTCGTAAACTCTCCCGAAGCAATCGGCAGATTCGGCTTATTAATGCGATCAATCGCAATATCTTCAACCTGATTGAGCCCAACGATGTAGACATTGCCGCACAGGCAGGCAATCCAAGCAGTCAGCCAAGCGCCAATGGTAGAGCCAAAAGCCGCCGACACCGGGATTTCTGACAGCGGATTGATCACAGGATTAGCCAGAGGGCTGACTAGAGGGCCAGACTGCAAACCGGCAAGCGCTATTGCCCACAGCGCCGTCACGCTCAAGCTAGTGCCAATAATGGTGTGGGGCCGCGAAAATTTCCAAAAGGCCCGCAGCCAAGCGCGCGGCTCCTGGAGCGGATTCAGAGGTTGCTTTAGCGCAAAAGGTGACGCTGCCGCAGGCGGATCAGCAGAAGGATCAATCAAAGGAATTTTAGCCATGTTTTCAAAGTTACACTTTCAGCGGCTAATTTAGCAGGTGATCTACCGGCTGATCTATGAACCGATTTAATAGTCAATCCTTCAGTCAGGTTGCAGTCAGGTTGGCGCTTCATCTGGGGTCTAATCTGGGACTAAACTTTACGACTGCGCGTAATTTGCCAGCTCAAAGCAATCACTGGCAACAGGCCCACGAGCAAAATCATCAGCGCCGGAGCCGCTGCTTCTACTAAGCGCTCATCCGAAGCGTACTGATACACCCGCACCGCCAGCGTATCGAAATTAAAAGGCCGCATCACCAGCGTGGCGGGTAGCTCCTTCATGACATCGACAAAGACCAGCATGACAGCAGTAAGGAGGCTGCTCGTCATCAGCGGCGTGTGGATTTTGAGTAAGGTGCTGGTGGGACTGTAGCCTAAGCTGCGGGAGGCATCGTCTAAATTAGGGCGAATTTTGGCAAGGCCAGATTCTACGGAGCCCAGGGCAACGGCTAAAAATCTCACCAGGTAAGCAAAGACTAAGGCGATAATGGTACCGCTCAGGAGCAGACCCGGAGAGAGGTCAAATAAAGCTTTCGCCCAGTTAGCCAGCACATTATCCAAGCGGGTAATCGGAATCAAAATGCCAACGGCAATCACTGCGCCGGGAATGCCGTAACCCATTGCCGCTAATCGCACCCCCATCCGAATCGGGGGGCTACCGTCCAGCCGTTGTCCGTAAGCTAAGACGAGGGCAAGTATGAGCGCGATCGCTGCTGTCACGCCCGCCACGGTCAAGCTATTGCTAATCAGCGCTCCAAATCGATTGCCTAAAGCCCCGTCCCAATTGTCTTTGACCATCAGCACCAGCAGCCCCGCCGGCAGCAGCAGCCCTAAGCTAATCGGCAACAGGCAAGCGGTAAAAGCCCCTAATGAGCGCCATTTGCTTAGTTGGTAGCGGGGAGGCGATCGCAAACTATTGTTCGCCTGATAGTACTGCGCTTGCCGCCTTGACCAGCGCTCCCACAAGATCAGCGCCAAAATAAACAGCATCAGCACCGCCGAAAGCTGCGCCGCCGCCACCCGCTCCCCCATCCCAAACCAGGTGCGATAAATGCCGGTCGTAAACGTTGCCACACTAAAATACTGCACCGTGCCAAAGTCATTCAGCGTTTCCATCAGCGCCAGCGAAAGCCCCGCCATAATCGCTGGACGCGCCAGCGGCATCGCCACCTTCACAAAGCTGCGCCAAGGGCCACAGCCCAATGAGCGACTCGCTTCGAGCGTACAAACAGACTGCTCTAAAAAGGCGACCCTAGCCAGCATGTAAACGTATGGATAGAGGGTGAGGGTAAACATCGCGATCGCCCCCCCCATCGACCGCACGTTTGGAAACCAATAATCAGTCGCACTTTGCCAGCCAAACAAATTGCGTAACCCCGCCTGCACCGGGCCAAAATACTCCAGCCAATTCGTATAGGTGTAGGCCAACAAATAAGCGGGTGCCGCCAGCGGCAGCAGCAGTGCCCATTCAAAAATGCGCACACCCACAAAGTCGCACATGGTCACCAGCCAAGCGCAGCCCACGCCAATGATCAGCACGCCCAACGCCACACCCAACATCAACACCAGCGAATTGCTCACGTAAGTGGTGAGTACGGTGTTAGCTAAATGCGTCCAAATTTCACTGGCACTGGTAAACACACTGCCCAACACGACCAGTACTGGCAACATCACCAGCGCAGCCACGATCCAGGTGACTAGCGTCCAGCCATTCGGCCATCGGGTTCGCCATTGAGAGTGCCATTGAGAAATCAATTGAGAAACCGAGTGAGAAACCGAGTGAGAAACCGTAGGGGGTTGTAAGCGCGACATGTTAGGCAAAATCTTGATTCAAAATGAATCAATGTAGATAAATGTAGACAGCTTTTCGGCTTTTTCTAGCTTTGATCAGTATGAACGCTAACCGCTGAGCTTCTGCAACTGATCCAGGCTCAACACTTTGACAGTAAGCACATAGACGGTACTACCCAAGCCATCCGAGAAAACATTGAGATAATAGACAGTCTCTAGCTGATCGGGCAGTGTCACTTCAAACACCTGATGCCCAGCATCTGCAAGGTCATCGCGCTCATGCACCTGATAGCCTGCTGCTTTCATCTGAGTTTTTAGCTGTTTGGCAGCGCTGCGATAGCTGCCATCGCCACTCAGCCGATGACAATTTTCCACGCCAAAGCAGCCCGCTTGAGCCTGCGCTAAGTG
>JBGTIK010000105.1:0-4668 GCA_041745715.1 Phormidesmis sp.
ATGGTTCTCAATAGTTAACCTTAATTGAGAATTTTTATGACTTAGTTCATTTGAACTGCTAAGCCATGAAAGTCTTTCCAAAACAGGGCTCTATCATTAATACCTGAGTGTGACACTTCAAAGGGCGGAATGTGGGTTCCAGACTTTTAACGCCTCCGTTCACCCGCGGCCAGTAACTTCTCAAGCCCAACCGACCAACTTTATACCGCCGGTGTGCAATGGGATTGTTAGGTGGGAGGCGAATTGCATGGTTTACGAAGTGGTGGTTCTCCTCCATTCATTAAAGTGATTGCATCCTCAGCTTCCTTACCCACAGACCACCATCCTGGAACGATCGCACGATCATTCTGTACTAATACTTCAAGCTTGGGCAACGCCTCCTTGATTTCCAGGGCGCTTACCGCAAAGCACGCCCAAAACCTAATTTCAGCTTTTACATCATCCAGTGCTTCAATAATTACAGTCACTGCCTTCTGATACAGATTTAATGCTACCTCTTGAGAAAGCTTATTGCCGAGTCCTTCAAGTGCTTGTGCTCTGACGGAGGGCGTTTCGGCCTTATTGGCTGCCGTTGCCGTCAGCACACTAATGACTTCTGACGTGACTTGGCACGTTGTCCGAAAAGAGAGGGTATAAACTACAGTCTCTCGCTGAATCGGATCAAAACTAGTCGTCAGAATAGGTAGTAAGGCGGTTAGATGCCTCTCAGTAGCAATGAGACTTAGAGAAGTTGCTGCCTGTCTCCATAATTCAGGACGTGGATTAGACAAAATGCTGACAAGTGCGTCCGCGTCTTGATCTCCACCAACTTTTCCGACCAACCAACAGGCTGTTTGCGCCTGTTTTGACTCAAGGCTATCAATCCAACCGTCGCTGCGGAAAGCAAATCCTAAGCTTTCAAGAACCTTAATCTCACTTACTGATTCTGGGAATTGATTCTTGACTTCTTCAAGGTTCATAAGTTATGAGTGTTTTAATACACCTAACGGCTAAGTTGAGCGGCGGCTAGTATCCTTTGTATCCCCACCAAGATCTCTCGCCCGTCCGCTCCAACGTGCTGTTAGACCGGGCTTTCGCGATAAGTTTACAACTTCTCTACCGCTTTCCGCTTGCTGCTTCTGCAAATCAGCAAAGATAGCTTTCAAGTCATAATTGAATGAACGTGAATACTCTTCACGAATTCTGTGGATCTCTTCGACGATTTCATCGTGAAACATCATCAACCTCCAAGAAGTTCATAGGGTATACAAAGAATCGGCAACTCATATCCCAAATCAAAACTGATCTCTGCTAATTTTCTTTGAATTTGAGCATTAGCAATGTGCTTGCAGTTCCATGTGAGTAAGTAATCCATCCCATGAACCGTAGCGGCTGCGATATGAATAGCGTCAACATCAGCTTTGGCGGGCAGGTTACTGCGCCCCAAGAACTGCTCTGCTAAATCAAGCACGGCTTGGTTCAAATCAAGTAACGCAAAATTGCGAATGACTTCGATTCTTTGAGATGCGATCGCAGCATCGCCTTGAGAGGTTTCTTTCACAACTGCTTGAGAGGAGTAGAGTTGGAAGTCACTGCGGCGCGTATCCCACCACTCCTTCGTTACCTCAATATTTGCAGCCACAACAATATCCCTGCTGGGTCGAGCAGTCAGATAGCCTAAAATACTGGTTTCGATATAGACGGTTTCACTCATGCCCAGCCGATCGCAATCAGACTAATCTTAACTCATTGCCTAGAAGTAAAAAGCTAAGGTTTTTGCCAAATCAGTGAATAGCGCCAGAACAGATGCCTTTGAAGACGGAAACCAGGAAGAACAGCGTCTGCAACTTTTCTGATCTGTTTCAGTGTCAACTGAGCAGGACGAGTCGGTGCAAGCGTGGTCGGTTTTGCAACTGATGCTCGATGCCATGTCAAATAGACAAAGTTGAGCGGAATAGAAATTACACTATAAGCGTAGTCGATGAGGGTTTTCTCTCGATAAAGCCCAAGAACTAGCAGTTTTCCAGAAGGGCGCAGTAGTAATTTAATCCTCTTTAACGCTGCTTCTATATCCATGTGGTGTAGTGTAGCAATCGATACAATCACATCGTAAGTTGCTTCCGGTAAGTCGGCTACAAGAAAGTCAGCCTTTAAGTAAGAAATATTGGGAGCGGAATTAAGAATTGATGCTTCTGCTAAGACTGCCCTATCCAGATCCAGTGCATCCACAATCTCGGAACGCTCAGCCAGTTTCCATGCAAAAAGACCCAACCCACAACCTACATCTAGTGTACGGTAGACCCGTTTGGGAATTTGGTGCAACAGATAGCTATGGTAATGAGCATTATGGTTCCACATTTCTTAATTAGGATGAGTCGAGATCTAACGGCAAAATGCAGCGGCGGCAGGCTAACTCGAACTCAGCACCAGCGGCTTTCGGCCGTCCGTTGCCATGACGTGTTAGCTGGCTGACGCAACATGAACAACATTGTATAAATGGAACTCATTGCGGGCTAAACCTTCCCAATAGGGCTTGTACCGGGTTAAACCCTGGCTGCTTGAGAATTGCTTCAAATGCTTCTTTGCTCTCCTATTGCCCATAATTAAACATCCGTGTCCCGTCTAAACTGCGATGAAATGTTGCAGAAATTAGCCCTGGTGCATCGCTCATTGCCCGATCCAATTCAGCCGTTGTTCGCTTCACCATTTCTGGTTGGTTCGCTGGTATCATGCGAAACTCTGCTAAATGCGTAATGTGATCGCCTGCAACAATTTCAACTTCTGTCGATACCGACCGACTAGCAGAAACTTCTAATTGCAAAGAATCAGGAGGAAAAAATTCACCAAAGACAGTGGGACGTGACAAGCTACGGTGATCGAATTTAGGCTGCCACTGACTGTAGGTGAAGACACGTACTCCGTCCAAACTCTGATGTACACTTGCCGACAAAAATAAGGATTTGATTGCCAAGACTTGATTTGCTCTTGAACGATCGCTTCAACTAAACCTGATTGATGACGCTCTGTAACCGTATATAAATCTAATCCAACAATCGCGGTATTAGTCCGGTCAATCTGCACCATAGGTTTTCTCCCATGCTTGTCGGCTTCTTTGCCTTGATGCTAAACGCCAACCGATAACTTGACAACTACTGCCTCAACCGAGAAACGAAGTCAGCTAACTATGTATTCAACAGTAGATTTGCTGTATAACATCCTAAATTTCCATGTTGCCTATCACTTTTGTTGAGTAACATCCGTAAAGGACGGATGTTATCTATTGTTTTTGATACAAAAGTCCGGGAAAACAAGATGTTATCGGCATCTTTGACAGGTTAAGTATGAATACAAAGGTGCTTATCTGGCAAAACTGCCTTACAAGCACCCGAATATACGGCTTAATACAGCGCCCATCTATGTTCATCCACCGCCCCAACGTCTTGACCAAGTTTGGAAAGCGATCCGGCTGAAGCATTTCAGTCTGTCAAGGGAGAAGTCATACGTTTATTACATTCGCGATTTCATCTTATTTCACGACAAGCGCCATCCCATTGCTCTACGTTACAGGTGTGCGTCTGATGGAACTGCCTCTGTGTAAGAGTGGGACGCAATCCACTAACGGTACAGAACGCGGGTAGAAAACCCTCTGGCGCGGGCGGCATCAGCGCGGGCTTCGGCGGGCGATCGCTGACCAAAGCTGCCGATATTGATAAATGAACCCTGACGTAGGCTATCGACATAGGCCTCCGGGAAAAATTGTCGGATGCTAGCTAGCTGCGATTCATCGGCAATCACAGCCGTAATATAAGGGTAGTCAGGAACGCCAAACCCCATTGCTTCGAGGGTATCATTGTCGGCTTCACCGGTGACGTTGAGCCCTTGAACTCGCTGGTAGGTGCGTATGGCCTGCTGCGTCTCAAACCCATAGACGCCATGGACAAATACCGGAATGCCAAAGCCATTGAGGCGCTGCTGAAGGGCAATCACATCGGTACCGGTAGCGCCTGATGAAAGACTACCGGCAATTAGCGATGGGGATCTCGAAGCGCTCGGAGCCGCCGCAGCCGCAGGCGCGCTTGTCGCCGCTGGTAGAAAATCAAAATCCATATCTTTGAGCGTGGCTTCGTCAGCGACCCCAGTGGCGGGCAGATCTCGAATGCGCTGATAGGTCGCAACAGCATCGGCAGTTTCTTGGTTGTATATGCCATCGACCGCAAAAGGATAGAGGTCATTGCGGGTTAGCAAGCGCTGTAGAGCCCTTACGTCTGCGCCGCTGTCGCCTAGCCGTAAGCTGCGACTGTTGAGAGCGACTGCCAGTAGCTGGTTAGGCTGAAAGGAAACCGCTTGAATAGCAGAAGGATCGGCCCCCGAAAGGTCAGCCACCAATTCAGCAGTGGGTAAAATGGCGGTATTTGGCACTGGGCTGTGCGCGATCGCCGGGAGCTGAACCAAAGCCATCCCACATACGCCCCAACCTAAACGACGAACTAGAGTGCGAACAGCGAACTGCTTCATAGTGACGATACGACTCCAATTTGCTTTGAGTTATAGCAATAGTCCGGACAGAAAAGCGAGAGAAATAGTCAAAAAAGCCATTCAGGCATAAGGTTTAGTTAACAGAACAAACCACCTGAATAGCTATGGCATCTATCATACCGGGTCTACTGCGCAAAGTAGGCCATTTAGTAA
>JBGTIK010000106.1:0-9844 GCA_041745715.1 Phormidesmis sp.
GGCGACGACCTGCACCCCGACGTAGGTCGGGTAAGTCTCGAAAGGCTTCTACGATAGCTAACGTACTCATGCTTGGAAAGCTCTCAATCAACGACTCCCCTTATGTTTCCATAAATCTGTCTAGAATGAAATAACCCTGGCTTAGGAATAAGTTTGGCAAGCATATTTAAACAACTTGCGCGATACGATGAGAGCCCATTTTACTGGAAACTTTTCTATTGTCTAGTCTCAACACAGTACTCATTTATCTGCGGCTTTATCTGCGGCTTTATGTGCGGCTGATACCTTATCAATTGCGCTTGGGTCATGCGGCGAACTACGCCCATTCCAAACCGGGTATTGCGGCCCACACCGCAGTAGCGAGTAAAATCAGCGAGGGTATTGATTCGCTTGAGAATCAGCGGATCGCGATCGCCTGTAATCCGAAAGCTAATCTGCCCGGTGCAGCCCACCAAAGTGCGAACCGAATTGCGCTCTGCGCTTTGCACCGCTTCTGTTTGAATATCGAAATGAGAAGGGACGATGCCGCTGATCAAACTAGGCGTAAAAACCAAGCCTCTATAGCGGTTCCAACGCTTTCGTAGGGGATGGAAGAGCGCTTCGGGGGTCGGTAAAGGGGTGATTCGACCTTCTTTTTCAAACGCGGTAGGGGTGACAAACTGAAGGTGAATATCGCGAGTATGGGCCGATGCCTGCTCGTAAATGTCCCGGTAGCTACAGCTAGAGGCCCAGCCCAAACCAGGCAGCTCGGCAGTCACTGTACCAACAATGACGCTGCCAGCACCGAGCGGAAACACTTGATCGCGCAGTTGACTCCACAAAAAAAAATAAATGATCAAATAGGGCGTCATCTAAAAACGTCATCCGCCACCAGCAGCGGGTATTGGGTGCGATCGCCTGATGGTGAGTGTATAGCAGTTCACTGGCGTAGGCTTGGGGGCTCAGCAGGCGCAAATTTCCTAGGGCCAGAGACTGATCGCTAGTGATAGGCTGAACGCTAGCTGACTGATGAGCCCATGATTCGTTAGCCAATGACTCGTTAGCCAATGATTCGTTAGCCAATGACTCTACTTGGATCGCACTTAGACTATAAGATCGGTTTTGCTGGTCTCGACGCAAAATGTGAGATAGATCATGATCGACACTTTCGATGAGGCTGAAAAATAGCTGCTGAAGGGCATAACCCTGGAGATGCTGTCGGGAAATAGCTGACTGGGTAATTAGGTTCAAAACCAGACTTTGGGGCATATGCGTTGTGCCAGCGATCGCCAAGGCATGTAGATAACAGGAGGACTCAAGGCTAAATAATTTTTGAGTCAGGGCATAAATTAGGACATAAACTAATGCGCGAACTCAAACATGAACTTAAGCAATCAGTGCTCAAAGATAAAGACAGAAAGAGGAAACGAAGGTGTTGAAAAAATCGTTAACTTCATCAAATCTTTAAATTTGAGGCATTATTTTTGGAGCATTACTTTGGCAACAGGACGCGCAATCGTTTGGCTACTAGCTGGAGCGATTTTTTTTCTGAGTTTATGGATTGTTTTGCCAGCGCCCACGCTATTTTGGTTACCGTTTGCAGTCGGTGCGCCTGAAATTAGTCCGCTGTTGGCCACTATCAGCCTGATTTTATTAGGAGCCGTACTTGCCATTGAGTTAGTTACATCTAGGCGGCGCCCTAAACGGGGGCCGCTTCGCGGCGGTTTCAGTCCAGTGAAGGCTTTGCTAATAGCGCTTTTAATAGCCAGTTTGGGGCTTAGCAGCTGGCCCTTAATTCAGATGCCTAGCGCCGTTGCCCAAGCTGAAAAGTCAATGGCGGTGGCTTTTCTTAGCGATAGTCAGGCCAACCCTTCTGATCCTTCTTCTAGTCCTTTTTCCTGGCTCAATTTTGTGCGGGGGATGCCTGTCGGTGAGGTGCGATCGCAAACTCACATTCCCTTTGCACGTCCGGCAGGAGAAGAACTGACGCTAGATCTCTATCAGCCCCTATTACCCGGCAGCTATCCGGCAGTCGTCACAATTTACGGCGGCAGTTGGGCTCAGGGTAGCCCGATGAGCAGTGAAGCGATCGCTCGTTTTTTAGCCACCAGAGGCTATGTCGTCGTTGCGATTGACTATCGCCATGCGCCGCAGTACCAGTTTCCAACGCAGCTTGAAGACGTGCAGATAGCACTAGCATTTGTGCGCGATCACGCTGATGACTATGAAATTGATCGAAGTGCGATCGCTCTTCTGGGCTGGTCAGCCGGTGCTCATCTAGCCATGCTGGCAGGCTTTCAGCCCAACGCCAACATCCGCAGCATCATCGACTACTACGGCCCCATCGATCTCGCCGCAGGCTACAGCGATCCGCCTAAGCCCGATCCGATAGATGTCAAACAAGTCCTCTCTACTTTCATTGGCGGCACCCCCAGCGAACTTCCGGCAGCTTACGCCCAAGCCTCACCCATTACTTACGTCAAAGCGGCTATCAGTTCACCTGAAGCCGCTCCGCTCCCCCCTGTACTGCTGATCTATGGTGGACGCGATCATATCGTCGAAGCTCGATTTGGCCGCAAACTCTACGAATTGCTGAAGCTCAGCGGCACCGCCGCCGCCTTTATTGAAATTCCCTGGGCCGAGCACGCCTTTGACAAAATATTTAACGGCGTCAGCAATCAGCTAGCCCTGCATTTCGTCGAGCGATTTTTAGATCAGACACTGCGCTCGTAGAAAATCGACGGCGATCAAGTCTTCTTAAGATGCAGTTTACGTTTTGCTCGAATAAAGCTGGCCAGCCAATTGCCAGCCAATTATGAGATCTGTTGGACGAGCCGCTCAAATCGCACAACAGATTTTTCAACAATGTTTAGGCTTTCCTGCCAAAACTCGGAGCTTTTAAGATCTTTTTGTAGATGCTTTTGAACCACGTCTTCGGCGCTTAAAATGCCCGTGTCACGCAGTAAGCTCGTGTAGCGCTGATTGAATTGGCTACCGTAGGCTGGCTGCTGGGCGTAGATGCCGAGGCTAAAGAGATAGCCAAACAGGTAAGGGTAGTTGTAAAAGCCTAGGCTAGAAATAGAAAAATGAAGCTTGCTGGCCCAAAAGAGATCATCGTATTCGCTGAGGCTGTCTTCGTACCACATTTTCCAGCTTTCGTGCATCATGTCTCGCAGTTGAGCAGGGCGAACGGCACTGTGTTTACGCGCTTCTACCAGGCGTTTTTCGAATTCAAAGCGAGCTGGAATGTTAAGCAGGAAAACGGCGGCGCTGCTGGCATCTTCCCAAGCAATTTGGAGCTGCTGGGCAGGCGTTTTGGCTTGCTGCATCAGGGCGTCACGGACAAGGGTTTCGGCAAAAATGCTGGCCGTTTCGGCGAGGGTCATGGAGTAGCGGCTTTCGGCTGAGGAGAGATCGCGCATGACCCAGTTGTGCCAAGCGTGGCCTAGCTCGTGGGCGAGGGTGATGACGTTGCTCATAGAGCCTTCGTAGGTGAGAAAAAGGCGCGGCTCACGAGGGTTAGAGAAATTAGCACAGTATGCGCCAGTAGCTCGGCTTGGCGTGGGTTTACCGTCTATCCAGCCTTTTTTGGCCATCATGATAGCGAAGTCGCCCATTTCAGGCGTGAGGTGATTGAAGGCGCTAGCGATGAGAGCGATCGCTTCTTCAAACCCAATCCGCTCTGCCTTATCCGCCGTTTTGCCTGCCATAAAATCAGGCGCGGGAGCCATCAAATCCCAAGGATTCATCTGCGTTTGACCGATTGCTTGGGCCATTGCCTTGAGCGCTCTGTGCCCGATGCTGCGATTTTGATAGGTCGTTTCCATCAGGGCATCTAAAGTCTCTCTTTCAATTCGACTTTGATGGCAGCTTTTATCCAGGTAATGAAGCTGACGGTGATGGCTCCGCTTTTGAGATTCTTCTAAGCGCCAGCCATTGATGGCATTAAGGCCCGCCGCGACGGCAGCTTGCTGAGTGCTCCAAGCCGTCCGAATGCCCTGCCAAGCCGCTTGTCGGGTGTCGGGTTCAGGGTGGCTTAGCAAATTAGCGGCTGTGGCTAACCCCATCGACTCGCCTACCACCTCGCACTTGAGCGTCCCGGCTAGCTCGGTGTACAAATTTCCCCAGGTGTGGAGCCCGTTGGTCGCTAGTGCGGTGATCAGCTGTTCTTCCGCAACGCTGAGCAGTTGGTCTTTGAGCTTGCGCTGGTGGTGAATGAAAAACGAGAGTTCGCTAAGGGCCGGGTCGGTTAGGAGGGTGTTGATGAAGTGATCGCTCACCCGCACCAAAAAGACGTTAAACGGCGTCATCACCTCTTGAAGATCAGCGCCCAGCTTTTGCAGCATGGGCTTGTAAGTGCTAGCGCTCGGATCTTGGGTGTCGGTGCTAAGTGCGGTGTAGATATAGGTGCTGACATTACCAAGACGATCTGCAACGGCTTGACGCTGTTTGTGAATGTCGCGGATTTGGGCAATTAGGGGTTCGTATTCACTTTCAGCAATAGTTTCGGCAGAGGGAATCAGTGCTGTGAAGGATTCGCAGGCTGCGCCAA
Organism: Phormidesmis sp.; assembly: GCA_041745715.1. Classification (GTDB taxonomy): domain Bacteria; phylum Cyanobacteriota; class Cyanobacteriia; order Phormidesmidales; family Phormidesmidaceae; genus Phormidesmis. The sequence goes on from JBGTIK010000106.1 coordinate 4,532, forward strand.
TGCGGGCAATATCGCTCTTTAGGGTTTCTAAGGTGCTGGCGATGAGCGGATCGCTGGTGCTGGTAAAAAAGTGGGCGTTATCCCAAGTTTGGCGAAGTTTGGTTGATTGGGTCGGGAGTGTGAGTGTCATAGTAATTCAGTCATGAGATCGGCTGTGAAATTGTGGGGTGAATTTTTACGAATGCCATTACCGATTCGCATTACCCTCAATGAGTGACTATTGAAGTGAAGGGGTGAAGTGAACGGGTGGGTAATTCTCAAGAACCGGCTGGTTTACAATTGATTTTAAGTTGTAAGCTAAGTTGATTTATTTGTAGTAAGTAACCAGAAAGTCTCTATCTAAACCTACTAAACCTAAACAGAAGCCAATGGGCCGATTGATTTGGCTTTGCCTCTATAGCCCAGTATTAGCCCAGTATCTAAATCTCATCATAAAACAATCTTTAATTTAGCATCCGAATCTTAGTTGTCAGTCGAGGGACTTTTTCATGACCGCAGCCGTTTCTAAGTCATCTACAGCCGCTTCTATTCCTGCTTTTTGTGAAGGCATTCAGCATTTCGCTTCATCTACTGCTGAGTTTGAGCAATATGGGCAATCGGCGGCAATTGGAGAAGATCAAGTGGCGATCGCCTCATCAAGCGATCCGGCTGCGGTATACCAAACCTTACTGGCTGCTGATGCCTTGCGCTACCTGACGCTGCATATTACCGCAAGTAAGCAATCGGGCCATCCGGGTGGCTTTGCCAGCATTGCCGACACGATTGCGGCACTGGTTATGCTGGGCTACAAAAACCTGATTACCGAAGTGGGCCACCATGCGCCTGGGTTCTACAGCACCGTTTTCATGGATAGCTCCTTAGAAGCGATGGGCATTAAGACCGTGCAAGAACTCGGCGAGAGATTTCGCGAAACTCACGGGCTGCTAGGTCATCTTTCCGGCCAAATTCCAGGCTTGCTGAGTCCTGCGGGGCCGCTGGGTCAGGGGCAGCATTTTGCAATGGCAGCGGCTAAGCTGCACCGCGATCAGCTATTTCCGGTCACGATTGGCGATGGCGGCTTGGGCGAACCCTACATTATGAGCAGCCTCGCTCATTTCAATACGATTTATCCACAGGTTACAAACTATTTACCGATTTTGGTGTGGAATGGGTTTTCACAGGAGCATCACAGCATTGTCTCTACTTATACCAATGAGCAGATGATTGCTTACTGGAGCGGCAACGGCTTTGCTAAGGTGATTTTAATCGATGCTAAAGATTACGACGATGCGGAACAATCAGGGCCTTATGTCGATAGCACGGCTTTTTCGATGAAGCAGCGCTTGGCCTTTACGCAGGCGATTTTGACAGCGACCGATACGGCTGCGAAATCTGCTTTGGGCGGCACGCAAACGGTGTTGATTGTTAAACAGCTAAAAGGTGCGGGTGTGCATAAGCGCGGGGCGCAGTCACATAACCTCTATCCTGGTGATAGCCTCGATAAAGACTATATTGCTGAAGCGCTGAAGGCGAGAGCATTGCCTGCGGCTGGCTGGAATTTGGTGCGGACAAATTTTGCGCGATCGCACGCTGGCCCTGCGGCCAAAACCGCCGTCACTGAAGTCGTACTACCGCTAGCTGATCTTGGCACGCTGCCGCTCAACGAATTTGCAGTAGGCAGTGACAACAAACAAGTGGCAACCACTGCGATGGGCTTACTGGTTGCTCACGTAGGTCAGCAAGATCCCAACTTTGTGGTCACCAATGCTGACGGCAACGCCGCCTCAGGGCTTAACAACATTAACCAAGCGCTCAAGATCATTCACCCCACCTCAGACGACACCTACTTTCAAGGGCCGCAAGGTCAAGTCTATGAGCCCTTAAGTGAAGATGCCTGTGCGGGCTTGGCTGCTGCTCAAGCGCTGATGGGAGCCCGCAGCCTGTGGTGTTCTTACGAATCTTTTGCAATTAACGGCCTGCCGATTTGGCAAACGACGACTCAGGCAATGGCCGAACTGCGTCGCCCGACACCTTCTGCCATTTGTCTGTTTACCGCAGGCGCACTAGAGCAGGGGCGTAATGGCTGGACGCATCAGCGTCCGGAGGTAGAAAATTACTTCGCGGCGATGATTCGCAATGGCAATATTTTCCCGCTATTTCCGATAGATGCTAACAGCATTCAGGTTTGCTATGAGTGGGCGATCGCAACCAAAAACAAAGGCATTGTGATCACCGCTAGCAAGTCTGCTTTACCCATTCGCACCACCTTTGCTCAGAGTCAAACAGCGCTAGCCAACGGAGCCATCGTTTTACAAGAAACGCCCGGTGACAAAACTGTTGTTTTTGGCGTGGTCGGTGACATGATGCTAATTCCAGTGATCGATGCCGCGAGGGCTTTAAACGAACTTGGCATTGGCTCTAAAATTGTTGCAATTGTCAGCCCTAGACGGTTGTATCGCTCTAATGATGTGGCTTGGCAGAGCTGCTCTGAGGCCGATGGAGAGTTTATAAGTGACGCTGATTTTGGTACTCTCTTTGAGGGCGATGCGCTGCTTGGGGTGACGGGCGGTGCAAGTGCGATGGTAGAGCCGCTGATGCTGCGCAGTCCGCTGCCGAGAGATGTATTTGCTTGGAAACGGGGCGAGACGGCGGCTGGTGCAGGCGATTTGTTTATCTTTAACGGACTGAGCGCAGAAAGACTGGCAGCGAGAGCTCAGGAATTGTTGGGAATGTAGGGACGTACTTGAGCAAGTCAGTGCCGTGAAAAGGATGTTTGATGATCTTGCTGATTGATTCTGTTAGAGAATGACATGCTTACCTTTTATCCGCTTAGCTGATGGTATTGCTCCTCTGATAAGCCGAGCAGTTCCACTACTTGCTCACTGGCCATCCCCGTCGCTAACAAATTTCGAGCCGCCTGCATTAGCTTTTCCTGCGCCGCCTCTTTCGCCTGCCGTTCCGTCTCTTTCGCCTGCCGTTCCGCCTCTTTCGCCTGATTCTCGCGCTCTGTATCTGTCAGCAACCATTCTCCAGCTCGATCACACCACCTCAGCCAGTGATCTAAAGCATCTTCAAACTCTCCTTCCCAAACGCCCAAGCCAATCTTCAAATCAGCCAGCCAAATCTGGCAGTTTCCAGCTGCTAAAGGCTGCTCCTGATACCGCCCGCCCACTAGCTCAAAATGCCTTAGCTGCTGAGTGTAGCGGCTATAGACAATGTAATGAGGCACCCTCAAGTATCGCTCATACACCTCTAGCTTACCGGGTGGCTTTAATCGACCATTCTCCCCTATTTTCTCTGCCGCTTTTTCTGCTGTTTCAGCTGCCGCTTTCTCATAAAATCGGCCTAAATCATCCCCAGCCGTTCCTGGCGACAAAAACTCCACTACCACGTAGGGCGGAGCTTTCTCCTGCCAAGTTACATAGCTGCGGCGCAACTCTCCTTGATACAACCGAGGCACCCCTACTGCCAAAAACCAATCCGGTCGCTTGTGCCATAGCGGATGCTCAAGGTCGTAATAAAGGTTGAGATCAGACGCCATAAAGCAGTCTTTACGGGTGTAGTCAGCCAAATGCAGCGTCCGGCTGAGTAACTGCGGCTGAATATCGTGAAACTCGTCGGGCAAACCGGGCTCCTCCGGAAACTCGCTCGGTAAATCGTACATCGTCGGCAGCGTTTCGTGCGGTGGCCGGGGTGGATCGAACTGAGGTAGCGACAGCAGATCTCCCTCAAAATATTGCTTGCCTTGAAAGGTGAAGCTCAACTTTTGGCTAGCCATCTTAGCAATATCCAAATACGAGACTTGGTTCAAGTGTATCGCTTTCAGGCTAGCGCAAGGCTAGGTTGGTTAGCTTTTACTCACGAGCATTCATGGCTGCGTGAGGGGTGAGATCAGGTACTGGCCATTCGGCGTACCACTGGGCTAAGTAGGGGCGCATCGCTTTGGCTAAAGACCGCTCAGATGACCGATTGGGGGCTGCTGTTAGCTGATCGGCGATTTCTTCACCCAGAGCCTGCCAGTCAAAGCCGGTTGGCTGGCCTTCTTTAAGCACGATCTGGCCGTTGACGAGTACCGTTTCAACGTTTGCACTTTTGGCTCGCATCATCACCACCGTCAGCGGATCGACTGCGGGTGAGAGGTAGGGCCAGCTTAGGTCACGGCAGTTTACGAGGACTATATCAGCTTTGTAGCCAGCGGCTAGCTGTCCGAGGCAGTGCGCTTGGCCTAGCAGCTTAGCGCCGCCGCTAGTGGCCATTTGGAAAATTTCTGCGAATGTCGGGGCTGAGGCGGTGATCTGGGGCGATCGCGCCAACCGAGTCGCTAACCGCATCTCCGTAAACATATCCTCATCATCATTCAGCGTCGTGCCATCCATGCCCAGCCCCACTGTTACCTGAGCCGCCAATAGCTGCGCTAAGGGCGCAATCCCCGCTCTTAGGCGCAAGTTGGAGCTGGGATTATGGCTAATAGACGCGCCCGTTGCTGCCAAAATCTCAATATCCGACTCACCGACCCAGACCCCGTGCGCCATCGAAAACTGGGGGCTTAGCACCCCCAGATCATGTAGATGCGCAATCACTGACTTGCCGTAAAATCGCGGCCCCATCAGCTTTTCAGGCAGCGATTCCATCACATGCGTCTGCACGCCAGTTTCGAGCCGTGCGGCGGCATCGGCAATTTTTACCAGCAGATCGTCGCCCACCCACTGCGGGCCGGGCGGGCCAAACCACACGTCAATATGCGGATGAGATTTGTACGTTTTTACCGCATCGCTGACTAGCGCCAAATAGTCCTCTGCGGCCAGCGTTTGCTCAGCCGGGGTCAGGGCTTTTATTTGCTGCTGCAAGGCGACCGGAAGGCTAGCTAAAAAAGCCTGATCTTGCTGCGGCCCATGCACCCAAAAGCTCTCATATTTAGCGCCCGGTGCTAACGCCACCCGAATCCCAGCCTGCTCATAGGCCGTCAGCTGAGCGGTTAGGTCAGCCTCAGCCGCTGCGATGGAGCCGCCAATGGTCGCGACATCGACCACGCTGGTCACACCTGTTTTGAGTAAAGCGGCGGTGCTGAGCAGGGTTCTGATCGCGGGATCTTGGCTAGGTGCACCGTTTCGCGCCGATAGCCATAGCTCTAGAAAGTCATCTTCAATGCCTAGAAGAGAGTTGGGTACACCGTTGCTGTGGTGGTGAGCGTTGATCAAACCGGGCATCACGGCGTGATCGCCAGAGCCGAGGACGGTGGCTTGAGGATAGCGATCACGCAACCTCTCCCAAGCCCCCACCTCTAAAATTACCTCTCCTTGAATTGCCACCGCGCCATCGCAAAGCGTCCCACTC
>JBGTIK010000107.1:0-10310 GCA_041745715.1 Phormidesmis sp.
CATTCGCTACCGTGGCGATCAGCCGCAAGCTGACCTTCTGGAAGCTTGGTTGCAAACTATCCTAGATAACTATGCCGACCACATTCTAGATTTCACCGCCACCGAAGCCCAGGTATGGGGACGCCTGCTTGTACCCCACCCTCAAAACGCCCTCGACAAACAGCTAGCCGCTACGGCTCTAATCTGCGGACTTACCCTGGTCACTCGCAATGTCAGTGATTTTGTCGGAACAGGTGTGCCTCTAATCAACCCATTTGAGGACGTTAGTGGTGAAAACTAGCGATCGCTGCCTAACTATCCAGGTGCACCCGACGAAAAGGGAGTTCTTGCTAGCATTGAACAACTTCTGGCACGGATGAACCGGAGCGTTAGCCAATCAAATCAAAGTAGATCTCTAGAGATAGGCAGATGAAGCTGAGGGCGATCGCCCCTCAAGCAATAATCCCGCGCTTCCATAAGCGAGGGGCTCTTGGAAGAGGCAGAATCGTCACCCTAAGACTCATGAGAATGAGGACAGACATCGGAATGGAACTGTATCTTTCTGTCTATCCAAATTGGTTTTCTGCGTAATTTTTTCGCTGCGATCAACTCACAGATTTCTTGGGGCTGGAGCCGGTGCACCTCGCAACATCCCTTCTGTACTCAAATCTTCATCAATCTCATCCCAGTGAATGCCATAACCACCACCGCAAATCTCCCAATTTGAACGTTGATCGGGTGTGGCATTAAGTAGTCTTGGGTACCAAACTATAGGGACAGTGATTATTCGCCCATCCATCAAATCAACGCTAATGGTTTCTTCCGTAAAATAGACATTTTTAACTCTCTCGTCAGCCCGAATTGCCAAAATACCCATCCCAAGCCTCCCACAGATTTTTCTGATTTCCTTGAATTATCAATTGCAATTTCCGAAGTTCTTTAGCGCTAAAACCAATGTTGCTAGCTAGGCTAACAGGCTCCAGCCAAAACTTAGCAGATGAAGCATCGCGGTCAACATGTATGTGCGGTGGCTCATTTGGCTCATGGCTGTAAAAATAGAAGCGGTAGGGGCCGATTCGTAAAATCGTTGGCATGGCTCTTATTATATGTTGGTTGCAATGTCTAACAAGCGCCTGCACAAGACGGTTAGATGCATCCGCTTGTCAAGTCCTATTTGACTTACCGCCTGTGAACCGTAGGCCGTTAGCCGTTAGCCAATCAAACCAAAGTAAATTGCCAGGGGTAAACCCATGAAGCCGAGCGCGATCGCCCCACCCATCCCCACACTCATCGCCACCATCTCAGGCCGAGTCGCCACCCCTAACGATTGCCAAGCACTCCAAAGCCCATGCCGCAAATGCAGCCCCAGCACCGCCAACACCAGCACATAGCCAGCGGTATAGCCCGGTTTGTGAAAAGTTTCAAACACCAGCCGAGCCAAATCGCGATGGCCGGATTCGGGTAAAGAATAGTAAGTGCCAAACTTAAAGGTCGCTAAATGCACGACCAAAAATACGGCCAATATTAACCCTGAAGCAATCATGGTTCGAGAGCTGAGAGTCTGGCGACTTGGCTCCCCGGCTGAGACATATTCTGTATAGCCAACTGGGCGGGCCTGACGTTTGCCGAGGTAAATTTTGATGCCGATGGTGGCGTGGATGAGGGCGATCGCTACCAGCCCAATCTCAATTGCATAAGTCACCGGCCCTAACCGCTTAATCACGTGCGCCAGATCGTTATAAGCCTCAGCGCTAAAAAACAGTGTCAAATTACCCAGCAAATGAACCAATACAAAGCTCACAAGTCCTAATCCCGTCAGACCTGTCAATATTTTCTTGCCAATCGGGGATTGATAAAAACCGATAACTCCGGTGGATTCTGACTCCGAGCTTACAACCATAGGTTTAATAGTTTGAAGTGACTTCGTAGTTTGAAGTGAGCCAAGCTATTAGCTCAGGCAACAGACTCATGCTCCACATCCCAACCTGGAAAGACCAAAACAGCAGGATGACATCGCAACGCGCGAGCAATAACTTTAGCGCGCTCTACGCCTAAGCGAATTTTGTCATTTTCAATCGCCGAAAGCGTTGATTGCGCAATTCCAGTCAATTCCGCCAAATCATTTTGACTCAGTTCCTGCAATTCTCTCAGGATGCGAACTGACTCACCAGAGGAGACTTCAATATTGCGTTTAGCCAGATGATATTCACTCATTTTGTCTCACTTTTGCCTATAGTCATGAGCAGTGATATCCACAACTTTAACAACGACCTCTGCTTGCAGAATCTGGTAGATTACCCGGTATTGCTGTCCTAGCCTAGATGAGCGATGCCCTTGCCACTCGCCCTTTAGGGACTCATCCCGAAATCCTTTGATTAAGCGAAGACCTTGAGGGCCAGAAACACGAACGATATCTTTCCATTTCTCATAGCGCTTCAGGATTTCTGCGGGTAGCTTAGAAACACTTCGAGAAACTCTACGATGCTGAAGGATTTGCCACATAGTCAAACAGACAATTCCCACATACTAAATATAGTATGCTAGCGCTAATCGTTACGCTATCTGCTCTAAATTTTAAACCTTAAATTTACGAATTAAATCCAAAAAGCTTTAAACAAACACAAAAGCCCAAAAGCACTTGATTAGTGGCCTTGGGCAAATGCTTTGGTCTTAGCTTAAAAAGTCAGCTTTGAAGATTTAGTCTTCGATGGTGACAGATACGATTTTGTCGCCTTTTTTAATGGCATTGACCACATCCATATCTTCCGTTTTACCAAAAACGGTGTGAATGCCGTCTAAGTGTGGCTGAGCTTCATGGCAAATGAAGAACTGACTGCCGCCCGTGTCTTTACCGGCGTGAGCCATTGAAAGCGTTCCGGCTTCGTGCTTGTTAGGATTGATTTCGCACTTGATTTTGTAGCCAGGGCCGCCCGTGCCCGTGCCCTCCGGGCAGCCGCCTTGAACCATAAAGTTAGGAATTACTCGGTGAAAGCTGAGGTCATCGTAAAAGCCGTCTTTAGAAAGCTTGACGAAGTTTTCAACGGTGCCAGGAGCATCTTGATCAAATAGTTCTAGGTTGATGGTGCCTTTATTGGTTTCCATAATTGCACGGGTCATAGCGTTGCCTCTAAAAAATTGGTAGCCGTTCGCCATTCTAACGCTGTGCGGAAAACCACGGGGGAGAAATATTCACCTAAAAGATATTGGCTTTAGCCATTCTTTAGACATTCTTACAGGGGGCACTAGCTCGTAAGAAAACTTAAGACTGGGCTTCTAGCTCACGGCTATAGGCGGTTTCAATCACATTGAGTCGAGTTTCAAAGTCCAATGCTGCTAGTTCGCTCTGGATGATTTGATCATCTTGGTAGTATTCAATTTTTTCGGCAAGCTGGCGTTCGTAGTCGGTTTGAAGCTGATCGGTTGCGCTGCGCAGCCGAATTTCATGGTCGGTTTCGAGCTGCTGTAAACGGCGCTGACTGCTTTGTATGGCGCTCAGCAGCCGCTCTAGACGCTGCCGCATCAGCCAGTAAACGATGGCAGCAGCAAGAGCGCCTACCAGCAATCCAAAAAAGAGCCCAATAATCAAAGCTCAACGACTCCATTAGCGAAGGGTTACAGTGAAGATACACCGTCGAGACACACTATGAGGAAATATTACAACCCTTACTGATTGTGTCAAGCCTCATAATAAGAGCAACGATTAATGAAGGGCTTTTTAGTAAGATAGAGAATAGAAACAAATCTGATCGTTTTAAGTCTTGGAGGATTTGAGCTTTTGAGTGATCCCTTTAAAAGAGTAATGGCTGAAAAAACACTTGGTACCGCGCCCGATGAGCTATTTTCGCAGCAAGCATTGACTAGCCTAAAACCTGGCCTAAAGACTGGTATGAATCCCGCAGACCTAAACACCGAGCAAATTGCAGACGAGATTCGACCTAGCGGCGTTGCCGATGCCCCTAAAATGCCGGTTGATGAAGCCACCCAGTCGCTAGCTATGGCTATTGCCCACGCCGCTGATGACCGCAAAGGCGGCAACATTACAATTTTGCAAACGGGCGATATTTCGTACTTGGCTGATTACTTTGTGATTGTGACAGGCTTTTCTAATGTGCAGGTGCGCGCTATTGCCAATGCTGTCGCAAGCACCACCGAAGAGAAGTTTGGTCGCCTGCCGTTGCGCACCGAAGGCATGAGCGAAGGCCGCTGGGTGCTACAAGACTACGGTGAGGTGATTGTCCATGTATTTATGCCGGATGACCGTGAGTTTTATGATTTGGAAGCCTTTTGGGGCCATGCTGAGCGGATTGAGTTTACGCCGGAGCCCTTGCCTGCTGCGCCGTTAAACCGTCAACATGGCGGCTATTAGGAGATCTAGATCTGAATTGGTCTTGAGAGATAACACCCATGAGCGGCTCACCAAACGGCTCTGAAAGCAATCCTAACGGCAGAGACGGCAAAAATAATCAGAACGGTCAGCTCAAAAAAAGCCCGATTAGCAATAGCTGCCCGGTGCCGATTGATCAAATTCCGATTAAGGAATATGAAAGCATGAGCGAATCTTGGTTTTACTGCTGGGGTTTGCAAGATTTACGCGGTTATCTGGTGCCGATTGGTAGCTTGTGGCTATTGAGCTGGGTGGTAGTTGGGCCGATGGCGGCAGTGAGCTTTGCCCCGACTAAGCTGCCATCGCAGTTTGTGATTAGCGGCTCGTTGGGGGCGCTATTGCTGCCAACGCTGGCGCTGATTCAGCTCTATATTGGCTGGCGTCATGTGGGCGATCGCCTGCTTAAATCCGCCGTCCCTTACGAAGAATCGGGCTGGTACGATGGTCAAGTTTGGCAGAAGCCCCAAGCCGTGATTGATCGAGATCGCCTGATTGCCGACTACCAAATCAAACCCCTTATGCTGCGATTGCAAAAAACCTTTGCGACCATATCGGGTATTATTGCTTTTTGCTTGGTGACTTGGCAGTTTTTATAGCGGCCTTTCATCTTATTAATTTACGAATAATTACGGAACGCTAGTGTATGAATAGGGTGAACCGTCATAACTCGTCACTGCTCGAAGTGCAGCTCTTGCGAGAAGGCATTGTCGAATCCACCCATAAGGTTCATGCCGTTGCCTGTGATGAGCGAGGCCGGATTTTGGCCAGTGCGGGCGATGCTGACGTGGGCAGCTTTATTCGCTCGTCGCTTAAGCCTTTTCAGGCGCTGTCGCTGACCACGGGCGGTACCCTCGATCATTTCCATCTCACCGACAAAGATCTGGCGATTATTTGCAGCTCACACCACGGCAATTTGGAGCAAATTCGTCAGGTGTTTAACGTTCTGTGGCGCTGCGATGTCGAGCCTTTGGCTTTGAAGTGCCCGATTCCAGCAGGTAAAGATACGCCGCTAGCGCATAATTGCTCCGGCAAGCACGCTGGAATGCTGGCGGTCTGTAAGCATCAGGGCTGGTCGATTGATGGCTATACGCAGCGATCGCACCCCGTCCAAAAGCTGATTATCAGTAAAGTCGCCGAATTGCTGAGAATGCCCCCGGACGAATTCATTTGCGCTCACGACGACTGTGGCGCGCCTACCTACTTCATGGAGCTGAGCCAAATGGCAACGCTCTATGCCAAGCTTTCCTCCGGTGAAAGTCTGGGTATGGAACGTATCGCACGCGCCATGACTACCCACCCGATGATGATTTCTGGGCCGGAAGGCTTTGACTCGCAGCTCATGCACCTCGCAGAAGGCGCACTGGTGAGCAAATCGGGCGCAGAAGGCATTCAGTGCATTGGCAGGGTCGGTGAGGGCATGGGCATTGCTTTAAAGGTCGTCGATGGCTCCAAACGCGCTAAATATGCTACTGCGGTTCACTTGCTCAAGCAGCTCGGCTGGATTACCCCTGACATTTCAGAAGTCTTAGCGGAGAAGTTTATGCTGCAAGGCAAATACACCCGCCTAGATGTGATCGGCGAGCTCCCCCTGATTTAGGTTTGACCTGGTTTTTGACCTGGTTTTTAACTTACATACTGCACAGGGCTTAAACGGCGGAAAAAATAGACTCAAATAAAGCCACACATCTGAGACATGAGCTGCTATATTTGTTAAGCGGCGACGCGGGGTAGAGCAGTCTGGTAGCTCGTCGGGCTCATAACCCGAAGGTCCATGGTTCAAATCCATGCCCCGCCACCAAAGAGATAGGCATCTAAAATATAGAGATAGGCATCTAAAATATTTAGTTACCTCTAAATAGAATCGCAAAATCCGGCAGCTCAATGAGTTGCCGGATTTTTGTTTTTAGCTGGGTTCAGGAGATCAAGATTAATTTGACGTTGCCGTCTCGCACGAAGCTATATACAACGTTAGGATCTAAACTGTCAGCAGTTAGACTTTTTGTACCCAAACGATGACTTCACCGCGTTCCGCCGATGCTGCGGCCCAAGCTGCTTTTATGCCGACCATGCGTGAGCTAGTGAGAACCTATCAGGCATTTTCTCACTATTCAGATACGCATGTGCGATCGCTCAACCTCACCCCACCTCAGTTTGACGTGATTGCTACGCTCGGCGGCACCAACGGCATGAGCATGAAGCAAGTTGCTGATAAAACGCTAGTCACCAAAGGCACCCTCACCGGCATTATCGACCGCCTAGAGAAAAAGCAGCTCGTGCGCCGCACTGTCCCGCCCGACAATCGCCGCAGCTTCACCCTTTCACTCACCCCCGCAGGCGAAGCCCTCTTTCAGTCAATTTTTCCTCAGCATGTCCATTATCTACAGCAGCGCTTCAATCGGCTCGACAGCTCAGAACTAGAGCAGCTAAGACAGTTACTCAGAAAGCTGCGCACCGCCCTAGAGTAGGCGCAGCAATCGACATATTTAGGCACCGGATCTATTTTTTGGGCAAATTGTTTGCATTCAAACAGTTTCATGCTACAACTGAATTGTACGATCCCAAACAATATCGAGAAAAACCTTTAGGAGTGGCCATGAACAACCGGCTGCCAAGTCTTTTTATTTCTCACGGAGCCCCTGATTTACCCTTGCAAGCTTGCCCTGCTCGCGATTTCTTGCAGCAGCTAGGCTCACAAATTAGTGCCTCACAAGCCACTTTGCCCCAGGCGATCTTGATGCTTTCGCCGCACTGGATGACCAGCGTGCCGACTATCAGCACCGCCCCCAAGATGAGCGCAATGCATGATTTTGGCGGATTTCCTTCAGCGCTTTATCAGCTTCGCTATGAGCCACCTGGATCGCCCGCGTTGGTGCAGCTTGTGGCCAGTCATCTGTCAGCCGCGCAGATAAAATTTGCTACTGATCCTAGTCGCGGGTTAGACCACGGGGCTTGGGTGCCATTGTTTTTGATGTATCCAACTGCTGAAATTCCGGTGGTGCAGCTTTCGTTGCCTGCTCACTGGCAGCCGCGTCAGCTTTATGACATGGGTCAGGCGTTGGGAGGGTTGCGATCGCAAGGCATTTTGATCATCGGCAGCGGTAGCGCCACTCACAACCTTGGGGCCTTTGGTCACACGCTAGCCGCCGAGCCGCCTGATTGGGTGGTGGAGTTTGATGGTTGGTTGGGGAGTGCGATCGCCCGCAACCAAAGAGAAGATTTGTTCGACTACCGCCAGCAAGCTCCCAGCGCCGCAAAAAATCATCCCAGTGAAGAGCACTTAATGCCGCTGTTCTTTGCAATGGGTGCAAGCAATTCAGACAGTACGGGTATTCAACTGCACAGCAGTTACACGTACGGTGCCTTTAGCATGGCAGCATACGCTTTCCCGTAAACTTTTTATGAAATTTTCAAGAACAACAATCTCAGTTAACAACAAACCTTAGGAGAAAAATCATGGCATTAGGCCAATTAGTAGACGGCAAATGGACATCTGAATGGACAGAGCGTAGTGAAGATGGTCAGTTCAAACGAATGCCAACCCACTTTCATCATTGGATTACAGCGGATGGCAGCAGCGGCTTTAAAGCAGAGCCGGGGCGCTATCACCTGTACATTTCTCTAGGCTGTCCTTGGGCGCATCGCACGGTGCTGCTGTGGCAGCTAAAAGGTCTGCAAGAAATTGTTGGACTCTCTATTGTCGATCCGGTCATTAGCTCTCAAGGCTGGGCGTTTTCAGATAAAGAAGGCTGCATTCGAGATAGTGTGAACCACGCAGAATACCTTTGGGAGATTTACGTGAAAGCAAAGCCAGATTACACGGGTAGAGTGACCGTTCCTGTCCTGTGGGAAAGCCAAACGCAAGCCATTGTAAACAACGAATCGCGCCACATTATTGAAATGTTTAACCGCGAATTTAATGCATTTATGCCCGACGAACATCAGTCACTAGACTTTTATCCTGAGCATCAAAAAGCAAAGATTGACGAAGTGATTTCTGCTATCTACCACCCAATTAACAACGGCGTCTATCGCAGCGGCTTTGCCTCATCCCAAACAGCCTATGAGCAGGCAGTCAACGAACTTTTTCAGGCATTAGACTATTGGGAAGCCATCTTAGTTCACCAGCGCTACCTCTGTGGTGACGCCATTACCCTGGCAGACTGGTGTTTATTTACCACCTTGTTTCGCTTTGACTTAGCGTATTACGGCTTGTTTAAATGCAATCTCAAGCGCTTAATAGACTATCCAAATCTCTGGGCCTATGCTCGCAGCTTGCATCAGCAACCGGGAGTCTCAGCCGTCTGTAGCAGGAGCCATGTCAAGCAGCTCTACTATGCCGGACTGCCAGAGCTAAACCCTAGCAGAATCATTCCCGTCGGCCCTGAGATTAGCTTCGAGTAGCCCTTACCAAATGTCAATAGCAAAGCCAGATCGCGACAATTATGTAGGCAACAGAGCATTCGATAAATGATCATCATTCGAGATCGAGATGAGAAACGACAATTATGATCCACACGACAACTATGACCGCTGAGTGATCGCTCAGCGGCAGCTAGCACTTCTGAGCGATTCTGGGTAGAAGCGGCTACGCTAACTTTTTTTGCTTGTCCGGTTCAGGGTAGACTGCTTGCGGTAGCTATTTGAGCAAATTTCGACAATCAGGGCATGATGGACGAGCCGGTTAACGGCTGCAACGGTCATCATGTCGTCGGCAAAGATGGTATGCCACTGACTGAAGGGCTGATTGGCGGTAATTAGCAGGCTTTTGCGTTCATAACGATGGCACTTAATTCAGGAGAACTGAGGTTTCGGTCTCAGATTTCTTGATATAGCCCAAGTCATCAATCACCAGTAAGTCATAGCCGTCAAGCTTTTACAGCAATCGTTGGTAGCAGTGTTCCAGCTTAGCTTGCTGTAGTTGCTGGACTAATGCAGTCTCTAAAAAGAACTCTACAACAAACTTTTCCTGATACCGTTTTGAGCTTATCAACTGACTCATTTTTTTGGTCTGGACTGGTAGCCGTCTCTTCATGGTTATCAGCATCTCTAGATGGTTGTCGTCACCCAGCTACTCAATTGTCGCCTGATAGATGACTTCATTTTCTTAAAGATAAAAACAATTTGGTAGCACTGCATACAAAAAAAATTCTGTCAAATTTATTCTCAATCCCTTTGAAAATGCGGCATTCAATCGGATTCGGCAAAAATGCTATCAGTAAAACCCGCAACAGTGATTATTGATATTTCAGTAAATAGCCCTATGTCTATAGGCATAGCAATGGGCAATTTAAGTTTAGTTGGGGTCTGGGTAGATATTGTTCTTTCGTCTTTAGTCTCTGTCAGTAAGTACACACTTCTCAACAGAATGTGCCCTCTCTTCCTGGACAACAATTTTTCACCTCGCTCAACCTACTCTGATTGAAAACTTAGACACCACAATAATGGCCAAAACACAGAAACAAACAATCTTTCGCTGGCAAGCTTATAAGCCTCTTCTCGCTGCGGCTTTTGCAGTGGCTGGCGTTTACAACATGGTGGGAGCCGTCGTTGCGGCAGGCACCACAGCAGGCACTGCCATTACCAACACTGCCACCGCTACCTATAATGACGGCAACGGCAACAATATTGATGCTGTTTCCAATACTGTTACCATCAACGTCGCTGAGATTGCAGGCTTAACAGTGAGCAGCTCGGGCTTCAATGATAATAATGGTGGTAGTATCGTCGGCGGTGACACGCTCACCTACGACTTTTCGGTCACTAACACAGGTAACGCCTCTACGTATGTTTTTGTTCCGGGTGCTAACAATAGACCTGTTGGGAAATAAAGGGTAGTATAAAGCAACTATATCTAAGACCAGCGATGCTAAATTTAGAGCGGATACTCGCCAGTGATCGACTAATGAGAGCGATGACAGGACTGAACCTCAAAGCATTTAAGGCCCTC
>JBGTIK010000108.1:0-5297 GCA_041745715.1 Phormidesmis sp.
AGCATTCCTGGTGTCAATGGCGCAGTGGCCCCACTTCGATTCCATCCCGAACTCGATTGTGAAACATTGCAGCGGCGAAGATAGTGAGGACGCCAGTCCTTGTCAAAATAGCTCGATGCCAGGTTCTATCTCCAAGCAAAAGCCCTGCGACTTATCACTAAGTACAGGGCTTTTTGCTTGGATGCGAAGATCTATGCGAAGGGTTAGTCTTGATTGGCTGCCTCCCATGCTGCCCGTACTAGGTTAATTTCTTGATAGTCGTAGGTTTCGCCTGTGATTTCGCGAATGTTTCGTAGTGAGTGGGGACCGACTTTTGCGATCGCGCTATTAATTACGCTTTGCCTTTCCGTAGATACCAATCTATCAATATCTACCTCATACCCCGCTTCAATGAGTTTACTCATGTGCCCATTGATGGTGTTGAGCCTAACGTCGCGTTGAAGGGCAACGTCGGATAAAGAAAGGCCGTTTTGATAGAGTTGGTAAGTTGCAAGCTGCGTGCTGGTGATCTCTGTTTGGTTGACTGGTGCGCGTGTGGTTGTGACCGCTGCTTCCGGCGCTCTTTCCTCTAATCCGTTTTCTCGGCAGAATTCGCGAATAGCTTGAGTAAATGCTTCCCCATACTGAACGAGCTTGCGGCTGCCAACGCCCGATATTTTTGAGAATGCATCTGCGGTCTGCGGTCTGTTTTGGGCCATCTGCCTGAGGCTAGCATCAGAAAAGACAATGTAAGGTGGGACAGATTGTTCGTCTGCCAGCTTTTTGCGAAGCGCTCTGAGCTGGCTCATCAGTGCGTTTTCTTCGTCAGTAAGTTCGGTGTTAGCTGCTGTTGCCGAAACTACGGCTGGTTTTTCTATTCGATCGGAGACAGAGATTTCGACAGAGACGAGCTTTTTGAGAACTTGATTGCTGCTGGCGTTGAGCTTTAGCACAGAGTAGCCATCGGTGGTTTCGTCTAAATAGCCTTGGTGGATGAGGGCGCGGGAGAGCATTCGCCAATCATCGACGCTGCGATCTGCGCCGATGTTGTGAGTAGAAAGCTGATCGTGGTTGAGTTCTACGATGCGTTTTTTGCGAGAGCCGCGTAAAACGTCGATGATGTGGTTCATGCCAAAGCGCTGATCGCAGCGATAGACGCAGGATAAAAATTTCTGAGCTTCGAGCGTCCAGTCTTCGACGGGTGCTGGGTTGATGCAGTTATCGCAGTTTCTACAAGGGGCTTCAAACGGTTCGCCGAAGTAGCCGAGCTGAATCTTCCGGCGGCAGACGGAGCTTTCTGCATAGTTGATGATTTGGTTGAGCTGCTGTTGAGCGATCCGCTGTTCGTGGGGGTCGGCTTTTTGCCCGATTAAATACTTGACTGTGTGCACATCACCCCAACCAAAAAGGATGATGCAGTTGGCATCTTCGCCGTCGCGTCCGGCTCTACCGGCTTCTTGGTAGTAGCTTTCGAGGTTGCGCGGGAGATCGTAGTGAATGACAAAGCGGACATCGGGTTTGTTGATACCCATGCCAAAAGCAACGGTAGCTACGATGATTTGAACGTCGTCACGGATAAATTTGGTTTGGTTGGTTTCTCGTTCTTCGGCGCTGAGTCCAGCGTGATAGGGGAGGGCGGAAAGCCCATCGGATTTTAGTTTAAGCGCAACTTCATCGACGTGTTTGCGGCTGAGGCAGTAAACGATGCCTGAAGACCCTTTAGCTTGATTTTGATGGTCGTTAATGAGGCTGAGCAGTTGGTGATAAGGCTGCTTGGATTTTTGTTTGACTTCGTAGTAGAGGTTTTGGCGGTTGAAGCTAGAGACATATATTTCGGGGTCATTGAGCCGGAGCTGCTGCACGATGTCTGTGCGCACTCTTTGGGTGGCTGTTGCGGTCAGCGCAATGACTGGAATTTGCGGGTAGCGCTGTTTGAGCTGGAAGAGTTGCCGGTACTCAGGGCGAAAATCGTGTCCCCATTCTGAAACGCAGTGGGCTTCGTCAATCGCGAAGGTGCTGATGCCGATTTTTTGGCTGAGCTTATCTAGCAGGTCTAAAAATGCGGGGGTGAAAAGTCTTTCGGGGGCAACGTAGAGGAGTTTGATATTGCCTGAGAAGAGGGCTTGTTCGCGCGATCGCACTGCTTCACTCGAAAGCGTACTGTTTAAAAAGGTTGCCCCAATGCCGTTATCTTGTAAAGCGGTGACTTGATCTTGCATGAGCGCAATCAGCGGTGAAATTACAATAGTGACGCCTTCTCTCAGTAGAGCCGGTAGCTGATAGCAGAGCGACTTGCCTCCACCCGTTGGCATAATCACCAGCACATCTTGATTTTTAAGCACTTGCTCGATAATGTGGCGCTGATCGAAGCGAAATTGACCATGTCCAAAATGGTGTTTAAGGGCACTTTCCAATGAAGAAGTAGACTGGAGCGGTTCGGCTGAAATACTCATGCAAAAAAAGTTTAGATGCCTAAAGATACCCTTAGGCTGTGAGGTCTAGTCCAGCATAGTCAAAGATCGGGGCGATGATAAGCCTCGCTCTAAAAACTCTCTATTAAAAAGCTCTTTGAAGGTCGTTGTAAGGGTTTCTATGAAGGCAGATTGTAACTAAACATCATTTAATTGTTAAGCAATGTAACTATATTGACGTCAAAGTGGCATAGAGTCTTGACAGCAAAGTGCCATCTCGCTACCTTTATATACATATCTGGGGCCACGTTATTCAAATCCGATATGCCAGTCAAGCAAACTAAGCAAAAAGTCACGCTATATCTTCCAGACGAACTGCATCGGCAGTTTAAGATTCGCTCCGCTATTGACGGCGAAACGATGTCATTGATGGCGCAGCGAGCAATTGAGTTTTATCTGGACAATGTTGATCTGCTTGGGGGGAGTAGTGATGATTATGGTCAAAGTCATCGCATACATGCTTGCCCTAAATGCGCTGCTTCTGTAGCCATGAAAGGGGATAGGTTGACTTTGATCCATGAGCACTCTGATCTCGAGTCTGTGATGTTGACGGATTTGGATCGAATTGCGGAACTGAGCCCTAACTCAAAGAGCCCCGATGAAGGAGAGCTGATAACTTGTTAGCAACTGAATTTATCTTTAGATAGACTTATTTGCTGAATAGTCTTCTTTTCAAGTTTTGTTGTATCTGCTACCGAAAATTTGTTGTTGTTGTTCTAATCTGTTCTTTTAATACAGATAGATAGTTAAGTCGTCTTAACTGGGGGCGTTCGCCATGAGAGAAGAGCTAAGTGTATTAATTCAGGCTCAGTACCCGCTGATCTATCTGGTCACCTTTGAGGAGGAACGGGCAGAGAGAACAATCGCTGCACTCGCTCAGCAGAAGACGCAGTCACAGCGAATGTATACTTGGACGATGACCCATGGCATGGTCGAGTATGGTCAGGAGAAGGGATCGGGTCAGCAAAACAATACGGTTTCTCCTCAGGCTGCTATTACTTGGGCGATGCGTCAAAAAGAGCCTAGTATTTTCGTTTTCAAAGATTTGCATCCCTTTAAAGATAGTCCTGAGGTGACTCGCAGCCTGCGTGATGCTGTTGAGAGCTTTCGAGGAACTAATAAGACTATTGTCTTGATGTCTCCAGTACAAGAAGTCCCTATTGAACTAGAGAAAGAGGTTGTTGTTCTAGACTTTAGCCTGCCTAATATGTCTGAGCTTAACCAAGTGCTTTCGGCTGAGTTAGCTAAGTCTAGAACGGCGAGTATTACAACGGAAGGTCGAGAAAAGCTATTGAAAGCTGCATTAGGACTTACCCGCGATGAGGCTGAAAAGGTTTTCCGTAAGTCTCGGGTGATGGCCGGTCAGCTAACGGAGGGCGAGGTTGATATTGTTCTTTCTGAAAAGAAGCAGTTGATTCGTCGCAACGGAATTCTTGATTATATCGAGGAAGATGAAACGATTGACTCGGTGGGAGGATTAGAAGAGTTAAAGCACTGGTTGAAGCAGCGTTCTAATGCTTTTACTGAACGGGCTCGTGAATATGGCTTACCTCAGCCTAAAGGCATGTTGATTTTAGGCGTACCGGGATGTGGTAAGTCACTAATTGCAAAAACGACAGCTCGACTGTGGGGACTCCCCTTGCTGCGCTTGGATATGGGCAGAGTGTACGATGGCTCTATGGTCGGACGCTCCGAAGCTAATTTAAGGGGGGCGCTGAGAACAGCAGAATCTATTTCACCCGCTGTGTTGTTTATTGACGAAATTGATAAGGCGTTTGCCGGTAGCGCAGGCTCAGCTGATTCTGATGGCGGTACTTCTAGCCGTATTTTTGGTAGCTTTTTGACTTGGATGCAGGAGAAAACGTCCCCTGTATTTGTGATTGCAACCGCAAACCGGGTAGAGCGGTTGCCGAGTGAGTTTTTGAGAAAGGGTCGATTTGATGAGATTTTCTTTGTAGATCTGCCGAATGAAGAGGAACGCAAGGAAATTTTCAAAATTCATCTGGGCAAACGGCGTTCTGAAACAGAGCGGTTTGACTTCGATCAGTTGAGCAAGGTTTGTGAAGGGTTTTCGGGCGCTGAGATTGAACAGGGGCTAATTTCAGCGATGTACGAAGCGTTTGCTCAGGGCAGAGAGTTTACTCAGCTCGATATTATTGCGGCTATTCGCGCTACGATGCCGCTCTCAAAGACGATGAGTGAACAGGTGACGGCCCTGCGCGATTGGGCTCGTCAGCGGGCTCGTCCGGCAGCTTCATCGGTGGCAGAATACCAGCGGATGGAGTTTTAAAAGGCTTTTTCCTGCTCCTACAGGAAAAAAGGCTAGGGCATCGATCATTTTGGGTTCATTCGATTTCATTTTGTTCATGCTGCTAGTGGTTTACACAAAAGTCAGGTTCTATCTCATTTGATAGCTGATGGTTTTCGATTTCTAACCTCGTTGTCTCTCAATTTCTCTCCAGGAGGAAACTCAAAATGTCTCATTTTAGTACTTTGCGCACTAAGATCTCCGATGCTGAAATCCTGAAGTCTTCTCTCAGTGACCTCGGTGTGACTGTGAAGACTGAAGCTAACATTCGTGGTTATAACGGTCAAAACGTCCGTGCTGATATCGTCGCTGTGCTTGAAGGTGACTATGATATTGGCTGGTCACGCAATGCTGATGGTTCTTTTGACTTGATCGCTGATCTCTGGGGCGTGGCCAAAAAGCACAACCAGACTGAGCTGATCAACTCAATCAATCAGAAGTATGCCGTCAATAAGACACTTGCTGAGGTGAAGCGCCCTGGTTTGCAGAATGCAAACGTGCGGCTCGTTCTTCAGTAGTCTGTCAGACTGTTTTTGTAA
>JBGTIK010000109.1:0-11126 GCA_041745715.1 Phormidesmis sp.
TACAGTGTGCCTCTAGCTAAGTAGGCTTTGACCGAATTAGGCTGACGAGTGAGCACCCTATTGATATCGGCAAGGGCATCGCGTCTGCGGCCCATCGCGGAAAGCACGTAGCTGCGATTGAAATAGGCTTCGCTGCTCTGGGGATTAATCTCAATCGCTTCATTGAGGTCTTTTAGAGCGGATGGGAACGTGCCTAAGTGGTAGTAAGCCACGCCTCGGTTAAGATAGGCTTCAACCGAATCGCGATCGCGATCAATCGCGGCAGTGAGCTGGGTAACCGCGCTATCAAAGTTTTTGAGTTCAATCAAAGCTACGCCCAGATGCAGCAGGGCCGGGAAATAGTCAGGATTGATTTGTAAGGCTTTATCGTAGTTATCAAGCGCAGAAGTATAGTCGCCGATGGCAGATGAGGTCAGGCCGAGATAGTCGTGAGCTTCAGCGTAGCTGGCATCTAGGGCGATCGCTTGCTTAAAGTCATCCATCGCGGCGGCCATTTCACCCTTTTTATAAAAGAGTGCGCCTTTGGAAAAGTAGGCAAGCGCGTAGTTGGGGTTGGCCTCAATGGCCATCAAATAATTAGTCATCGCCGCGGCTGGGTCATTGAGCTTTAGCGCAGTGGCGGCTCTAAAGACGTAGGCTTCGGCATAGGTGGAGTTAGCGGCGATCGCGGTACTGAATTCAGCGATCGCCAAAGCATATTCACCCTGCTGATAGAGATTGACGCCCCGGTTATAAGAATCCACCGCTGGCACCGCCTGGGAATCTACGGTCAGATCCATATCCACCTCTGGCGTGATGATAGGCATCATCTCATCGGTTTCAGCCTCATCAGCACCATTCACGTCTGAGCTAGCCTCACTGCCGCTCGGCATCACTGGCAAAATGACGGCTTCAAAGGGGTCTGCTGGGCGCACGTTGGGCAAATTGCTGTCAAAAGCGCTATTTGAGCCATTGGCCTGACTAGGCAGCGTGCCGATCAAAGTTCCAGTTAGGCTAGCGAGGAGTGTCGTAATGCTTAAAAGCCTAAGGCCACTGTGATTCATGACTTTCATTATCAAAAAAAGGAGTGATGGGCGGTTTAATAGGCCAATGAAGCTGGCCAATGAAGCTGCTGTATAAAACTGAAATATGAAGCTGATAGTAGATTGCCCAATGCAAGTGATAAACCGCCTGAGCATAACTACGGCATTGCCTCTGGCATAGCGACGAGTGTAGACCTTGGATTTGCATAGCTGCGTGCATTTAAGCTTGTTTGAAGCTTGTTTGAAGCTGAGATGATGGCGATACACTAAAGGGGCTTTCAGTTCTTTTCACCCTTCCTCAAAATCCTTGCGGCCTACTCTTCACAAACTCGCTCACAAAATTAGCCGTAAATCTTTGAAAGCGTTGACGCTCCCCTCGCGAACCACCGGCTGGACAGCGCCCTTTTTTCGGCTGGCCGCAGCCAATACTTTGTCAAATTTAATGGTGCCGCTAGCGGGTCTAGTCGATACCGCTTTTTTAGGGCACCTGAGCGATATTCGCTATCTCAATGGCGTGGCTTTAGCGACCGTCATTTTTAATGTGATCTACTGGAGCTTTAACTTTTTTCGGATGGGCACAACTGGCCCGACTGCTCAAGCCGTGGGTCAAGCCAATGAAGCTGAAGTCTGGCTGATTGCCATCCGCAATACTTGTCTGGCTTTTGGCGTTGGTTTGGTGGTTTGGCTGCTGAAAGTACCGATTGCGGCGGTTGGTTTTTCGCTGTTGCAGGCTGGGCCTGAAGCCAAAGCGGCTGCTCTAGACTTTTATAATGGGCGAATTTTAGATGCCCCAGCGGTGCTTGTGAACTACGTGCTGCTGGGCTGGTTGCTAGGGCGTGCCAAAGGTCGGCAGGTTGTGCTGCTGGCGATGATTGGCAACTTTAGCAATATTTTTCTCGACTACTGGTTTATCCGTGGGCTGGGCTGGGGCAGCTACGGGGCTGGGCTGGCAACGGCGCTCAGTCAATATCTGACGCTAGTGGCGGCCTTGATTTTGATCTTTAAAGGGAGCGCTAATAACCCTGTTCCTTGGCATCTGTGGCCACAAATCAAGTCTCGGCTATGGCAACCTACTGCCCTCAAGGCTTTATTCGATCTCAATAGAGACATTTTGGTTCGTACCTTTGCCCTGGTGATAGCGATGTCACTGTTTACAAATTTCAGTGCGGGCATGGGCGATCGCATTCTGGGCGTTAATACGCTGCTAATTCAAATTGTGCTGATGGCGGCTTATTTTATGGACGGAATTGCGCTGGCTGTAGAGAGCTATGCAGGCAATTTTTCTGGGCAGCGGGCAACCGATGATTTGGGCTGGCTGCTGTTATTTGGCGGGATCAGCAGCATGGCCTTGGGGGTGGTGATTGCACTGGTTTTGAGGCTTTGGCCAACGCCATTTTTTAGTCTGCTCACGAGCCACAAAATTTTACTGGATCAAATTCCGACTTATGTAGGCTGGCTGCTGCCAGTATTGAGCTTAGGTGGTGTAGCCTTTACCTTAGATGGCTATTTTTTGGGCTTGACAGCCGGACGAACGCTGCGTAATGCCACGCTGATTGCGGCTTTTTTAGGATTTTTGCCACTCGCTATCGTGGCTAGTCATATCGCATCGGCTCACTTACTTTGGCTGGCGCTAACTGGGCTGATGGCGATGAGAGCGATCTTGCTTAGCCAACAGATTTTGCCCACTTTAGTGCCTAATCGGTCGCCGTGACAGCGTTGATGACGATTTTATAGATGCGGTCAAAAGCTAAAAAAAACGACGGCTGCAAAATCAGCCGTCGTTAAGCATTAAAATTTGGCTTTTAGAGCTCGGCTACTCATGGGAGAGTAAGCAAACTTACTTGCGAATATCTTTAGCCATGTTGCGGAACATATCCATGTCGCTGCTAGCTTTGCGACGAGGGCGCTGAGCACTAGGGACTGAGCTATTGCCCATAGCATTATTGCTAGAAGCTGGGGTGCTAGCTCCAAAACTGCTGTTACTGGCGTCATCAGCTCTTTGCATGGCCGAGATCTGCCGAATGCTTTCTAGATGATCTTGACCTTTCTTTTTGGCAAAGGTACGGCGCACGGTTCGGACAGAGCGCATGTAATCAATGTTGCCAAAGCTTTTGGCATCGTCATCATTGAGATAGTAAGCCTGCTTGGATTGGCTGTCGTCTTTGGGAGTGCTTTTGCCAAATATGAATTCTAAAAGACCCATTGTTTTCCTAGTTAATCTATTGAATGAACTTATACTTAAGATTAACTTTTATTTTCTTTATTAGAAAGGCAATTTTGAAATTCTTTTCAGAAAATTAAAAAGCAGGAAATGAGTTGCTAATCTCCTTGTTTCCTGCTTTTGATGAGTTGTCTGCCAATGATTGTCAGCTAGGGGCTTTAGAGCGATCGCTGATATTCCTCTAGCAAATCAATCAGATTGACTTGACATTGCATGGGCAATAAATCGGCCAAAGGCAAAATTTTACGCCCACCGCCTAACTTGATGGGGATGTCTTTGAGTACTTTGAGCACTTCGTCTTCTGAGATGCTGTCGGCGATAACCATCGGCAAAAGCTTTTCAGCCAGCGGCGTATGCAAGTTAGCGCTGTTTAGATATAGGTGCCACTTGGCAATATCCATGTAGATGTTTTCGCCAATTTCAGCGGCGAGTGCTTCTATCGATTCGGCTGAGTTTGCGCTTTTCATAATGCGCCCTCCTATATGAGTTCTGTTAAATACGAAAGATGATAAAGGCAGTCTGTCAGAGTTTTGAGATTGCTTTGCCTACCTTTAGAGTGGCGATTTAGATGGGTCTTTCAAATAAGTTTGCATTCCGCGCTATTTGCCAATGTCTATATTTGGGTTTGAGGGTGGCGCTGCGATTGGTTGGGTGTAGTCTGCGATCGCAAAAATATACACCCCATGCACAAACAATATAGCCAGCATCACCAACGTAACGATTTTGGCCTGAGGCAAAGAGCCTGGATTTAGCGTATTAAAGAACCAAAGGCTAGAGTTGACCAAAGCAAAGCCAGCTACATGCACCGCAAAATTGATGCGATCTTCTAGCTTACGCAGCGGGGGATCGTTAGCGGGATCTGGTTTTCGGGGCCAGCGAGGAGGCATAAAAAATCTTCAAATTTGAGTTACCGTCCCTATTGTAGTAAATGGTGGTCAGTCGGTTTTTGCCAATGGCCGGATTTGCCGCCAATTTTTTCTAATAGCTGAATGTCGCTGATGCACATAGATTTTTCTAGCGCTTTGGCCATGTCATACAGGGTGAGCGCCGCAATAGAGACAGCGGTAAGCGCTTCCATTTCAACGCCGGTTTCAGATTTGGTTTTGACCGTAGCTCGAATGCGATAGCCCGGAAGCAGTGGGTCAGGTTCGATACTAACTTCAATCTTTTTTAGCGGCAGCGGATGGCACAGCGGAATTAAGAGGGCGGTTTGTTTAGCAGCCATAATCCCGGCCAAACGGGCAGTGCCAATGACATCACCTTTAGGGAGATTGCCTGATTGGATGGCGGCTAGAGTAGTGGGCTGCATGGTGATGGTGCCAGTGGCGACTGCCTGCCGCAAAGAGACCTCTTTGGCCGAAACATCGACCATTTGGGCTTGCCCTTGAGCATCTAGGTGAGTGAGCGTTAAAGGATTGTCAGAAGGATTATCGGCAGAATTATGAGAAGAGATCATTATTTTGAAAGGCTCAATTTTTATCAGCAAGACGCGCGAGCGGTGTGTTACTATTAAATCCCAAACAAGGGAAATCCCTGATGGGCCTGTAGCTCAGTGGACTAGAGCACGTGGCTACGGACTACGGTGTCGGGAGTTCGAATCTCTCCAGGCTCGCTTAAAGAAGTAAGGTGTCAAGCAATTTTGTTTGGCACCTTATTTTTTGTTTCCTTATTCTTTTGTTTAGAGTATTGAATGCTCAATCTCACCGCTAGCTCTTAAGAGCGTACACATCTCTGCCGCCGTTAAGGGCGAAGCGCACCGAATGGGCTAAATCCTTGCTGGAAGTGGTGATAAAAATCAGCAGTCCAATGGCTGTCATCACACTCGAAAGCGCAAAAACCGTGCCGTAGCTCGTAAGATCGGCAATGCGCCCCATGATTGGCCCAGCGAGGGCAATGCCCAGATCAAAACCGGTCAGGCACAGGCCGAATGTCAATCCGCGTTCATGGGGGCGCGATCTGTCGGTCATGAGGGCCGCGATAATTGGGATTAAGGTGCCGCTGCCTGCACCTTGGAGGGCTCCGGCTAGCAGCAGCATCGGGGCGCTGGTAGATTGCCATAGAACCAGCATGGCTAAGGTGTAAAAGGCCAAGCCCAGACTGATGAAGCGGCCTCGTCCTAACTGATCGCTCGCTTTGCCAGAGACGACTCGAATTGAGAAAGAGGCTAATGCACTCACCGTATAAATCAAGCCAATATTGACCGCAATCTCCATCTCTCGAACGTATAGCGGCACAAAGGCCACCATTGAGCCAAAGGCAATACCCACCATCGATAAAATGATTGCGGGTGTACGCACTTCGGGCTTGAACAATAAGCGCCAAAAAAGCTGTTTTCGAGCCGACTGGATAGAATTTGCAGACAAGACATCTGATGTTGGCTGCATGCGTGGCGGTTCGCGGCTAAGGAGCACGCAGAGTGTGCCAAGCGCGCCCAAAGCTGTCATCGTCAAAAAAGCCCACGTAAAGCTGCCTTCTAAATAGCCGCCTAAGGCGGGGCCAATGGCCATGCCAATTGGGTTGGATAAGCTCATGTAGCCAATCAATTCGCCCCGGTGCTGAGGCGGTGCCATATCAGCTATCGCCGCACTATAAGCCGTCGCAAACGCCGCAATGCTGATACCGTGAAAGGCCCGCACTATCCCTAACAGTAGCACCGCCGACTTTATCTGCCAGCCGACAACCGGCACCAAGAACGTAATCGGTGGGATCATCTGAACCGCCAAATACAGCATCGGCGCTAGCGCAATCACCACAATGCCAATGAGCAAAGCCGGTTTACGCCCTTTTGCATCTGTAAAGCGCGACATCTTGGGCCGAAAGCCTAATAGTCCCAAGGCAAAAGCCGCCATTACCCAGCCAATTTCTTGATTGCTAGCGCCAAAGCTTTCAATGTAGAGCGCTAAATTGGGTAATATTCCAGCCAGTCCGGCCCAAAAACACAGAGACGCTCCAAAGAAAATAGCAAGATTGCGTCGAAGCGCAGGCTCAAACGCGAGAAAAATCTTCAAAAGTCGGCCTCTTCAGCAAATATCAATTCTACAAAATGTTAACAAGTGTTAAGTCCGTTTGTTAAATCTCCAGAGGTATGAAAGAGCCAGAGTCTGAAAGATCTATGGTTACAGATGCCATCAAAAGAGCGGCCCGCTTCGATAGCAGCAGGCGCTACCGCTATCGGCTAGATCGCTGCTGGCGTTCCGATAATTTTGAATCGAATAATTTTGAAATCGACAAATCTGATCTTGTCTTTGTCATGCTGAATCCTAGCTGCGCCAATGAAACGGCTGACGACCCGACGCTACGGGCCTGCATTCAGGTTGCGCAGCGCTGGGGATTTGGCTCGCTGTCGGTGGTGAATTTATTCGGCTATTGCACCGCACACCCGGCAGAGCTGAAAACGGTTGCTGATCCGGTGGGGCCAGAAAATGATGATTACCTAATTGCAGCGGCTGAGCAGGCTCAGCAGGTGGTGTTGGCCTGGGGCAATGCGGGTGTTTTTTTAGGGCGCGATCGCACTATTCTCACCCTCCTCACGCCCTACCACTCCAAACTCAGCTACCTCCAGATCAACCGCTCCGGTCAGCCTCGTCATCCGCTCTACATCCCGCGCAATGCACCGTTAAAGCCATATACCAGCGCTTTAAATTCTCAATGCCCCATTTCTCCACAGCTATTGGATAATGAAGAAGTCGCTGCCTTGCCCACAAGTTGAATCCATACGTTGAATACTGATTTGAGCGCCGATCAAGCCAAACCCGTTCTCATGCTCGTCGATGGCCACTCTTTGGCCTTTCGTTCTTACTATGCTTTTGCCCGCAGCCGCGACGGTGGCTTGCGCACCTCTACTGGCATCCCAACAAGTGTGTGCTTTGGCTTTCTCAAATCACTCATGGACACCCTAGAGACCGAAAAACCAGCCTACGCCGCCGTCACCTTCGATTTGGCGACCCCTACTTTTCGGCATGAAGAAACCGATACCTACAAGGCCGGACGCGCTGAAACGCCAGAAGAATTTACAGAAGATGTTGAAAATCTCAAAGAACTTTTAGGTACGCTCAAACTGCCGATTTTTTGCACACCGGGCTACGAAGCTGATGACATGATTGGCACGCTGGCGACTCGGGCCAAGGCCAAAGGCTTTAGAGTCAAAATTCTCAGCGGCGATCAAGATCTCTTTCAGCTCATTGACGATCAAGAAAATATTAAAGTGGTGTATTTAAGCACGACTTTTGGCAGCAAAACCAGCACCGCAAGAGAATTTGGCGTAGCCGAAGTACTCGAAAAATTGGAGATTTTGCCTTGCCAAGTCATCGACTATAAGGCGCTGTGTGGCGATAGTTCTGACAACATTCCAGGCGTCAAGGGCATCGGCAAAAAGACAGCTGTCAAGCTGTTGGAAACCTACGGCAATTTAGAGACTATTTACGCCTCGATTGATGAGATCAAAGGGGCCGTCAAGAAAAAACTAGAAGAAGGTAAGGAATCAGCGGATCAATCAAAATTTTTGGCAACTATTATTACCGATGTGCCGGTAGAAACCGATTTAGAAACCTGCAAGCTTGAAGGCTTTGATCCAAATGATGTGATTCCGGCGCTAAAGCGGCTAGAATTGCAGCACTTTGTCAATCGCCTCAGTAAGCTCCAAGCTTCATTTGGCGGTGAGTCAGACTACAGGCCCTATGTTAAGCCAGTTAAGTCAGCGCCATCTGTAGATGACTTTGGAGATGAGGATACCGCCTTTTTTACTGTCGAAGAAACCGATGCTAGCAGCGGCACAGGTCTTAGCGGCGTCAGCATTCAGCCGCAAATCATTACCACTGACGCGCAGCTACAAGAGTTGGTAGGCCGGTTAAAGTCTCATACCCATATCCAAAAGCCCGTAGCTTGGGATACTGAAACAACCTCTGTTAATCCCTTAGAAGCTGATCTAGTTGGCATCGGCTGCTGTTGGGGCGAAGGCGTTAAAGATCTCGCCTATATTCCGGTTGGCCATGCAAAAGGCGATCAGCTCAGCGTCGAAACGGTTGTAGAAGCGCTACGGCCTATTCTAGAAGATAAGCATTATCCCAAAGCATTGCAGAACGCAAAATACGACCGGCTAGTGCTGCGCCGAGCGGGCATTCATCTGCAAGGGGTGGTGTTCGATTCGATGCTGGCTAGCTATGTGCTAAATCCAGAGAATACTCATAACTTGGCGGATCTAGCCCTGAGGTATCTGTCACTGACGACTGTGAGCTACACCGATTTGGTGCCAAAGGGAAAGACGATTGGGGAAGTTGCGATCGCCTCCGTGGCCGACTACTGCGGCAGCGATGTACATACCACCTACCGCTTAGTGCCTTTGCTCAAAGCCGAATTAGCGAAAGTTGTTGAATTAGAAAAGCTGTTCAATGATATTGAGCTACCGGTAGAACCCGTGCTGGCCAACATGGAAGCAACAGGCATTCGGATTGATAAAGCTTATTTAAACAAATTCTCTAAACAGCTAGAAACGGATCTAGCTGGCATTGAAAAGTCAGCGTACGCCGCCGCTGGTGAAGAATTTAACCTGGGTTCACCAAAGCAGCTCAGCAGATTGTTCTTTGATACCCTAGGTCTAGACAAACGCAAATCGCGCAAAAACAAAACTGGCTATTCTACCGATGCCTCTACCCTTGAAAAACTGCAAGGCGATCACCTGGTCGTTGACGCGGTAATTGAGCATCGCACCCTATCTAAGCTGAAATCAACCTATGTAGATGCCTTGCCAGCGCTGATCTTGCCTAGTACAGGGCGCGTTCACACTGACTTTAACCAAGCCGTGACCTCTACCGGCAGATTGTCGTCTTCTAATCCAAACCTACAGAACATTCCCACCCGCACTGCCTTTAGCCGACAAATTCGTCAGGCGTTTTTGCCTAAAGCAGGCTGGCACTTAGTCGCTGCCGACTATTCTCAAATAGAGCTACGAATTTTGGCGCATTTGAGCGCAGAGCCGATCTTGGTGGAGGCTTATCGTAATAATGACGATGTGCACCGTTTGACCGCGACACTGCTCTTTGACAAAGCCAAAGAAGAGATTACGACAGATGAACGGCGGATGGCCAAAATCATTAACTTCGGGGTGATCTACGGCATGGGCGCGGTTCGATTTGCGCGCGAAACTGGCGTTCATCGGTTAGATGCGAAGACGTTTATTGATCGATTTAATGATCGCTATTCAAAAGTGTTTGAATACTTGCAGCAGATGCAAAGAGAAGCGATCGCTCATGGCTACGTCCAAACCATTGCTGGTCGTCGCCGCTACTTCAACTTCACAACTCGCAGCCTACAAGCGCTCAAAGGCACAGATCCTAGCGCTATCGATCTCAGCCAATTACGTACCAACGGCTACGATGCAGGCTCACTGAGAGCTGCCGCCAACGCCCCTATTCAAGGCTCTAGCGCTGACATTATTAAAGTCGCAATGATCCAAATTCATGAGCTGCTCAAAAGCTATCAGGCCAACATGCTATTACAAGTGCATGATGAGCTCATTTTTGAAGTCCCACCCGAAGAGTGGGAGGAGCTCAAGCCCAAGCTTGAGAGCACGATGGAAACCGCCGTGGACTTAATTGTTCCTTTAAAGGTGGAAGCTAATGCGGGCAAAAATTGGATGGAAGCCAAGTAAAAGCTCATTGATCAGAGCTATCTAAGAGCTATTCAATGAAGAATCTACAGAAGCAAGCTGAAGGCAAGAACCGTTAAGCCATTAGCTAAGCTTAACTTTGGTGCGTGGACTAATATTTTATCCGATAGAATACCGCAACGCTCAGTCTATCGACGGATGGCCAACCCAAGAGTGCAGGGCAAACGCATACTCCATTATTTTCTCAATAAGAGCATCTAAAAGTGACCTTATTGAGAAAATAAGAGGTGATTCATAGCCGGTCAAACGCTGAAAGCCTCATTCTTCCGTTGGCATGAATTGAGTATGCGTTTGCCCTGCCCAAGAGTGATAGAGGCTTGTGAACCGTACAAACACTGAGAGCACAAATGCCCCCTGACTCCGTAAGATTTCGGTCAGCGGAGAGATTTAAGAGATTTTTGCGAAGTCAACTGTTGCAAGGATGACACTCTAGCTAGGCTTGCTGCATTCTGGTGATATTGGGCCCATTACAGCTAATGTTTGCCTGCTTGCCGTATTCACCAGGCTTTTTCTTTAAAACATTTTGTTTAAAGAACTTTTTCACAATTTTTCATCCCAAAATTCAACGGAAACGCTATGAAAATTCGCCACGTTATAACTAGCGCTGGTCTTATTGCCAGCGGGGCGCTTGCCCTTATTTCATCTCCTGCCCAGGCTTTTTCTTTTCAGACCAACTACACAGCATCATTGAATGGCAACAACGCTTCTAAAGGCAACATTTTTCTAAACTCCGTAACCCTAAATGGTGGTCAAGTTGTCAGTAATTTCTCTTTAATCAACGCTGCCAATATCGTTTACAACGACCTTTATACAGGCGGTAACACAGGTGCGGCTAGCGCTGATATTGGCGATCTAGCAACCACGGGTGTTAAGCAAGAGCTACTGACGAATGAGAGCGCAAAAGTTGTTTTAAACAACCTGAACCTCAACAATATTATCGACACTGAAGATACCGGAAAATTCACCTTAGACCTTCACTTTGAAAAAGCAGTTGATAGTAGACCTCTTGCATAATTACTTTTGTGATATCCTGAAAGGCTTTAAAGAAAAGGGCCTTTGCCTACATCGTTTGGGTGCCCATAGCTAGGGCTTGCTAAAAAAGTCAGATTAGGCCATTTATCGGCTGAAACCCTTGAAAACTCTTTGTAGTTTTCAGGTCTTACGCTTAGGCAAGTGCAAGGTAAAATCGGCTGAAACCTCGAAAACTCGTTGATCGCCC
>JBGTIK010000110.1:0-3228 GCA_041745715.1 Phormidesmis sp.
TTCAGGTCTTACGCTTAGGCAAGTGCAAGGTAAAATCGGCTGAAACCTCGAAAACTCGTTGATCGCCCTTGCACTTGCTTATGGTTTTATTGGCTGTAATCCAGATATATCAAGGGCTTATACTTTTTCAGCAAGCCCTATGTAGAGCATGTAATCCGCACCATCAAGATATTCCGGATTGCGAAAGCACTATTTCGCATGAGCGCCGGGATGTATGAGCAGGTGATTGGCTGTGTCTGCGGATTAGTACGGCTGAAGGAGCAGTATGTCTAAATTCCAGCCTGCGGTGGCTGGCAATAAAGAACCCTGAGCAATTTTCTTATTTTTGAAGAGGTCTAATGATAGAGCCCTGTTTTGGAAAGACTTTCATGGCTTAGCAGTTCAAATGAACTAAGTCATAAAAATTCTCAATTAAGGTTAACTATTGAGAACCATGCTAGAAAAAATGGCTGTGACTCTTATTGCTTCGTTTAAATACCCAATGTGCCAATTGGAAGTGCGGAATGTCGGTTAGAAAGCCTTTCAGACGCGGTGATTTCGACCGATATGGCCGGGCGCATTGTCACCATTAATGAAGCCGCGCTCAAGCTATTGGGCTGTCCGACTGGGGAAGATGTCTCGCTGACAGCGGGCCTAAATGCGAATGCAGAGCAGCGGGTCAATAGTCAAATTGCGCAGGTTTGGCAGCGATCGCTTATTGGCCGCTATCTCTGGGATGTCATCCCTCTAGAACGGCTAAAAATGCGCCTGCAAGACAGTCTAGAATCGGGGGCGCGTCACTATGTACCGGAGCAGTCGCTGCTGGTATCGGTCGCAAGCGTGACCAGTCAAACCGCTCATGAACGGAGTGAGCAATGCGTTTTAGTCGTGCCAGAAAACGTCGATGGAATCACCTTCTATCGACAGTGGGGATCCGATCAGCGGCTAGTGTCTCCGGAGCCGGTAATGGGCTGGAATCGGAGCTTGAATCTAACGGTGAGTCCTTTGAGCGATCCGCAAGGCGGCGTGCGGGGTGGGCTAGTCGTGCTAGAAGATATCAGCCAAGAAAAGCGGATGAAAACCACGCTGTACCGCTATATGACCCCTAGCGTAGCTGAACGGGTGATGGCGCTCGGAGAAGATGTGCTGATGGTGGGTGAGCGCAAAGAGGTGACGGTGCTGTTTTCAGATATTCGCGGCTATACAACGCTAACCGAGGCCTTAGAAGCGTCAGAAGTAGTTTCGATGCTGAATGAATATTTTGAAACGATGGTAGAAGCGGTTTTCCACTGTGAGGGTACGTTAGATAAATTTATTGGCGATGCGCTGATGGCGGTTTTTGGTGCGCCCTTGCCGCTCCCGAACCATGCGGGGGCAGCCATGCGATCAGCTTTAGATATGCGCCGCCGGTTGAAGGACTTTAACCGCGATCGCCACCTCAAAGGTCAGCCCGAATTGCGCATCGGCATTGGTCTTAGCTCAGGCGAAGTGGTCTCAGGCAATATCGGTTCTCAGCGCAAAATGGACTATACCGTGATTGGCGATGGGGTGAACTTAAGCGCCCGATTAGAGAGCATTACTAAGCAATATGGCTGCGATATTGTCCTGAGTGAGCACACCTACGATCTGTGTCGAGATCAGGTGTGGGTGCGAGATCTGGATTTAATTCGAGTTAAAGGCAAGCTCAAGCCGGTGAAAATCTATGAGCTGATAGGCGATCGCACCCACCCCCTTGATGCTGATACCAAAGCCTTTTTGCAAGTGTATACCCAAGGCCAAGCCGCCTACAGAGCCCGCGCCTTTCACGTCGCCTTAGCTCACTTCGATGCCGCCCAAGCCATGCAGCCCAGCGATCAGGCGACTCAGCTTTATGTGGAGCGCACTCAGCAATACATCCAATATCCGCCGCCACCCGATTGGGACGGCGTGGAAGTCATGACCACCAAGTAAGCAAAAAATCAGTAAGCAAAAAAGCAGCCAGTGCGTTAGTTCTACATACTCGTCAGCCGTGCAATCACCAGCCGTATATATTTAGAGGTGCACTCACTTTTTTCGCTAACGGTATCCCTATAAGATCATGATCAATCCTCCAGACAGCACCCCTCAAAAGCTCACTCGAATGCTGTACGAAGGCAAGGCGAAGATTATCTACGCTACGGATAATCCAGAGGTTTTGATCACCTACTTTAAAGACGATGCCACGGCCTTCAATGCGCAAAAGAAAGGGCAAATTGTCAACAAAGGTGTCGTCAACTGCAAAGTGACCACCTACCTATATCCACTGTTAGAAAAACAAGGCATCGAGACTCATTTATTAGAAACCATTGGCGATCGCGAAATCCGGGTTAAGCGCGTCGATATCGTGCCGCTAGAAGTGGTCGTGCGCAACCTCGCGGCGGGCAGCCTCTGCAAGCAGACTGGCCTGGCTCTAGGGACAAAGCTAGAACCGTCCCTCGTCGAGTTTTATTACAAAAACGACGACTTAGGCGATCCGCTGCTGACACGCGATCGCATTTTTGCAATGGGCATCAGTTCAGCCGACCAGCTCGATCAGCTCACTCAAAAAGCCCAGCTTGTGAACCAAGTGCTGAGCGAGTTTTTTGCAAGCTGCGGCATCACCCTCGTAGACTTCAAGCTAGAATTCGGCACCGACCGCCAAGGCAACCTCCTACTCGCGGACGAAATCAGCCCAGACACCTGCCGCCTTTGGGATATGGCTGAGCCCGATGAGCGCAAGCGGGTGATGGACAAAGACCGCTTCCGTCAGGACTTAGGCAGTGTCGCCGAAGGCTATCAAAGCGTACTCACCCGCATCATGAGCCAGCTTACGGGTGTCCAATAATTCACCACCCATTATTTCTGTCTCAGTAATTCTCTAACGGTGCAGCCTACGATTGTGGCACAGTAAATTTTCGTATCGAGCTTGACAGTAAGGTAAGATCTGTCGGAATCGATTTAGTCGTCATTTAGGCTGCCATGTTTTAAAAAGATGGCGCTTAGCTTCAAAATATGTTGATTTGAAGCGGTGACGGATGTTTCTATGCTTCCAGCCTCGCCACTGAACTGTAATGCGCTTTTCCCAGGCTTAGATTAATTTGGGGTGAGATTAGCGTGGCAGATTAGCGGCAAAAACGCGGTGAGGAGTGAACTTAACTATTCAAAGGATCAACTGGTTATGCGTGTTTCCCCGGCTCTTTTGGCGGCTTTTAGTTTGGTTGCGATCGCTGGTTTGCCGAGCCCAGCTGCCGA
>JBGTIK010000111.1:0-8965 GCA_041745715.1 Phormidesmis sp.
TTCAGGTCTTACGCTTAGGCAAGTGCAAGGTAAAATCGGCTGAAACCTCGAAAACTCGTTGAACGCCCTTGCACTTGCTTATGGTTTTATTGGCTGTAATCCAGATATATCAAGGGCTTATACTTTTTCAGCAAGCCCTATCTAAGTTGCTAGAATCAGAGCATGTTGCCGTTAATTTGGCCCAAACTTAGGTAATTAGCATACTTTCAGTGACTTCAAGAACTAAGCAGCAAGGTTCAATTGGGTAAGCCAGCAGAAGCGCATCCAGCTTAGTCAATAGCGAACTTTGTAGCTGCTTGACCGAGAGATTGACGCTGACTTTTAAAAGCTGGTGAGGAAACTGGGCTTGCCACTGCGCTAACTGCTCACAAGCGCTGTGCAAAACCCACTCACCAATCGGCTCAATCAGGCCAGTTTCTTCCGCAATGCCAATAAACTCAGTCGGCAAGATAATCCCCTGCTGTGGATGCTGCCAGCGAATTAGCGCCTCAAAGCCTCGAATGGTCTGTGATTCTAGATAAAAAATAGGCTGATAATGCAGTATAAACTGACTGCACTGTAGGGCGGTGCGCAAGTCGCTTTCAATCTGCAATCGCTGCACCGCTTTTAAGTGCATCACGGGATCGAAAACAGTATATTGGCCTCGCCCGCTTTGCTTAGAGCGATACATTGCCAAATCGGCATCTCGCAAGAGATTTTCAGCGCGTTCGTAATCCGTTGCGCCGATCACAATGCCGATACTAGCACCGACAAATATCTCTCGATTAGCGATAGGAAAGGGGCTTTCTAAGGCGGCTAGAACTCGCTCTGCGACGTGAACTGCTTCTTCAGTTTCATCAAGGCCATCGAGTAAAACAACAAACTCATCACCGCCGAGCCGAGCCGCTAAATCAACTTCTCGAATCATTTGCTTTAGCAAGGCGGCAACGGCTAACAGCAGCTCATCGCCGACTAGATGACCGAGACTGTCGTTGACGACTTTGAAGTTATCAAGATCCAAAAAGAGAACGGCAAATTGATAGTCAAAATGACGCTTAGAGCGCCGCAGCGATAGATCGAGGCGCTCTGTTAGCAGCGTGCGATTGGCCAGTCCGGTGAGGCCATCGTGCAGAGCGTCGTGCTTGAGCTGGGCGGCGGCTTGAATGCGATCGCTAATGTCCAAAGAAGTGCCTAAGACCTTAACAACTCGCCCTTGGCGATCGCGTACGGCCTCCGCCCTAGTTTCTAAATGGCCGATTGAGCCATCCACTCTGAAAAAAAACAGATCAATTTCATAGGGCGTTCCCGCTGTCATGACTTGGGTGAGAGCCTGCTCTATTTGGGGCCGATCATCAGGATGGACGAGGCTAACAAGGGCGTCTGCGAAATCTATTGACGGCATGGGATCTAATCCAAAGATCCGAAACAGATTGTCAGATAGTGTAGTACACCTAGTCGCCACATCAATTTCCCAGTTACCCATTTGGGCCATTTGCTGCGCTTGAGTCAGAGCCTTTTGACTTTGGAGCAGCTTTTATTTTTCTTGCTCTACTTGCTGATAAAGCTGCGCCTGCTGAATGGCCACCTCAAGCTGGTGAGCAATGGTTTGGGTGAGGTTGACTAAGTTATCGGGCCAGTCAAAAGGCTGCGAAGTGCTGAGCGAAAGGCTCCCCCAAAGCCGATTTTCAATAACTAGCGGCACCATCAGCCAAGCGCCTGGAATGACCTCAGCAGCGGTCTTATTTGTCTCATCTTGAATCTGGCGGGTATCTGGCACCCGCACAACTTGAAACTGTTTGAGCTGATCAGAAAAAGGATTTCCGAAATCCGAAACTTCTAGCCCTACCCAAGTCGGCAGATTTGGATCAGAGCAGGCTCTGTCAATGATTTTCCAAACGTGCTGCTCAGGCAGATGCTGTACTACTCCGCAGTTCACACCCGACAGCAGACGAACAGTTTCAGCGGTGGCGGTCGCAAAAATGGTAGCCAAATCTAGGGAGTCACGAATTGCTTGAACGACCCGATATAGCGCTTTTTCTTGCTGGAGTTTTTGCTGTAGGGCGGCTTCGGCTTGTTTGCGATCGCTGATCTCACGGATCATAAACAGCGCCTCATCAGCTCCACTTTTGATCACCCTAACTTCTTCTATTTGGTCGCGATCGCCTACTGGCAGCGTCTGCTCAAAAACCTGAAGTTAACCCGTTCTCAACGCTTGATCTAGATAGTACAAATATTGATCAGCCAAATCTTTCGGCAGTACATCAGTGAGGGCTTTGCCTGGTAGCTCAGCGGATGCAAATAGCGCAAAATCACGATCTGGAACCCGCAGCTCGCGATACCGTCCATCTACGCCTACTCTCACCAAAAAATCGGGAATAGCTGCTAAAACGGCTTGATACTGGTCTTCGCTCGGTGG
This sequence comes from Phormidesmis sp., assembly GCA_041745715.1. Classification (GTDB taxonomy): domain Bacteria; phylum Cyanobacteriota; class Cyanobacteriia; order Phormidesmidales; family Phormidesmidaceae; genus Phormidesmis. Next base: position 2,396 of record JBGTIK010000111.1, read on the forward strand.
TAGCGGCTGCGGTGAGTGACGCAATGGTTGGACAGCTTCACGGTCACGATATTGGCGAAGTCGTTGGCTCAAATAACGGTTCCAGCCAAAGGCGATCAGGCAACCAACGCTTGCACCGTACAATACCAGATTCGGCCAAAGTTTAGGTTGATGACTCATCTGCTCGGCGCTCACCGCCATTTCAGGCTGCGCAGCAGATTTTTCTGGAAACTGCTCTCCGGTAAGAAGTGCGAACAATAAGCAACTGCTCAGCGCTACTGCTACAAAATTCATAGAAAAAGCCGGACTATGCTGACAGGTAAATGGCAAGCGGAAGCGCGATCCTGCTAATCGTAATGGACTGACTTAGGCCAGTAATTGGCCAGTAATTGGTCAGAGGGTACCGCCTGAACCTATAAACGAGTCATTATTTCAGATGATTTTGACTTATTTTAGTGACAATTGCATTCTCACCCAATGGCGACCCGCAGATCGGGATGAATTGCTATCCTTTGAGCATATAGTTTGTTGAGATCACATTTCAAGATGATAACTACTGTATGGAATCTCTCAACCGCGTATTCAAAATTCTGAAGTCTTATCTTGGGCTAGCAACCGGGGCCATGATGAGTATGCTGCTGCTAACGGCCGCAAACGCACTGACCCCGCAGCTATTTCGACGAGGTATTGATGAGGGCATCGCCCCGCAAAATTTGCAGGTAGTGATGGTGACGGGGGCGCTGATGGTGGCAGTGGCGATCGCCCGTGGTCTGTTTAACTTCGGCCAAAGCTATTGGGCCGAAGCGGCCTCTCAGAGCGTTGCCTACGAGCTGCGCGGCCAAGTCTTTCGCAAAATCGAAACCCTTAGCTTTAGCTATCACGACCGAGTACAGACCTCACAGCTGCTGACTCGCATCACCAGTGACATCGAACAAATTCGCACTTTCATTGGCACTAGCCTGATTCAAGTGATCAGTTCGCTGCTGACGCTGGTGACAATAGCCATTATTTTGCTGATTATGAACTGGCGGTTAGCGCTGGTGACGTTGGCAGTAATCCCGCTAGCAGGCGCATTACTATTTCGGTTCTTTAGCCAAAATCAGCCCTTATTCGGCCAAGTACAAGAGCGACTAGGCGATCTGAACGAAGTGCTGCGAGAAAATCTGCTCGGTGTGCGCGTGGTCAAAGCCTTTGTGCGTGAACCAGTAGAAATGCAGCGTTACACCCAAATGAACACCCAGCTCGTCGCCGTCTATATCAAAACGCTGAGCGCCATTCGCAACACCTTTCCGTTTATCTTTCTACTTAGCAATTTAATTACGCTGGCAGTGGTCGGCTACGGCGGGGCTCAAGTGATTGAGGGTACCTTTACGATTGGCGAACTCGTTGCTTTTAATGCTTATTTGTTGTTTATTTTACAGCCCGTTTTGCTAATTGGCTTCGCGGCTCCTGTAATTGCGCAAGCGGCGGCTTCTGCCGAGCGTGTGTACGAGATTATTGATGCACCCATTGAGATTAAAAATCGAGCGAATGCAGCTACTTTTGATAGCTGTGGCGGACGCATTACCTTTGAAAATGTGTGGTTTCGCTATCCAGGGGCGACTACGCCAGCGCTGAAGGGCGTTTCTTTTGAGACCAAGCCGAATGAATTGATTGCGATTTTGGGCATGACGGGTTCGGGCAAAAGCACCGTAGTGAATTTGATTCAGCGATTTTATGACGTTACCCAAGGCGCGGTGAGAATTGATGGACGAGACGTGCGCGATTTTGATCTAGAGAGTTTGCGATCGCGCATCGGCATTGTTTTTCAGGAGACGACGCTGTTCTCCGGCAGCATTCGCGACAACATCGCCTATGCTAAACCAGAAGCTTCTCTGTCAGAAATTATCGAAGTCGCCAAAACCGCCCACATTCACGACTTTATTGAAACCTTGCCAGCAGGCTATGACACCACCGTCGGTGAGCGGGGCGGTGGGCTTTCGGGCGGGCAGAAACAGAGAATTGCGATCGCGCGCACGTTGCTCACCCCCTATCACATTCTCATTCTCGATGACAGCACCTCAGCAGTCGATGCCGAAACCGCCGCGCAGATTCAAACCGATATAGATAAGCTCATGCGCGATCGCACCTGTTGTGCCTTTGTTATCGCTCAGCGCATCAGCACCATCCAAAGCGCTGATCGAATTTTGTTAATCCACAATGGCGCACTCGCCGCTCAGGGCAGTCATGAACAGCTGATGCGCACGAGCCCACTCTACAGCGCCATTCTTGAATCGCAGATGAAACAGCCGATGGCCGCGTCAGCCCAATAACTCTCACGATCTCGGTTTTACGATCTCGGTTTATGATCTCGCTTCTCTTGATCTCTGCCATTATGCCTCTATCACTATGCACACTACCCCCATTGCTCCAGAACAAAAAGCCGACAAACAGCTGCCCACCTTCCGCCGCTTTCTGGGCTACCTCAAGCCCTACCGCCAAGAATTACCGGTTGCCATTGGCGCAGTCATCATCGGGGCCGCGACTCAAGCGATTGGCCCATTCCTGATCGGCTGGTCAATCGATAATCTCATTGGGGTGGGCAACCTAGCCGGTTTGATTGGGATGATTGCAGGATTAGCAGTTATCTATCTCATTGGCACTATTGCTATTCGCGTTCAGATTTTTCGAGTAGGAGCCATTGTTCAAGACGTGCTTGCTCAGCTCCGGCAAGACATTTTTATCAAGATTCAAAGTCTCTCGATTGGCTTTTTTGATAAAAGTGAAGCGGGCGATTTGATGAGCCGTTTGCTCAACGATGTCAGCGTGATCAACCAGGCATTTGGCCAAAGCATTCCACAGATTTTAGGCAACACATTTAGCCTTGTTGGCATCATTATTGCCATGCTGCTGATTAACTTACAGCTAGGTTTGTTGAGCAACCTAGTGGTGCCAGTGATGATTTTGACGACCGGATTTTTCTCTCGCTGGGCCAGGAGTAGATTCAGGATCACCCGTGAGACGATTGGCGATCTTTCCGCTCGCATTGAAGAAGATGTTAGCAGCGTCAAAGAAGCGCAGGCATTCAACCGCGTAGAATACAACATTGATACGTTTGAAACCCTTAATGCCGCCAATCGAGATGCCAATGTGCAGGCAGTTGTGGTCACAGCGGCTTTTTTGCCTTCGATTGATTTTCTCAATACGTTAGCAACCGCTGGAGTGCTGGCCTATGGAGGTTATTTAGCCGTGGCTGGGGCGGCAACGGTGGGCACAGTCACGGCTTTTTTACTGTATGTGCAACAGTTTTTTAGGCCAATTCAGATCTTGAGCCAGTTTTATACTCAGGCGCAAAGTGCCATCGCAGGTCTCGAACGGATTTTCTCTCTGTTAGATGAACCTGAGCTACTGAGCGACGCGCCAGATGCGAGTGAATTGCCACCGATTGCGGGCAAAGTTGAGTTTGACAATGTTTCTTTTGGCTACGTTCCCGGTCAAAAGGTGCTAGATGGCGTTCGTCTTTGCGCTGAGCCGGGTCAGATGATTGCGCTCGTAGGCCCAACTGGGGCAGGCAAAAGCACTATCATCAACCTTATTTTGCGCTTTTATGATGTCACCGCAGGCGCAGTTCAGGTAGATGGTATAGACGTTCGCAAAGTCACCCAAGCTAGCTTACGCCAACAGATTGGCTTTGTCTTACAAGACAATATTCTCTTTAACGGCACTGTTGCTGAAAACATTGCCTTTGGCCATCCAACCGCTTCTCAAAGCGAAATTGAAGCCGCTGCCCAAGTCGCTAACGTGCACGAGTTTATAACAACCTTGCCGCAAGGCTATGCGACTGTTTTGGGCGGCAAAGGAGCCTCGCTAAGTCAAGGTCAGCGACAGCTCATCAGCATTGCCCGCGCGGTGTTAATCGATCCTCGCATTTTGATTTTGGATGAGGCGACCAGCAGCATTGATACGCAAACGGAAAAATTGGTGCAAGAGGCGATCGCTCACCTCCTCAAAAACCGCACCAGCTTCGTCATTGCTCACCGCCTCAGCACGGTCACCCAAGCCGATCAGGTACTGGTGATTCAGCAGGGCCACATCGTTGAAAGCGGCACTCACCAACAGCTCATCGACCAAGCAGGCGTATATGCCAAACTCTACGCATTGCAGCTAGGCACCGGAGACTCACCTCCTGCCCGATGGCAGTAATCACCTAGCCATCGATTCTGAGCCACTTGCAGAATGTGTCTGCTAAGGGCTGATAGGTTGAATAGGTCAAATTAAGGTATCTAAACACTGCCGATGCCTAAGCCAAAATAGGAGAACTCTTAAAAATTATGATTGGCCAAGATGACGCCATGAATAACTATCTCGGCAAAGCAAATTTCATCCCATTTCAGGTTAAAGATTAGGAAAGTTCATCCATGTGCTTAGATTCACGGTCTTCAAGTTCACGGTCTTTATTCTCAAAAGTTCGTCTCAGCTTGGCCTTTGGCCTCATCGCAGGTTTCAGCGCTCCCTTTGTTTTACCCGCAATTCCTCAAATAAAGGCTCAAGCTCAGACTCTTCAGAACCAGACCCTTCAGAACCAGACCCGTCAGAACCAAATCGCTCAAGCCCAACCCGCTCAGGCCCAGCCAAATACCTTTACCGATGTCTCAAGTGACTACTGGGCACATGACTACATTGAAGGGCTCACCAAGCTCAACATTATCAACGGCTTTCCTGATGGGACTTTTCAGCCGAATGAGCGAGTCACTCGCGCTGAGTTTGCCGCTATTTTACGACGCGCTTTTCTCCAATCGCAGCCGATAACGGCTCAACCCTTTCCCGATGTCCCGGCTAACTACTGGGCCACCGAAGCCATCTATGCTGCCCGTGCGGCGGGGTTTCTCTCTGGCTATCCCGGTAACAGATTTGAACCTGACAGCCCCATTCGCCGTGACGAAGCGCTGGTTTCGCTGACCAATGGCTTGAAATATACCGGCGGCAGTCTAGAAACCTTAGCTCGGTACAGCGATGCTAATTCTATTTTAAATTACGCTCGGCCCATTATCGCCACGGCTACTGAAGCCAATCTGGTCGTTAACTATCCTAATCCTGATCAAGTTGGAGCTTATCGCCATGCTAGCCGCGCTGAGGTCGCCGCATTTGTGTATCAGGCGTTGGTCAAAGAGGGGAGGGCAACACCGCTGGTGGCAAAAGCAGATAGCTGGCAGCGTGAACCGATTGCAACGATTCCGGTAGAAGCTGAAAAAATGAGCTTTAGTCGTAACGCTCAACAAATTGCGACCCTAACCTCGCAAGGCAGTGGTCTTCAGATTTGGAATGCGCAAACGGGCGCATTAATTAGAGAGATATTTATTATAGACACTGCGACGGAGATCATCACACGGGTTGAAGCGATCGCTATCAGCCCAGATGGTAAGCAGATAGCTACCATCTCAAAAACCACGCCTAGCCAAATCGTAACCGCCGCCATATGGTCTGTTGAAACCGGCGAACAGATCTGGTCGAAGCCGCCAGGCACTGCTCCAACCGAGCTTAGTGACGGCATTCCATCCGTCTCTTTTGCCCAAATCACTTTTAGCCCTGATGGCAAACAGATCATGACTCAAGTAAATCTTGGGACAAGCGCCACAGGTCGCTCGACTAATGGCCAGCTACGCCTTCACAGCGCGGCCACTGGCGAAATTGTGCAGACTTTGGACTATGCTGCCGACGGCAATGCTGAACTGTTGCAGTTTGCCTTCAGTCCTGATGGCAAGTTTTTAGCCACTGCCAGTCGTCTTAATACCGACTCGGGGCCGTCTTTTGCTGAGCATCGCGTGAACCTATGGAGGCTCAATCAAGATAGCGGTTTCGACAATTTTCAAACTATTCAATTAATTGGCTTAAACGAAGGTGATTTTACATTTGTCGATATGGTGTTTACGAACAGTGGCCTGCTGAATTTCTTACGGCAAACGCTGTACGACACTCGCCTTGATACCTGGAGTCTAAACACAGGAGAATTTTATGGTCGCATAGCCCTGCCTGACGCAGATCGCACCGATCTATTAACTCGTCTTAGCCCGGATGGTAAGTACTACTTTATTCGTGGCGATGTGGCCGGGAGCCGGTTAGGAAATGTGCAAACTAGAGAGGTTCAAAAACTAGACTCTCTCGACACAGCGGCTACTTTTAGCGGAGATGGAAATTATTTGGCACTCGGAAATAGCCAAGGCATTCGTATCTTCTCCAAGACGGCCCCTTGAGCCCACGTTCACATTAAACGGATCAAAAAGTTCTATCTCGCGAGGGTTATGCTCAAGAAGCGACATGAGTTTCAATCAATAGCACTTTAATAACCTGTGAGATGTTTATGGCTGGGATGAATCAAATGAGAACCCTGATACTGCTGGCCCTGCTCGGCGGCTTGATTGTGCTGACAGGCTATCTACTGGTGGGAGATGAACAGGGCCTTTACTACGGACTAGGCTTTGCGGCGGTGAGCAGTTTTAGCTCTTGGTACTACTCTGATCGGGCGGCGCTGTCTGCCTTTAAGGCACAGCCAACGCCGCGTGAAGAGGCTCCAGAGCTGAGCGATCGCATCGAAAAATTGAGCGATCGCGCTGG
>JBGTIK010000112.1:0-17571 GCA_041745715.1 Phormidesmis sp.
TTTAATGGTACTATTAAAGGCTTTGCCGAATTCCTTTAATATCGGCCCTTTAACTAGGGCCAGCCAAACAGTGCAGGCAAAGGCCCTTTTGTTTAAAACCAGTTAGCATATCACAAAAGTAATTATGCAAGAGGTCTAGTATGATGCTTTGATTGCTTGACTGGACACCTACTTTTTTGGGCGGGCGAATTTTAGGGTGATGCCGCCGGAGCCGCCGAGTTCACCGCCAGTGCCGAGGATGCTGAGCTGGCCTTTGGCGTTGACTTCTACGGAGAGGGTGACTTCTTCGAGCTGAAGGCTTTTGTCGGTGGGGGTGGGTAGGTTGGGCTGGTCGGGGTCGAAGAGGTCGTTGACGACGCTGAGGAGGTTTTGCATTTGGGCTTTGAGGTCGTTGGTGTTGAGGCCGATGCGCTGGCGCTTGAAGGTGTGACTAAAGGACTCGATAGGGCCTCGACTGGGAGCGTTCCAGCCGCCGCCTCTGTCGGTGCGGGTGCTGCGATCGCCATCAATAATGACTTCTTCGGTTTCTTCGACTTGGGTAACGATGAAAATTTGTTGTTTGTTATACATTTGCTTAGTTGTTGTGTTAAATCCACTTTGTAGGAGAAGAAGAGTCGGTGAGGCAAAAAAAGAAGTCAGATCCCCCCAATCTCTACGAGTCATTCACCTGAATCTAATAGAGAGATTGCATCTATTAACACTGCACTAAAGATTTCTCGCAGTCTCTGATTGGAGGTGTTGCCGCAAGTGAGCCAGATGATTTGAGGCGGTGGGCCGAGCCTTTCTACTAAATCAACGAAGTCGCTATCTTTGGTGATTAGAATCGCGCTTTGAGCTTTTGCAGAATTAAAGATCTCTAGATCTTCAGCATCTCGTAAACCTAGACTGCGAAGTGCAAAAGCCTGGACATCGAAGTTATCTGTCAGCCAAGCGGCTAAGGTTGGTGACAAGTGAGCATCTAGCCATAGTGTGGTCATGCGACCAATCGAGGATGGTTTAGCTTGCGGGCAGCATAGCTCAGTGAAGCTTTCAAATCATCTGCTTCTAAATCGGGAAGATCTTCTAGAATTTCGTCAGCATTTAATCCAGCGGCAAAAAGATCGAGTACGTCAGAAACACGAATTCTCATGCCCCGAAGGTAGGGACGACCACCACATTGCTTAGGGTTCATGGTGATGCGTTCAAGCAGATTTGGCATGGTGTAATTAATTTCTCCGAACATTCTTACATTTTACAGTCCTGAGGCTGGAGGTAGAGAGCAGGTGACTTTAAAATTTGATCCCGCGTAGCGGGAAAAGAAGGGTAAAGAAAAGAAGGGTAGAGGGCAAAAGGGCAAGAGTGTAAAGAGCTACGCAAGAGTCCACAAGACCGAGCAAACTACACGAAAACCGATGCTGAGGTTCCTGTTGTCGCGCGCGTACCCGTAGCGATTGGCTGAGCGGCAGTAGACGGGATCGTAGCCCCAAGAACCGCCCCGCAGCAGCCTGGATTCACTGATATCATTGGTTTCCCAGGCGCTTTCATCCGTCGGCGCACCTTCGTAATTTTCATGCCAGTGATCTTGGCACCATTCCCAGACGTTACCGTGCATGTCATACAGGCCAAAGTTATTCGCTGGGAAGCTGCCTACATCTATGGTTGATTGCCGGTACTCTCCCTTTGGCCCAGAGCCGTAAACCTTAGTCGCATCGTAGTTGGCTATTTTTGCTGTTAGGGTGTCGCCAAAGCAAAATGGAGTGGTTGTATTGGCCCTACAGGCGTATTCCCACTCTGCCTCACTCGGTAAGCGATAGGGTCGGTTTGAATGCTTTGAGAGCCGCTGGCAAAACTCTACAGCATCGTCCCAAGAGACTCTCTCAACTGGGCGATCCTTTCCTTGGAAGCGTGAGGGCGCGGGCTCCAAATCTTGCTTGATTTTAGGAAGGGCTGCGACTGCCTGCCACTGGGCCTGGGTCACTGGATACTTTCCTAGCAAAAACGGTTTTACCGTTACCTGATGCGGAGGTTTTTCAGTGTTGCGCTCCTCAGACCCCATTTGAAACGTTCCACCCGGAATTTTTACGAGGTCTAGCGTAATTCCCTGGCCCAAGTCTTCTCGACGATACTCAGCGCTCCGCTGCTCACGCTGTGTGATGCTGCCTCGCGCATCTACCTGCACCACTTCAAAAGAAAAGGTAGGTGCTGGCGGTGGTGCTGGCGGTGACTCTTTCAGTGGTACAGGCTCTACAACGGGTGCTTCAGTCGGCTCAGAAATACTTCGCGTCCCTGCCGTAGCCGTTGATGCCTGTGAAACGTCAGCCATTTGCTGCACCTGCTTGACGGCAATTCTACGAATGGCGACAGCAGCATCTTGATCTCCGGCATCCCATATGCGCATCCATAGCTGATCGGCAAATTCCAAATTATTTTCAATCTCAGCCTTGTAAGCCTCATTCTTAAGCACTTGCACATCTTCCAATCGGGCCCGCTTAGGCAGCAGAATCAAATAGCTTTTCTCCAGTGGCTCCACGGCGGTATAGGGCGTTTGTACTGGTTTGTCGTAGAGCTTATTCAGCTTCGGCACCTCATCGCGCAGGTACTGATCGATGCGCTGTACCGTCGCGCAGCTATTAGTCCCCTGCTGCCGAAAGCCCTTTAACAGCGCATAGGTAAACGCCCCATGCTCCAACTCCTCAATTTCATAAGCCGACTGACTCGGACTACAGGAATAAAGCGTGACAATTCCGGGCTGCGCTTCACTGCCAAATTCTGCACCGCGCTGTTCCGTTCTGCGGCAAGCATCCAGCAACAGCATCGTATTATCTGCGCCAGAATTTCGCAAGATGGCGGTAATGTCGCTTAGCTTCAGCGCTGTTTTTTCTAAATTGTCAGGATCTACATCAATCGGCATCAGGTAGTCGTGACCGTTGTGTAGCTGACCATGTCCTGCAAAGAAAAACCAAAAATTGTCGCCTACGCTCAATGCCCGACGCTGAAATAGGTTTTGCAACTGCCCCAAAAAATTAATCAGGTTGGCATAGGTCGGCTCAGACCGCATCAGCCCGTTTTCTGTTTCAATCGGCGGGGCATCGTCAGCAAAGTAAAACACCCGCTCGAAGTTCACCTCACTAAGGAAGAACTCTTTGACGGCGTTTGCATCGCATACCGCGTATTGAAGTTTGGCTAGGCCGTTGTAGTAGTCGTTGATGCCGATGCAAATGGCCCAGTTTTTACTCATGTAGCGGACGTTTTCAGATGATTGCGTACAGTTTACCGTTCAGAGTCTACTGCGTAGGCTCAAAAGATATGTAGATTTCTTGAAGCGGGCGGCATCAACTGGCCATGTAACTACCAAAGTTATAATGGACTGAGTTATTATACTGCTGTTGAATAATGACTACTTCTAATCTTAAGACGCAGATAATCAGTCAGCTTGACCAGCTTCCACCCAAACTATTGGGTACTGTCAATGATTTTGTGGCGTTTTTAGTGACACGTTCAAAATCCTCTGCTACTGAATTTTCTACGGCGACAGCAATCGAAGATGATCCTATCGTTGGCATGATAAAGGGCCCATCTGATCTGGCTACTAATGCGGAAGAGATCTTAAAGCAGGAGATACAGTCTGGGTCGGGTTGGTCATGCCGATAGTCATTGCAGATACTGGGTTTGTAGTGGCGATCGCTATCGAAACTGACAGTAGACATGAAGACTGTAAGGCGGTCTATGCTCAGTATCCTGACATTTTGCTGCCGCAGACAGTACTTGCTGAAGTAGCTTATTTGCTTGAGCGCTCATCTGGCAATGAAGGCGTTGCAGAATTTTGGCAGGTATAAAAAAGAGTCGCTTAAGGCTCTCTGCCGCTACTGAAAGCGACATTGATAGGGTTGCGGAAATTTTATTTCAATACTCAGATAGCCGAATTGACTTTGTAGATGCAACGGTCATGGCGATAGCCGAACGATATCAAATCGAGCATGTGCTCACCATTGACCAGAGAGACTTTCGACTTTTTCGGCCAAAGCATTGCGATAGCTTTACGCTGCTACCCCACTAATCGTGTTTGAAACTGATTGCTGGATGGGTGCTGAAAGCTAACAGATTGCTATTCGTGAATGCGGCCATTTGGCATAATGGTGCCGGTGAGCCTTGCGCCTAATAGCTTCACCATAATTTTGTCGCCATAGCCCACTTTTGCACCGCTGAGGTCTGCGCCGCTGAGGTCTGCGCCAATGAGATCCGCGCCGCTTAAATCCGCATGGCTGAGATCCGCTTGCAGCAGATTCGCTCTAAACAATCGCGCCTTTCGTAAATTCGCTCGGTTGAGATTCACCTTGTGCATAAAGGTATCGCTCAGGTCTGCTCCGGCCAAATTGGCGTTGCTTAGATTGCGGCCTGAAAAGTCTTTTTCTTTGAGATTCGCGCCGCGCATATCCACACCGCTTAAGTCAGAAGGGCGCTTATCGCGGGCGGGCTGATGGCTGTGGATGTCGCGGTGCAGGTCGTAACTGCTTTTGCTCTTTCGGGCTTCTGGCTGTTTAATCTCTTGTTTAGCTTCTACCTTCTTTGTTTCTTCGACCGCCTTTTCAGCAGACTTTTTAGAAGATTGGTCTACCGTCTGTTCGGCGGATTTTTCGGTAGACTGATAGGCGTTTTGACGCGGCCAGTGGCTGCTCGGATAGCTGTTGGGCCGGTAGGTAGAGTCGTAAGCACTCGCAGAATAAGCAGAGTAGCTGTTGCTAGCTTCGGCTCGGCGATAGGCTTCGTAAGGAGGCCGGTAGCCCTCAGCGCGGCTTTTGCTGCTATCGCCATTGCCGTTGCTGCCGTTGCCATTACTGCTGCCAGTAGATTGACCAGTAGATTGATAGCTGCGGCTGTAAGGGCGATAGGTGGAATCATCGCCGGGGCGATAGGTGGCAGCGCGGGTGCGGGCGTTGCGGGCATTGGCGGCGGTGGCAGCTTTGGAATTTACAGCCGGGTTTTTGCCATCACGGAACTGCGATCGCAGAAAAGCCCGCGCTTCATTCAGCAGCTTGAGCTTGGCTTCGGCTTTTTCTTTGAGGCGATCGCGATCGCTCGGAATCCGATCCGGGTGCCAAATAAACACCAGATCCTTATAAGCCTGATTCACTTGAAACATCGAAGCTCCAAGCTCTAGCTCTAATACGGTATAAGCCTGCTCAATAGAATCCATACGCGCCGATCAGCGGGTTTTCCTAAAAAAAGAGATTAGATAAGGTTTTTTAATGGCGGCAATCAGGGCAGCTAACGTGTCCGAGATTGATTATGACTGATTGCTTCCACAGCTGGCCGCAATCAAAGCAAAGCTTAAGAAGCTGCCTTTACGTTCTGTAAGGTTTTTTATTCAGCTTAAACCGTTAGCGCCTAGTTTTGCTTAGCCTCCAGTACCCGCTACCCTTCTCAATTATCGCTCAGCTTCAGCTCGTTAATGTTCCACAGCGCTCCGCCTAAGGCCGAATACTGCACATTTTCAACTCGATTGCGCACTGCCGTCATCGAGTACTGCCCCACCAAATGAATGAACGGCAAATTTTCTTGCACTAGCTGCTGAGTCTCTACGTACAGTGCCTTACGCTTCGTTTCGTCTAGCTCTTGAGCAGCTTTTACATACAGATCGCTAATCGCTTGTTCCCATTCAGCTATATCCCGACCGGGCAGAGGCGGCTGCGCAGCGGGCTGCTGATTGAACAAATGCAGTCCGCCATTAGCTAGCCACAGATTGGCCGCGCTGTTCGGCTCTATACCAGCGGTAAAGCCCATCACCACGGCGTCCCAGTTCAGCGTTGTATCCATATTTTCAACCAGCTTATTAAAATCCACTGGCTGAAAATCCACTTTAATGCCTATTTGAGCTAGATTTTGCGTAATTTGAGCCCCGGCAGATTCACGAATTTTGTTGCCGACGTTGGTCTGTAGCCTGAAGCGGACCTGATTGCCATCAGCATCAAAAAGCTGATTGCCTTTGTAGACAAATCCTGCCGAGGTGAGCAGCGCCTTTGCCTTGGCCAAATCATAGTCATAGACCGGCAAACCAGAATCGGCAAAGTAGGGGCTCTGAGGGGGAATCTGAGAATTTTGCAGTTCACCCAATCCCTTAAAAATATTGTTCAGCATGGTGTCGCGATCAATCGCGTAGGCCACCGCCTGACGAAACGCCAGTGTGTTAAACCAAGCCGCTTTTACCGGATTGACCACAGGCTTCCCGTTCAGCGATCCTTTGCTGAGGTTAAAGGAGACAAACAGGCGGCTAGTGGTCGGCCCACCGTTGTACACGGTGTAGTTGCCCTGCGCTTCGTCTTGCTTAATCAGCGAAAAGTTATCCGGTGTTACGCTCATCAAATCGGTGTCGCCAGAGCGGAAGCTGACAAACTCCGCATCTTGAGAGTTAATCACCGGCCACACGACTTCTTTAATGTAGGGCTGCGGTTCACCGTTTGGCCCCTTGCTCCAGTAGTAGGGATTGCGCTGAAAAACAATCCGCTCACCAGGAATAAACTGCTTAATCACATAGGGGCCATTGCCGACAATCGTGGAAGGATCGGTGTTAGTGCCCCAGGTTGATAAAAAGAGCAGCTGACCGTCGCTGCCTTTGGTTTGAATTGTCTCTTCGAGCACATGCTTCGGCAAGATGCCAATGCCTGTCACCCGCAAAAAGGGCGCAAACGGCTCTGGAATTTTAAACTCCACCCGCCGCCCGTCCAGCTTGCGCACTGTTGGCAGCTTGCCCTCTTCGCCAATTCTTAAAATGTCGCGGGTATCGGTGGGAATGGCTTCATTGAGAATCAAATCATTGAAGGTAAACGCCACATCATCGACCGTCAGCGGCTCGCCGTCTGACCATTTCAGATCGTCTTTGAGGGTGTAGGTGATGGTTTGCCCATCGGGAGAAACTATCCACGATTCTGCCAGCGCAGGCTTGACTTCGTTGGTATTGGGATCAACCGTAATCAGCCCCTCATACATCAGCGCTAATACTTGGGAGCTAGTGGATTCTTGAGTGAGCAGGTAGTTGAAGGTTTTGGGTTCGCCTAGTACGACGCTGATCAACCGGGGGATGGCTTCTGATTGAATTCTAAAGTTGTCTAGCCGCAGGCGGTTGAGGGGCGTATTGCTTAAATTTTGGCAGCTTGATAGGGCGATTGCTAATCCCAACGCCGTCAGTCCGAGCAGCAGTAGCCGCACAGGCCGCAGGCTCATCCATCGATTCCTTAACATCTGCCAACCCATAATATTTACTGAGCCTACTCATCTAGAAGCGCCGCAATTTATCCCCTCAATATAAAGAAAAAATTGACCGTTGCGTCAGAATTTCAGCCAGAATTCCAGTCAGCTATTGCTTTACAGAGGTTAATCATCGGGTTACAAAAAGCTCTGAAGCACCACTAAGCTACGCGCGGCCACCATCACCTGATCGGTTTTGCGGTAATCCTTACCGCGCTTGACAAAGCCTTCTGATTTGGTATCTATTAGTAAGCGCCAGCGGCGATCTCTCACTTCTTTGGGCAGTGCAAAGGGCAACGCATCATAATGCGCATTGAACATCAGCAAAAAGCTGTCATCCAGCACCTGCTCACCGGTATGCGAAGGGGTGGCAATTTCTTCACCATTTAAAAATATCGTCAGCGTCTTGACAAAGCCTGCGTCCCACTCATCGCGCATGATTTCGCCTTCGACATTAAACCAGCCGATATCGCGAATTCCTGAACCGTGAATTTCACGGCCATAAAACCAGTGGCGGCGGCGCAACACCGGATGGTCGTGCAAAAGCTGAATCAGCTTTTGGCTATAGCGCAAGAGCGATTGGTTCGTTTCGCTCAGATCCCAATTGATCCAAGAAAGCTCATCGTCATGACAGTAGGTGTTGTTGTTTCCAGCCTGCGATCGCCCCATTTCATCGCCTGCGAGCAACATCGGCACCCCCTGCGACAAAATCAGCGTCGCTAGCATATTGCGCTGCTGCCGCGCCCTCAGGTTTAGAATCTCTTCGTCATCCGTCTCGCCTTCCGCCCCGCAGTTCCAGGAGCGGTTATGCTCTTCCCCGTCGCGGTTATCTTCACCGTTCGCCTCATTGTGCTTATCGTTGTAGCTGACCAAATCTTGCAGCGTAAGGCCATCGTGAGCCGTAACAAAATTAATGCTTGCATGAGGCCGCCGCCCCGTGTGCTCATACAGATCCGAGCTGCCGGTAAAACGCAGCGCAAACTCTCCTAAAGTTGCATTTTCACCGCGCCAAAAGTCTCGCACCGTATCCCGGTACTGCCCGTTCCACTCCGACCACAGCAGCGGAAACTTGCCCACCTGATAGCCACCATCGCCCACATCCCAAGGTTCGGCAATTAGCTTCACCTTCGAGAGCACCGGATCTTGGTGAATAATGTCAAAAAAGGTCGCCAGCGTTCCCACTTCAAACAGCTCTCTAGCTAGCGCCGAGGCCAGATCAAAGCGAAAGCCATCAACGTGCATTTCCTGCACCCAGTAGCGCAGACTGTCCATAATTAGCTTTAGCACCTGCGGATGGCTCATTCTGAGCGAATTGCCACAGCCCGTATAGTCCATGTAATAGCGTTCATTACCTTCTACCAATCGGTAATAGGCCGCATTGTCAATCCCGCGAAAGCTGAGCGTCGGCCCCATATGGTTGCCTTCACCCGTATGGTTGTACACCACATCCAAAATCACCTCAATGCCTGCCGTATGAAGCGACTTGACCATCGACTTAAATTCTTTGACCTGCTCACCAGCTATGCCCGCCGCGCTGTAGCCTGAATAAGGCGCAAAGTAGTTGAGCGAATCGTAGCCCCAGTAGTTTTTCAATCCTTTACTGGCCAAATAACCGGGCTGAGCGTGAAAATGATGAACTGGCATTAGCTCTACTGCTGTTATTCCCAGCGACTTTAGGTGCTTAATCGCTGCCGGATGGGCCAGCCCCGCGTAGGTGCCTTGAAGCCTTTTCGGCACCTTCGGATGCAGCCGCGTAAAGCCCTTGACGTGCATTTCATAGATCACCGTGGCATTCCAAGGCGTCCGCAAGTGCTGATCGCCTTCCCAATCAAAGGCTTTATCTACGACCACGCACTTAGGCATGGATTTAGCGCTGTTGTCTTTGTTGGAGCCTAAGTCTTCCGCCTCGGTGAGCCAATCGTAGCCAAAGGTTGGCTGACCTGAAATCACATCGCCTGTGATCGCCAGCGCATACGGATCAATCAACAGCTTATTTGGATTAAACCGGTGCCCGTTTTCAGGTTCAAACGCCCCATGCACCCGAAATCCATACCGCTGCCCCGGCTCAACTCCGGGAAAATAGCCGTGCCACACAAAGTTGTATACCTCCCGCAGCGGATGGCGAGTCTCTTTACCCCGTTTAGTAAATAAACACAGCTCTACCTTCGTCGCATTTTCCGAGAACAGCGCAAAGTTAGTACCTTTACCATCCCAAGTTGCGCCCAACTCATTTGCGGTACCCGGTAGCTGCTGAATATCCATACACCCAAAATAAACATGAAAAAGTAATCAATCGTCAGCCAGCATACCGCTGTTATAGTGCCGGTACGCTGCTCCCAGACTAATAGCTAACTAATAGCTAGCATCGTCGCTCTAGTAGCGTAACGTTAACGCGTTTCACCCGATCATGCAAAGCCGATTTTGGCCAAAATTAGTGACGACGAAATAGGTTAGCGATCGCCCTCATCTGCTTGACCATTCAACCACGCCTCTAAATCAGCAACACCGCCAAAGTCAAGCAGCGCCTCACCCAAAACTTCCAACTGATCTAGCGAGAGTTCGTTCACCTTGGTTTGTAGTTCGGCGGTAAGATCACCGACTGTGCGAGTCAGCATTCGATTGAGCAGCGATCGCGCTCCCTGTGCAGCGCCTTCCGCTCGCCCTGCTTCAAGCCCTTCGGCTCGTCCTTCGGCTCGTCCTTGCTTAACGCCATCCATCCGAGAGGTGTTGACCACGTTGGTCATGTCTCGGTAGTATTTGAGGCTATTTTGATAAACAGTTTGCTCATTGCGCGAGAAATTAGCGATTTCTGCAATGTCAAAAAGCTGAAGAAAAATTGGATCTTGAAAAGGCTGAGGCTGATCCTCTAATTCTGGTAAGTGCCTGAATAAATACAGCCATTTGTCCTGATGTGATTCTAATTCTTCAATTGTTTTATTGAACTTAGGCAGCTCTATGTAAATGAATTTCAGCTTTTTGTAGAAAACATTGCAGTGCTGATCTTTGAGCTCGACGGTGTGGATAATGGTGCTCTCATTTTTGTGGTCGTCGAAGACAAAATCGAGAACACCAATAGAGTAAACCGGCGATAGCTTGAAGTCCCACTCGCCAATGAATGCCTGCTCTTGAATCGGAAAGCTGGCGTAGAAAACGCTTCTATCTTTAAAGTAGTTTTGCTTCGCCTTTTGAATTTCGACAATGAAGCGATCGCCATTTTCTCCCTGACAGTAAATGTCGAAAATAGCTTTACGATCTAACGGCGTATTGCCTACATTTTCACTACTTTTGTACGACAGCGATTGAATTCTGTGGTGTTGCGGTAAAAGCGTATTGAGAAAATCAACCAGCAGTTCCTTGTTTGGTTCAGTACCGAAGACTCGCTTAAAGCCGAAGTCAGTCAGTAAGTTAACATAGCGCTCTTTTAGGGGGTAATAAGGGTAAGCCATTGGTTTCGGGGCCAAAAATGACTGCCGTAGTAGTGGTAATGCCGTGGTAGATAATTCTGTTGTTAGCTTATTTTCACTATTCAGTATAGTTCAAACTTACTGGACTGTAACCGCAATTTTTTCCGACAGCACGGGGTGGTTGTGCGGTACGTGTGTGTAGTTGCCCAACAATAGTTGCAGCGTATGTTCACCGGACGGTAGGCTGAGAGTTGTCTCGGTCTGTCCGCCGCCAAAGTGCTTGATATTCTCGGTCGCTGCTAAAGGCTCACTCAGCTCAGGCAGTTCATCGACATCAATCAGCAAATGATGATGCCCGGTGCCTGCTTTGTCAATTCCGGCAGGTGCAACGCCCATCCCGACTAGGCCAAACTTTACCGTAAATGTCTCTGGCACTGTCTGCCCGTCTGCGGGCGAAATGATATAGACCCGTGCAGTTTCAGGGGCAGGCGAAAGCGTGATGGCCGCTGATGCTGGGAGTGTATTAAATCCTAGACTTATCCAAACAGCGGCGAATACAGTGACTATAGGCTTTACCCATTTCCAAGCAGGCGTCAATCTAAAATTCATCAAAACAGATCTCCTAAAACAGTTGGGCGGCATTTCTATCATAAAGGCCAGGGCGCAAATGCCAGGATGCAAACATCAGTATTCAAAGCGATCATAAGCTTCAAAATCGGCTTGAATGTCGGCTTGATGCTCGATGAAGAGCTGTTTACCAATGTCGTAAATGACGCGGGGCATGGCAAAGGAGAGATCGGTGAGGTTGGCGCGAAAGCCACTGAGTAAAGAAGCTCCACAAGAGAGATAATAGCAGCGCTGGAGATAGGCGTGGGCTGAAGATTTGGGGATGAATTCGAGACTTTTGCCGAGGTAGGGGTATTGGGCCATTTCACGGTGTTCGCCATCTGGTGGTGGAGTGAAGCGATCGCACCAGCGGGCGATGTGCGGGCTGAGCGATCGCAGCTCATGTTGCTGGGCAATATCGGTGATAAAGCCAGTGCCGCAAATGAGAGCGTCATGAGAGAGAGTGCGATCGCCATACTGACCGATAATGTTATGAGCAGGGCGATCTTCTTGGTAGCTGAGTTGCTGCACCGGGGCACTGGTGTAGAGCGTAAAGAGAGGATGACTGACGGTTTGGTAGTAGGTATGAGCGGGCGGCAGTTGGCCTAAGCGAAACTCCGAGAGACTGTAAGCCCATTTAATCTCATCAGGAAGATCGATGTAGTGGCGATGATAGCCATTCCACTCACTCCAGCGAATGCGGTTGAGATTGGGCAGCTTGGGGCGGCGAATGGCTAAATCAACCGCTGCACCAGCCTTTAAAAGCAACAGCGCATTATCAAAGGCACTTGCACCGCCGCCAATCACCATCACTCGCTTGCCTGCAAAGGCGGCAAAATCAATGTTATCCATCGTGTGGTGGTAACAGTGTTGGGGTAGATTCTCTCGGACAATTTTAGGAATATTTCGCCCGCCTGCGCACTCCATCCCTGTCGCGAAGATAACAAACCGGGCCTTGTAAAGCGTGGGTGTGCCTTGGTAGTCAGCTTGCAGCCAGAAGCATTGCTCGACTTCATTCCAGCTAACGTCTTGAATATGGGTTTCAAATTGCAGTGGTAGGTCAAGAACTTTACCGTACCAATCAAGATAATCCGCCCAGAGCTGCCGGGGAATGTACTGAATGCTCTGCCAGTAGTCGTCGCCGTAGCAGGCTGAGCACCAGCGACGAAAGTTAAGGTTAGGAATGCCCCAGTCGAGGCCGCCGGTTATTTGTTTGGGCGATCGCAGCTTGGCATTACGGGCAAAGGCTCGCCAAACGCCTTCTTTACCTGCTTCACGGCGATCAAACACGCGCACTCGACCAATGCCAGCACGCCGCAGCCCAAAAGCGGCTGACTTACCGGCATGGCCAGCGCCTAAAATAGCCACTTCTAAAATATCGGGATTGCGGCTGTAGTCCCAAGTGCGCCCTGGATAGCGAACCACTTCTAGATCCGCATAGAGGGCTTCAGCCAATCCGTATAGCCGAGCGTCAGCATCCGCTAATAGCGGCGGAATGTGCCAGAACTCTTGGGGACTAAAGTCAGCAGGCAGAGGCGAAGGAATATGAATCTGGGTCATCACTCATGGCTCAGGGGGTAAAGATAAGGCTTAAGACATGTTTACTTATCTTCGTTTTTACTTATCTTCGTTGAGGCAAGGCTTTTCTTCAGTATCTAACCGCACAAGGGGGCAGGGATGTGAGCTTAACTACACAGCTTCGCCACGTCTTATTCACCACCGCTTATTCACCACGTCTTATTCACCATATTCAGTGCTACTGATTTTGCCGCGAAATACAACATATTGATAAATGTTGTAGAACAGCATGATCGGAATCAAAAAGCCGACAAAAATTAGCATAAATACCAGGGAACTTGGGGCAGCTGCGCCTTGATAGATCGTAATTTTTGTCGGAATGATGTAGGGAAAGACAATTAGCCCTAAGCCGATAAATGAAAGCAAAAACAGCAGCAGCGTCCAGATAAAGGGGGTGTTTTCTGACTTGGCGCTAAGGCTGCGCAGCAATAGCCCAATGAGCAGCACCGCTAGCAGCGGGATAATTGCAAACAACGTTGCTAAACCGCTATCGAACAGCTTTTCGCGCAGTCCTTGATAGAAAATTGGCGTGGTGATGGTGATCAGTAAAGCGCCAATGAGCGTGGTGACGGCAGAAATTTTGGCGCTGCGGTAGTGGGTTTCTTGCAGTTCGCCTTCGGTTTTAAGCACTAGATAGGTAGAGCCAATGAGCACATAGCCCTGGACGAGGGTGAGGGCGGCTAGGAGCGATCGCCAGTTCAGCCAATCCCAAATGCCGCCGATAAAGTGCCCTGCATCATCGACTTGAATGCCCGACAGCACGCTGCCTAAAGCAAACCCTTGCGCTAGCGCTGCCACTAAGCTAGCCACCCCAAACGCATTATTCCAAAACCACTTACGCTGCGACAGCTCTCTAAATTCAAACGAAACTGCCCGTATACTCAAGGCAAAAATCATAGCCAAAATAGGAATATACAGCGCACTGAGAATGGTGCCGTAAGCCACCGGAAACGCCCCAAATAGCGCCCCGCCCATCAGCACCAGCCAAGTCTCATTGGCATCCCACACATTGCTCAAACTGGTCATCAGCATTCCGCGCTTTTCGTCGCCGTCAGCCGTTAGCGAGAGAATGCCAACGCCCAGATCGAAGCCATCTAAAATCACATATAAAAAGAGAAACAAAGCCAGGATAAAGAACCAGACCTGCGGCAAAAAGTAATCGAGAGTTTCCATGAAAAAGCGATCAAAAAAATAAGAGAACTACTGCTGCGCTTCGACCGGTCGCTGATCGGGCTGCTGTTTAGCGGGCTCAATGCTAATCATGTCAATATCTCCGGGCAAGGGCAGATCTAAATTTGGCCCTTGAGAAATGATTCGACTGCCAAAATACACTGTTGTGGCCAGCAGAACGCTATATAGCCCTACAAAGCCCAATAGGGAGCTAAATACTGCCTCTGCGGGCACCTGCGAAGCCGCATCAATGGTACGAATCTGGCCGTAGACCGCCCAAGGCTGTCTGCCGACACAGCGCACAATCCAACCCGAATCGGTGGCAATGTAGCCCAGCGGCGCAGCAAAAATCCAGGCCCGCATCAGCCATTTTTGTTCGCCAATGGTTTCTCCCCTAAGCTTGCCGCGCCACCACTGCAAGGTGCTCACGGTCATCAGCGCCGCTAAGAAAAAGCCAATGGCAATCATCACTCGAAAGCTGTAGTAGATCAGCCCGACCTGATGAGGCCGATCTTCGGGGGCAAAGGCTTTGAGCCCCTGCACTGGCTCTGACAGCTTCGTTTTAAATTCTAAAATTAGCCCCAGTGCCTGCGGCACCACAATTTCAAAATCATTGCGCTCGGCTTTGTCATTGGGAATGGCCAGCAAGCTCCAGTCGCCGCCTTCACCGGCTGGAATCGTCTCCCACCTTGCTTCCATGGCCGCTAGCTTGGTCGGCTGATAGTGATAAACTTGCTCGGCGCTGAGGTGGCCCATGTAGATCTGGATGGGGGCAACTGCGATCGCACAGCCCAACACAATCTTAAAAGAGCGCGCAAAAAACGCCTCATTTCGCCTTTTAAGCACGTACCAGGCGCTGATGCCGCCAATCACAAACAGCGAGGTTTCCAGCGTCGCAAAAAACATATGCAGCACACTATTGCACATAAACGGATTAAACATCGCCTGAAAATAATCATGCACAAAGAAATGCCCATCAATAAATTCGCCCCCGGTCGGCGTCTGCATCCAAGAATTGGCAATCAAAATCCAAAATGTTGATAAATTCGCCCCAAAAGCTACCATCACCGTGGCAAATAAGTGAATAAAAGGATTCACCCGCTCCCAGCCAAACAGCATAATCCCTAAGAAACCAGCCTCTAGCATGAACGCCATCGACGCTTCAAAGCCAAGAATGCTGCCAAAAAAGTCTCCCGTCGCCTCTGAAAACGGAGCCCAGTTCGTGCCAAACTGAAACTCCATCGGAATCCCGGTAGCCACGCCAATGCCAAAGTTGAGCACATACAGCTTTGACCAAAACCTAGCGTGGTAGTAGTAATCAGGATTTTTGGTTTTGAGCCATAAAATTTCTACCACCACCAAATAAATGCCCATGCCCGTGGTCAGCACCGGCCAGAGCATATGAAAAAGCGCCGTCAGCGCGAACTGCATTCGCGAAAGTACATAAGAATCAGGCAAAAAATCCATAGCAGCAAACATCCGCATACATACGCTGACTATCGTAACGAGCATTCCAAATAAAGGAACGCACAGGCAGGAATTGACCTAAAATGCCTCTATTAAAACAGCCCAAAAGTTAGACCCGCTTCTAAAAGAAAGATCCGCTATGAAATATTCTTCAGCCTTTTTATTGGCTCTCTTGCTATTAGGTGGCTGCTCTACGGACGGCCTCATTATCTCAGGCAATCCACCGACTGAGACAACTCTCCCAGACAGCAAGCTCAATGATGCTGCGAGTGCTGATGAGGTCATAGTAGATGATCCTGAAGCCGCTGCCGAGAACGCCAACGCTGATGATTCTGGTGCTGATACGCAAATAGACGAAACTGAGGCCGATCTCGAAGGCGTGGATCAAAAAAACGTCGCGTTAGTGGTAAGCGATCAAGACACGGCCGGTCAAATTATCATTGCAAAAGTCTCGACTGCTCGTGATGGCTGGATCTCTATTCACAAAAGCAGTGCTGACGGTGGCATTCAGCTTCCTGATAGCATTGGTCAGGCTCGCGTAGATTCAGGCGACAGTGAAAAAGTGGTTGTTGATTTGTGGGATGCGCCCTATCCGGGTGAAAAATTGTGGGCGATGTTGCATATAGATGCGGGCGATCGCGGCACCTACGAGTTTCCGGAAAAAGACTTAGCCGTCCGCAAAAACGGAGAAACCATGGCGCGATCTTTTAAAATTAAAGGAAAAGACAAAAAGGAGACTCAAGAAGAAACTCAAGAATAGCGCTGATTCTCAATAGATTAAAAGATAAGATCAAAAGATAAGATCAAAAGATAAAATTGACGAGCTAAAAAAATGTAGGGCAAATGAATGCCCTACTTTGAGTCCGCTATTTAGATCTGCGATTGGGTTTGCATTCGGTTTACTCAGCCGGATCTATGACTCCAAAGACTATGACTTCAAGAACGTTATCAGGTCTTGAGTAAATTGCTCTTTGCGGGTAGCGAATAGTCCATGCGGAGCCCCATCGTATTCAATCAGCTGCGATTGAGCGATGCCTTTGGCAGCGGCGCGTCCGGTAGCGTCAATGGGTACGGTTTGATCCTGGGTGCCGTGAATAATTAAGGTGGGCACAGAGAAGCTCGGCAAATCGGGGCGAAAGTCAGTTGTAGCGAAGGCTGCGGCGCAGTCGAGAGTGGCTTTGAGACTAGCTTGCATAGAGACGCTACGCGACCATTCGAGCATTTCAGGGCTCGGTGGGTTAAGGGCAAAATCGCTGCCGTAGAAGGTTTTGAAGAAGCTAGCGAAAAAATGAGCGCGATCGCGCTTCATGCCTTCAGTCATTTTGTCAAAAACTGCTTGAGGCGTTCCTTGGGGGTTATCGGGCGTTTGGAGCATGAAGGGTACGACAGATGAGATGAGCCCTGCTTGAGTCACGTTTGCGCCACCGTGCCGGGACATGTAGCGGGCAACTTCGCCGCCGCCCATCGAAAAGCCGATAATGGCAGCATCAGTGGCGTTAGTTTCAGCCATTACATCGGCTAAATCGTCGGCTAGAGTGTCGTAGTTGTAGCCCGTCCAAGGCTGATCGGAGCGGCCAAAGCCTCGGCGGTCGTAGGCGATCGCGCGAAAACCGGATTGAGCGATCGCCATCGCCTGATCATCCCAAGAGTCGGCAGATAGGGGCCAACCATGCAGTAAAATCACCGGACGACCCTCACCCCAGTCTTTAACGTATAGCTTTGTGTGGTCGCGGGTTGTGATAAATGGCATGGCTTTTGGCGATCGCTCCGTGAGTTTTAAGTTTGTAAGTTTGCTTCCGTAAGTTTGCTAAGTTTACTCACGAGTAAGCTAACAGCAATGAAAAACAAATGCTATCTCTCCGTAGTTGGAGTGAAGTCCGTTGAAAGTGAAGTCACGGTTGGTTCTAGATTAGGTCAATATTTAAGATCACAATCTGTTGTTATCACAATCTGTAGTAAGCCCTGACTTCTACTTCCTTGAATGGTAGCTGTCTATTTCCAGTCAGCAGCGTGACTTCAGATAAGTAGCCTTGGAGAGATATCGACATTGAAGACGCTAAGCAGCGGGGGGCGCATGAGCCATCTTGATTTCATCAAGTTCAGCTTGAAATAGCGAGATGCCGTT
>JBGTIK010000113.1:0-1832 GCA_041745715.1 Phormidesmis sp.
GCCTGACGGGCCTTGTTGTAAGAGAGTGTAAGCGTTTTCATCAGCTCTTTAGCGTTATCGCTAGCGCTGTTCATCGCCGTCATTCGAGAGGCGAGTTCACTCGCAGCTGACTCCTGCATCGCTCTCAAAATCTGGTTATTGAGATACAAAGGCAGCAGCGCATCCAAAATTTGAGACGGGTCTTGCTCAAACAGCATGTCTTTGGGAAATTCGCTGACAGCAACATCAGGCGCGTCTTCTCGCTCTACCGCCAAGCGACCTTCGCGGCTTGTGAGCCGAAAAATTTCGTCGTCTTGCGCTTCTAGCCCTTGGGGATCGAGGGGCAGCAGCGTTTGAGTGACGGGCTTGTTGCTAACTAAAGATAAAAACTTGGTGTAGACCAGTTCGACGCGATCAATCGTTTCTGAGAGAAACAAAGAAAGCAGTTCTTCAGAAATCGTAGAGGCTTCGTCGGCTGTCGGGATTTGCTCTAGGCCCGTATATTTAGCAGAAACTGGTGCATTACGGCGTTCAAAGTATTGGATGGCCTTACGCCCGACTAATACGTAGGTGAAGTCTAGTCCTTCAGCGGCTAGCTCTTTGGCGCGGATTTCGGCGCGGCGGATGACGTTGGCATTGTAGCCACCGCACAGGCCGCGATCGCCCGAAATCACTAGCAAAGCAACTTTTGGGGCCTCACGCTGCTGCAATAGCGGCAGATCAGAGGTATCTTCAAATTTTAATCGGCTCTGCAATCCGTACAATACCTGCGCTAACCGATCAGCAAAGGGGCGAGTAGCGTTGACTTGAGCCTGAGCCCGGCGCACTTTAGCAGCGGCCACAAGCCGCATAGCTTCAGTGATTTTGCGCGTATTTTTGACCGACTGAATGCGATCACGAATCAGTTTTAAATTAGCCATAGTTCTTAATTTACAAGGCCGCTAGCGATCAAAGTTTAAATGACTAAACTTCAAGCAAGTAGCGGCCTCAGACGCGTCTCCCTACGCGGCCAAAAATGCCTGCTTGCTCTCATCAATCGCCGCATTTAACAGCTCAACGGCTTCGTCACTCAACACCTTTTTACTGTTGATTTCATCGACAAATGCTTTTTTGCTGGTATTGAGGTAGGTAATCAGTTCGCTCACATAGTCGGCAATTTTTTCAACGGGCACATCATCGAGCTTACCGTTAATGCCCGCGTAGATTACCGCAACCTGCTCAGGCAATGTCCGAGGCGCATACTGCTTTTGCTTGAGAATTTCTCTTAGACGCTGACCGCGCGCTAGCTGAGCTTGAGTAGCCGGGTCGAGATCGGACGCAAACTGCGCAAATGCCTGAAGTTCATCAAACTGAGCGAGTTCTAGCTTGACTTTACCAGCCACTTTTTTGATGGCCTTGGTTTGCGCGGCTGAACCCACCCGCGATACCGAGATACCGGCATTAATCGCAGGCCGCAAGCCGGAGTTGAACAGATCGGAAGACAGGAAGATCTGACCATCGGTAATCGAAATTACGTTGGTTGGAATGTAGGCCGAAACGTCACCTGCCTGCGTTTCAATAATCGGCAGGGCGGTCATGCTGCCTTCACCGAGTTCGGGGCTGAGCTTGGCGGCGCGCTCTAGCAAGCGGGAGTGTAAATAAAACACATCGCCAGGATAGGCTTCACGACCGGGTGGACGCTTGAGCAAAAGCGACATTTGGCGGTAAGCCTGAGCTTGCTTGGTCAAGTCATCGTAAATAATCAGGGTTGCTTTGCCTTTGTACATAAAGTACTCAGCAATTGAAGCGCCTGTATAGGGAGCCAAATACTGAAGGGCTGCTGGATCGTTGGCGTTGGCTGCAACCACAACGGT
>JBGTIK010000114.1:0-3972 GCA_041745715.1 Phormidesmis sp.
CGGCGAAAGCATTGAAACCGATCCTGACCGGTTAGAAGATATCGATCAGCGAATGCGCCAGCTCAAACAACTGTGTCGTAAGTACAATCGCACCTTAGAGGAGCTGATTGAGCATTACGAAAGCATTCAGGCTTCGTTAGCTGCACTTGGTGGCGATGGTCAATCGATAGACGATTTAGAAGCCGCCTATCAGCATCAACGGCAGATCTTGCTGAAAAGCTGCGATCAGCTCACTCAAAGCCGAGAAGTCACGGCCAAAGGGCTAGAGCAAGCCCTGATAGATCAGCTCAAGCCGCTAGCGATGGAGCGGGTCAAATTCAAAGTCGGCCTTCAGTCCCAAGCACCCACGGTTCACGGCGCAGATTTGATTTCTTTTTTGTTTAGCCCCAATCCGGGTGAGCCGCTACAGCCGCTAGCTGAGATTGCTTCGGGCGGAGAAATGAGCCGGTTTTTGCTGGCTCTAAAAGCCTGCTTCTCGCGGGTTGATCCGATTGGGACAATGGTGTTTGACGAAATTGATGTGGGTGTGTCGGGGCGAGTAGCTCAAGCTATAGCTGAGAAACTCTACCAGCTTGGCCGTGAGCATCAGGTGCTGTGCGTCACTCACCAGCCATTGGTAGCAGCAATGGCCGATGCCCATTTTCATGTGGGCAAGCATGTTGTGATGCCCAGCGGAACCAGCGCGCCCGCCAAAACAAATGAGCCCAAGGCTAAAAAAGCCAAAAAAACTAAAGCCAACGCTCAGAAGACTAACACTGAAGATCTGAGTACTGAAGATCTGACTGCTGAAGAGCGCACGATTGTGAAGGTGACAGCGTTAGATCTGCCCTCGCGGCGAGATGAGCTAGCACAGCTTGCAGGCGGAAAATCTCACAGTGACGCTATAGCATTTGCAGATGCGCTCTTGCAGCAAGCTGAAACCATTCGTAAGGCAGGGTGATCATTAGCCATCAAGCTTTAAGATCACCCAAAACAGGACAGAAAATATGCACTGGCTAGCCACAGCGACAGAGATTGCCCTGGAAAATCCAGTCCTCAAAAATCCCACCATTGAAGAAAATCTGCGGCAGTTCCTGTTAGTCCTTTCAGTTTCCCTAGGAGTTGCCACGCTCTCCCGCGTGTTTAGCCTGCTACGCAACATTCCTTACACATTGCTGCTGCTGCTGGTTGGTCTGGGTTTGGCAGTCGTGGATGTACGGCTCGTCAACTTATCGCCTGAGCTGATTTTATTTATCTTTTTACCACCGCTCTTGTTTGAGGCGGCTTGGAACATTCAGTGGAGTCGGTTAAAGAGCGATCTCGTGCCGATTTTGCTCTATGCCATTCTCGGCGTGGTGATTTGCATCGTCGGCTTGGTCTTTGGCTTGCAGCAGTTTGCAGGTGCGTCACTGGCAACTGCTTTGCTGGTAGGCGCGAGTTTATCGGCGACTGATCCCGTCTCGGTGACGGCTTTATTTCGTGAGCTAGGGGTCGATAAGCGCCTAACCACTTTGATGGAAGGCGAAAGCCTTTTCAATGATGGCGTGGCTGTAGTCGCTTTCAACCTGCTACTAGGGATTGCGCTTAGCATTGAGCAGTTTGATGTCTCGCTGACGCTAGCTCGATTTGGCATCTTTGTCGGCGTTGGGATGGCGCTAGGCGGTCTGATTGGCTTTGGAATTTCGTTTTTGACGCAGCGGTTTGATATTCCGCTGGTAGAGCAGTCGCTGACGCTAGTGTCGGCTTACGGCACTTACATTGTGGCCGAGGAGCTAGGCGGCTCTGGGGTGATTGCAGTGGTCACAACTGGCCTGATCTTGGGTAACTTCGGCTCTCGGATTGGGATGAATCCACGCACTCGCTTGGTGGTGTCTGAGTTTTGGGAGTTTTTGGCTTTTTTCGTCAATTCCATTGTGTTTTTGCTGATTGGCGATCAGGTGAGGTTTCAGACGCTGATTGACTATGGCGATACGATTTTTGTGGCGATCGCAATCATCATCACCGCCCGCGCCGTCAGCGTTTTCGGGCTAGGCAGCTTCAGCAACCTAATCACCAAAAATGAGAACATTTCTCTATCAGGTCAAACCGTCCTCTGGTGGGGCGGCCTGCGCGGCTCGGTATCGGTCGCGTTGGCCCTTAGCGTGCCAGAATCATTAGCCCAGCGCGAAGAAATAATCGCCGTCGTCTTTGGAGTTATGCTCTTTACCCTATTGGTGCAAGGGCTTACTACTCAGCCCTTGCTGTCCTATCTGGGTCTGCTCGGCGATCAGCCCACCCGGCAGCGCTATAACCAGCTTGTCGCCCACCGAGTCGCCCTCAACCGAGTGTTAGATCGACTCAAAGAGCTCATAGAACGCCAAGAAGTAGACGAAGAATTTGCCAGATATCAAATGGCTCTCGTCGCTGGTCAGCTAGAAGAACTTCAAGAAAGTCTCATCAACTTGCAGAAAGCGAACCCGGAAGTTTCAGCCTATGCAGCCGAACAAATCCGGGATGAGCTGCTAGCGATAGAATCAGACACCTATGCCGAGTTTATTCGAGCCGGACAGCTAAAAGATGAGCTTGCGCCCCTATTGCAGGACGTGTTGCCTCAGTAAAAATTAAGCCGTCTAAAAGTAAGCAGCCTAAAAACAAGCCGTCCAAAGATAATCCAAACCAAATCTGCCGCTAGCACTCAACGACCTTATTCTTTTTTTTCTCTAGCTTTAGTCGCTTTTCTAAATCTTGAATTTCGTCTCGCCGAGCAGCAGTTTCTAAAGCGCGACGACGAACCTCTTGGCTTTGCAACGTCAATGACTGCCGCCACTGCTCCGCTCGCTTAGCTTCTTCTGCTAGTGCAGCAGGCGTCAGCCCTAAGCTTAAATAGGCAGCGACAAAATCGACAACCCATTGGGTAGCATCTTTCACAGCCAACACTTTTTTATCGCGATCTAGCTCTAGCAGCACGAAAGCCTGCTCATTAAAGGCGATCGCTTCAACCGTAAAGATAATCTGTGCGGGATTAAGCGGCTCCCAAGTGCTTTCGTAGGTATTCACTGCCAAAAGCTGGAGCTGAGTACCCTCTAACGAAGACTTTAGGTAAACCTTTGCCAAATATTGCATGGGTGCGCAAGTAATAATAATAAAAACGCATAAGAAACACCGTCGTGTAAATCATAACGAGGAGATCTGCGAACAAAAAATATACACAAGGACCAGCGTTAATTGCCGCCAGTACCCTTACCCATAAAGATACTACGTCTTACTTAAAAGATAGATTTATGATACGGGTGAAGGGTCAGAGATCTACCGCTTTAACAAGATTTGATAAAATAATATGAACAGCAGTGAGTTTGTGCTATCCCTGCTATCAAATTCCTAAAATCACAGCCACAGTTTGAGCCAACGATAAGATCGTAACTAACTCAGACTAACTGCAACTGAGGGCAACTACTTTTAGGCGTATCATGACATCTGATTTTAATCCTCCTTCAGATCTCTCTTCAGGTTGGTCATCAGACATCTCTTCACAGGGTTATTTCATTCTAAAGAGAGATTTGAGCAAATCAAGTCCCTGTCCGGCTTTGCGTTGAGCTTGAGCCATATTGTCAAAGCCGTGGTCTCGGTACAAATTGAGGGATAGATTACGAGCTAGTGCAAAGTTGTTGGGCAAAGGTTGCACCCGAATTCTGGAGGCATCTTCCCCCCTGGGTCACATCGCGCACATAATGAACTTTGTTCTCTACATGCCAGTACTGGCGAATGCGCCCGGCAAAGGATTCAACCGATTCTTCCAACGAGCTAATGTAGTAACGGACAGCAGGTTTCTGGATTAAGATATGCTGGCCTTTGAGCAGGTGCCGATAGCTAGTGACCTTAATGATTGTCTTCAGCCCAGCCCACTGGTCAGCATCAGGTAACGATTCGATGTCGCGGCATAAGCTGACAGTGCGACGTTCCACACGACCATGCCCCGTTTCTACCGAGTTAATGTGAGCAACGGAAGTGAAAATT
>JBGTIK010000115.1:0-4199 GCA_041745715.1 Phormidesmis sp.
CGCAGCCGCTGCGGGGCGGCTTTGAGAATGGCGGTGAGGCGATCGCAACTCTCTTGTTCATAGATCTGGTTGGCTAGCTCTACCAAAATAATCGCATTGTTCACAACAATGCCGACCAGCAGCACCGCTCCAACAATCACCGTTGCCCCAATCGCAGTTTGCGTGATAAACAACCCTAAGATGCCGCCCGCTAAAGCCAACGGCACCGTCAGCATGATCACCAATGGATCAATTAAAGAGTTGTACTGAACAGCCATGACGGTAAAGACCAAAAAAGCCGCGAGTCCGCCCAAAATGCCGACCCCATCTTGAATAGCCTGATTGCTTTGGGCGCTAAAGCTGGGCAGTCGGGTCACGCCTGCGGGTAGTTGGAGATTTTCTAGAATCCTATTCACTTCTTCTAAAGCCGCGCCCAAACTAGCCCCTTCACTTAATTCACCTTCGATGATAAACACCTGTCGCTGGCTAATGCGCTGAATTTCACCCGGAGCTTGACCGTTTTCAATGCGGGCGACATCGCCGAGCCGCACAAGCTGGTTGCCGCCATTGAGCAGCGGCAGTTGAGCTAATTCCGCTGGGTTTTGAATCAGGGCATTGGGCGTCTGAATGCGCACATCGACGAGGCGATCGCCGCGCTGAAGCTGAGTCGCCACCGCGCCGGTGAGCACCGTTTGTACCGTCCGGCCAATCACCTGCGCCGATAGTCCCAAGTCAGCCGCTCGCTCCCAGTCAGGGCGAATTTGCACCTCTGGCTGCGGCGGGTCAGCATCGGGCGAGTAGCTAGCGAGCTTCGCTTCGGCTTCGAGAGCGGCCAGTACCTGATCTCCGGCATCGGTTAGCAAGGCTGGATCGCTGCTTTGCAAAATAACATCCACATCACCCCGCACCGGAGAGTTGTTGAGAATCAGACCACGCACTTCACCCGGTGAAACTCGCAGTCGGGTGTTTACTAAGTTGAACTGATCAAATTCGCCGCTCAGACGATCGCTAAAGGCTTCCACATCCGTCCCCGGCACCAGCGTTAGCGTACTAGAGCCTCGCAGCGCGTTCTCACTCGTGCTGCTGCCAAAGAGAAATCCCCCTGAAGTGCTAAAGGCATATTCCACCTCCGGCTGCTCCAGCAATAGCTGATCTACTGCCGTCATCACTGCACGGTTCTCATCCAGCGTTGTTCCTGGCGGAAACTGCACCCGCAAATTCGCCTGCCCCGTAGCAATGCTGGGCAAAATTTCTTGCGGAATTTGGCGTACCAGCAGCGCGCTCCCACCCCCTAACAACAGAAAAACCGCCACTACCACCAAAATTCGCCGCTGTAGCACCCAGCCCAAAAGCTGCCCATAGCGCCACGTAAGGCCCTGCAACTGCCGGTCAAACTGGCGAATAAACCAGACGTTCTTTACCCCGCTTGATCGGCGCACCATGAGTAGCCGAGAGGCCAGTGCCGGAACAACAGTCAGCGCCACAATCAAAGAAGCCGCTACGGCAAAGCTCACCGTTAGCACCAGCTCATTAAACAGCAAAGAGATAAATCCACCGATCAGCAAAAAGGGTAAAACAGCTACCAAATTAGTGGTTGTTGAGGCAAACAGTGCCGATTCCAATTCTTGGCTACTAGCTTCTGCTTGACGCATGAGCGCGCGATTGCTTTGAATCTCTTTCGCGTCAGCCGAGTTCGCTGCAATCCCCTTTTCTTCCACCCCTTTCACAATATTTTCTAACATCACAATGGCGTTATCGACCACGATCCCTACGCCCAGCGCTAGCCCGCCAAGGCTAAACACATTCAGCGAAAGGCCAAATAAGCCCATGAACAAAATAGCGACTAAAGAGGCCAGCGGAATGGCAATCACAATGATAAAAGTTTGCCTGAGTGAGCCGAGAAATAAAAGAACTGCGATCGCGGCCAACCCCGCCCCTGTCAGCCCCGAAACAGCTACATTGCGAATAGAATTCTCAATAAAAACAGACTCGTCTAACGTGGCATTGAGCACAACATCTTCTGGAATCAGGCCAGACTCTCTGAGCTGTGCTAAGCGTTGCTTGACGCCTTCGACCACAGTAATCGTATTCGCCGCTGGCTGTTTTTGAATGCTCACCTTCACCGCTGGCTGACCGTTGAGATTAACAAAAATGCGCTGTTCTTCAGTGCCGTCAATCACTTCGGCAAAATCGCGTAAATACACCTGTTGGGTAAGGCCAGAAGATAACCCTTGCGAGAAACCCTGAGAGAAACCCTGAGCGGAATTTTGAGCAGAGCCTGAGAATGAGCCGCTACCGCCTACTTCAAAGATCAAATTGCGAATCTCATCAGCATCTTGAAAGCGTCCGGCCACACGGGTTAGCGGCTCGCTGTCTGGGCCTAGAATTCGTCCGCCTGCCGTGTCTTGATTGCGTTCTGAGAGCGCGTCTAGCACTTCAGTAATGCCCAAACCCAACGACTGTAGCCGAGCCGGATCGAGATTGACTCGAATTTCTTCTTGCACACCGCCTGAAACATCAACACTCGCAACGCCTGGTACAGTATTGAGTTCACGCGCTAGCTCTTGATCGGCAAACACTCTCAAGTCAACGCCTTGCAGCGAGGAAGACGTGAGCGCGGTTTCATAAACCGGGAGCTGAGAGGGGTCAAACTTGAATAGCTGAGGTTGTTCAATGGTGTCAGGCAAGCTATTACGAGCCCGATTAAGCGTTGCTGTCGCGTCGTTGAGCGCCTGATCGATATTACCTCCCGGCTGAAAGTACAGATCTAAACTAATGCGGCCTTCTCTGGTTTGCGAGACTACTTGAACAACGCCTTCGGTAGCGGCTAGGGCTTGCTCTAAGGGGCGAGTCACTTCATCGACAGCGACCTCTGGCGATACGCCTGGCGCATCGGCTCGAACACCAATGCGGGGATAGGTAATCGAGGGCAGCAAGTCTACCGGCAGTTGCTGAACAAAGAACAAGCCCAGAACAATCACTGCAACCGTCAGCGTCAGGGTGGCAATATGTTGCCGAATCGCGAGAATGCTCAGACTGAGGCGGCTGACAGAGACATTTTGTGACGCTGATTTGATGCCAGTGACATGAGCATCACTAGAAGCCGTAGGCTGTACCATGTTGCTGTACCGATAGAGGGCTGTTTAAGTAGAGTGAGGGCTGTTTAAGCTTCCGATTTAAATTTCTTCAGATAAAATGCTCAATCGCACGGCTTGGTCTGAGGTTAGGGGCTGATCGCTTTGCACAATAAAAGATTCGTTTGGGTTTAGCCCGGAGAGAATTTCTACTTGGCCTTGACTGCGATCGCCCACTCTGACCGCCCTCGCCACCGCCTTTACCTGCTGCCCTTCCCCTTCCACTACAAAAACCGTATCTGTGCCACCTTCTCCAATTTCTAGTGCACTTGCAGGCACGACTACTCGATTTTGTTGGCTAGAAGAAAACTGCACCCGCGCTAGTAATCCGCTGCCGATCTGTCCACTTAAATTAGGGATCGTCACCGCCACTGGTAGCAAGCGCGAAGTCTCATCAGCGACAGGCGCAATGCGCTCAATTCGGCCAAAAATCTCGCCTTCATTTGGAAAAGCATCGAGCTGGACTTGCGCAGACTGACCGACGCTGAGCCGCCGGATATCAAGCTCAGAAACCTGCACGGTCACTTCCAAAGTGCTCAGATCGCCTAGCTCTAAAACGGTTGCGCCCGATTCAACAAAATCACCAATATCGACCGGACGAGAGAGCACGACGCCCGAAAAAGGCGATCGCATATCCGCATAGTCTAGCTGCTTGCGGCTTTGAGCCACTACAGAGCGCTGCACATCGATTCTATCGGCGGCTGAAGCGGCCGCTTGCTCTCTTGCACTCACCTGAGACTGCGCCGAGCGCACAGCCTGCTGAGCATTGGCAGCAGCTAACTCAGCGGCCTCAGCCTCCTGCTGCGAAATTGCGCCCTGATTGGCAAGCTGCCTTAGCCTTTGCGCATCAATTTGAGCTTGAGAAAGGGTCGCTTGGGCTTGGGCTACCGCCGCTTGTTCATCGGCAATAGAGACTTCAGCTTGAGCCGTTTCAGCGCGTCTCGCCGAGAGTTCGGCCTGAGCCTGATTGACGCCAATGGTCTGTAAATCACCGTCGAGCTGAGCAAGCAGCCCGCCGCGACTGACGCTATCACCCACCTCGACCGTTAAAGCGACGACTTCACCGGATACTTGCGATCGCAAAGC
>JBGTIK010000116.1:0-3110 GCA_041745715.1 Phormidesmis sp.
TGAGGTTCAGCTTGCAGATTGTTCGAGAAAGGGATAGTCTGTATAGCCTGCTTCTGCGCCACCATAGAAGGTTCGAGGATCAGCTTCGTTCAAAGCAGCATCTTGCTCAAAGCGTGCCGGTAGGTCTGGATTGGCCAAGAAGAGTCTGCCGAAAGAGACTAGATTGGCCTTACCGTTTGCTAGCGCTGCACTTGCCGTCTCCCGAGTATGGTTTCCATTTGCGATGAGCGTACCTCGGTAGTGAGGGCGAAATAGAGGAGCGACAGGATTGAGAACGTCTCGATTCTTCAGGTCGAGCTCGCTAGGTTCCATCAGATGGACGTAGGCTAAGCCTAGAGGGCTAAGCGCTTCTAACACAAACTTGAACGTCGCTAGCGGGTCTGAATCAGCCATCCCGTAGAAGGTGTTGCTGGGTGAGAGCTTAATGCCAACTTGTGCTGCACCCCAAACGTTAGAAACAGCAGTGACAACATCTAAGAGGAACCTAGCTCTGTTCTCGATAGAGCCGCCATATTCATCAGTCCGATGGTTTGAACCATCTTGCAGGAACTGGTCGATTAGATAGCCGAATGCGCCATGCAGTTCGACGCCATCGAATCCCGCTGCTTTCGCGTTCTCAGCTCCCTGACGAAACTGCTCTACGATCTCGGCAATCTCTTCTTTCGCCAGTTCGCGCGGTGTCTCCATCGTGACCTTACCAATCGGCGTATGTAGTTCGCCAACAGGTGCGATCGCACTAGGCGCAATCGGCTGCTTGCCATTCAACAAAGCTGGATGTGAAATCCTGCCGCAGTGCCATAGCTGTAGAAAGATCTTCCCGTCGGCCTGATGTACAGCTTCAGTTACCCGACGCCAGCCTTCGACCTGCTCAGAGGAGTAGATGCCTGGGCAGTCCATATATCCGTTGCTCATCGGCGAGACGGCGGTGCATTCAGTTACGATTAATCCTGCTGAGGCACGCTGCGCGTAGTAGGTTGCCATGATTGGCTGCGGCAGGCCACCCACTGCCCGAAGTCTGGTCATCGGAGCCATCACCAGACGGTTCTTGAGTGTGTGTGAGCCTACTTTAGTAGGTGAGAAGAGC
Organism: Phormidesmis sp.; assembly: GCA_041745715.1. Lineage (GTDB taxonomy): Bacteria > Cyanobacteriota > Cyanobacteriia > Phormidesmidales > Phormidesmidaceae > Phormidesmis. The sequence goes on from JBGTIK010000116.1 coordinate 1,085, forward strand.
TGAGCTGTTGCGGCCATTGCATTGTTCTCTAAGCGAAAGCTTGAATGAATAAAGCTTATAGAGAAAAGCAATACTTGGCTTGAACGAACCTGCGCTTGCGTCAGTACATTCTTGCTATTGAATACGAAACTGGCTAGGCGGAACGCCAAACTGTCGCTTGAAATGGCGAGCAAGATGACTTTGGTCAGTAAATCCAGCCTGCATCGCAATCTCAGAGATTGATAGTGCCGTGGTCTTAAGTAGCTGCTTAGCTTTGGTAATTCGACAGTTGATCAGATATTGGTGCGGACTTAGCCCAGTAGACAGCTTAAATAAACGGCTGAAGTGATACGGACTCAGGCTAACTTGTTGAGCGATCTCGGTCAGACTAGGATTCTGCTCGGCGTATTCGTGAATATATTCAGTTGCCTGCCGCAGTCGAGTTGTCGAGAGTCCTTGCACGTCGCTTGCGCTTTGAAGCTTGCGCGTCGAGTAGTGTTGCAGTAGATGGGCAGAGAACGCTGCTGCCATTGATTCTACGTAGATACGATTCCATTCCCCTGGCAATTCAAGTTGAGCTTTGAGAGCGATCACCATTTGGTGAATCAGCGGATCTTGTAGTTTAAACTGCGGGACGAGTTCGATGCTATCAGCGTCCGCAGCAGTGAGCTGCAAGATAGAGGCCGGCTCCAGGTACAGGCCCACTATCTCGCAGGGCGCGTGCAGTCGGACAGAAACGGGCGTTGTCGCAGGGGTTATACAAATTTCACCAGTGCTGAAGCTATCGGACTGAAGACGGCCATCTAGTCTCTGCTCCTTGACAATAGCTGTCTCGTTGAGATGCACAGATATGAAGTGCTGCGGAAAGTAATGCTCAGGTGTTTCAAGGGCAGCAGCATGCCGATAATGGCCTACGTGAATCATAGGCCAAGACGCCTTATGCTCCGCGATCGCTACCTCTGGACTCACTGATGAACTGGACGCTTTGCTGATGTCAACGAGCCGAGGATTACTTTTTGCCATGGCTCCTATACAAAGCTAGACATTGCAGCGGTCGCAGCTCAAGCTTTAGTAAACTTGTGAAGGTACGCGCATTACTCTCAACATAATATGCCATTCAACCCGATCCAAGTGATTCAGCGGAGTATAGCTTTCGAGTAGTCGCAGACGTACTGGCGAACCGCTTTCGATCCAAACTGCTCGCTTCTGTCAGGCAGCAGCTTTATCGGCTTTCCATAGTAGACAATCATTAGCCTAGCCAACGACAACTGGCCCAGAATCCTAGAAGTATAGTCAAGTCAACCTCGCCTAAATTTTTCAGAAGCAACCAGGCAACCATAGCTCTGCAACGTGCCGTTTTAAAGCAAACAAGCTGCGTCCTACTGATAGAGCGATCACCTGAGAATCTTGGTTGTATTCCAACGCGCTACCGTGATCGCTCTATCAGTAGGTGTCTCATTATCTAGAGGTTTTGGAACTCTGTAGAAGCACGTCTCAATCTATGTCTCGCTCTGGAATTATCGGAAAGCCTTAGAAATTTTGAGACCATAGGATAGTGAAGAGAATAAACCTACGGTTCTTCGAGCAGAAGATGCAAAGCTCTGCGAACGTGGGCTTTCCAGGATTCAGTAGTTGGCTGAAAAATGCGTGAGTAGAGCATAATTCCATTCATGGTATCGAACACCAGTCCAGAATCTAACTCATCCTTCACTTCGTTTCTAGCCTTGGCTCTTTCTATCACAACTGAAAAGGCTTGTCTGCGAGGCTGTAGATAGGTCTCCCAATAGAGCTGCGCGAACTGAGGATTGGTCGAAGCGCTACTGATAATCATAGCAACGGCCTGCCTTCCAAGGGAGCTGAGCGTCGTCTGTGCAGCATTCTCAATAATCGCATCTAGGTCACCCCAAAGGCTACCTGTATCAGCAATAACAACCTCTTCGCGAATGCTTTCAATCGCAGCAGCGACCAGTTCTTCTTTACCTGCGTAGCGTCGGTAAATCGTGGTCTTACCAACGCCTGCCCGAGATGCGATCGCCTCAATACTCAT
>JBGTIK010000117.1:0-3475 GCA_041745715.1 Phormidesmis sp.
TGGCATGGGAAAATGCAGTGATCGCCTGTTACTGCAATCTTCATGCCAGTTGTTCAGCACGGATTCGATCTTTTCCAAACGACCGTTAAGCCGCCCGCGATCCATCGTTTTTTGAGCGAGGTGCAGCAGCAGGCAGTGCAGACGAATCAGGCTCAAATCGCTAGCTTTAGCGTTTCGATGGCAGCTATTGCCCCTTGGGCCGCACTGGCCGCGTTAGGGCAAAAGCACCAGCGTCATTTTTATTACGATCCGCCACAGGCTCAGGCGATGGTGGGCTTAGATGTAGTAGTAGAGTGCATCGCGGCTGGAAAATCGCGTTTTGCACAAGCGCAAGCATTTGTGCAGGCTTGGCAAGGGCGGTTTTTGTGTGCTGAAGTTGGTGAGTGCGATCGCCCCAACCATTTCTTTTGTAGCGCTACTTTTTTTGATGAGGCCACAGCAACTTCTGCGCCCGCTTACTTTGAGCCAATGTATGTGTTTGTGCCCAAGGTTCAGGTAATGGCGGGCAAGGTTTCTTCGCGCGTGACCTTTAACCGGTTGGTGACAGCTACTACAGATATTCATCAAACCGTAGCGCACCTCGATTGGCAGCTCAAGCAGCTTACCGCGATGGCTTCGTTAGGCATGGCGAAACCAGCTTCACACAAGGTCATAACCAAAGGGGTGGCAAATTTTGAGCTAGCGGTAACGGCGGCGCTGCGTCAGATGCAGGCCAAAGAACTGCATAAGGTGGTGCTAGCTGATGTGATGGATGTGGTTGCCCCACAGGCGATTGATGGGGTGCGATCGCTCCAAACCCTCAGGCAAAATCACCCCGACTGCACTGTATTCTCAGTTGGCAATGGCCGCGGCCAAGCGTTTATCGGGGCTAGCCCTGAGCGATTGCTCAGCATTCATCAAGGGCAGCTGACGACCGACGCGCTAGCGGGCTCTGCCTCACGCGGCCAAACCCCAGACGCCGACACGCAGATTGCTCAAGCCCTACTGCACAACGACAAAGAGCGCTATGAGCATCAGGTCGTGGTGGATTTTATTGTTGAGCAGCTGCGATCGCTCCACCTCACCCCCCATTACAGCCCTACCCCCAATCTCCTTCAGCTGCTGCACATTCAGCACCTACACACCACCATCACCGCCCAGCTCAAATCGCCTCATCTCCCTTCCAAGATTTCGTCAGATCTCTCTCAAAAAATCTCCCCGATAGAAATTCTAGCCAAGCTACACCCCACCCCAGCGGTTGCAGGAGTCCCGCGTGAAGCCGCCTGCCGCCTGATTCGCGAGCACGAATCCTTTGATCGCACGCTATATGCTGCACCGCTGGGCTGGATCGATACCGAAGGCAACAGCGAGTTTGTTGTCGGCATTCGCTCCGCACTCATCAACGGCTGTGAAGCGAGACTATATGCAGGCGCGGGCATTGTCGCAGGCTCAGAACCGGCCAAAGAGCTAGCAGAAATCAAGCTAAAATTGCAAACGCTGCTAAATGCGTTGGTTTGAGAGCTAAATGCCCCCTGATTCTGATTTAATTGATTTTCGCAACACGAATAGTCTATGGGCCTCCGTAGCGGTTGAAACCCTAGCCAGACTAGGGCTAACAACGGCAATTGTTTGCCCCGGCTCTCGCTCTACGCCGCTAACATTGGCCTTTGCTAGGCATCCAGCGATTGAAGCACTCCCCATGTTAGACGAACGCTCAGCGGCTTTTTTTGCCCTGGGCTCGGCCAAGCGTCAGCATCAGCCAGTGGCGCTAGTTTGCACCTCCGGGACAGCGGGCGCTAACTTTTATCCAGCGGTGATAGAAGCTTATGAAAGTTACGTGCCGCTACTAATATTCACAGCAGATCGCCCGCCGGAGATGAGAGACTGTGCTTCGGGGCAAACAATCGATCAGCAAAAGCTCTTTGGCGGCTTTACCAAGCACTACCACGAGCTAGCCGTACCGGTCGCCGAGACAGAAATGCTGGCTTATTTGCGGCAAACATTAGTAAGCAGTTGGGGTCAATCGATCTCTCCGACACCTGGCCCAATTCACTTTAACTGCCCTTTTCGCGATCCGCTGCCGCCCTTACCCGACGGTAAAACGGACGAAATTTCAGCTGCCTTTAACGCTCAAACCTTCTTTGCAGCGGTAGCACCTCCGATTCCGCCGATTGAACAGATTTCAGAACTGCCGATAAATCAGTGGCAGCAGTGCTCAAAGGGCTTAATTATTGCCGGTGCAGCGAGTCCGGCTGATGCAGAGGCGTATTGCAAGGCCATCAGCAAGCTCTCTCTTTTACTCAATTGGCCAGTGCTTGCAGAGGGGCTTTCGCCTTTGCGAAATTTCTCTGACCTCAATAGCTCTCTTATTTCTACCTACGACATTATCTTAAGAAAAGCAGATCGCGCTGATGATTTAAGCCCTGAGCAGGTGATTCAGCTAGGGATACTGCCAATTAGTAAAGTTTTGCGCCAGTGGTTGCAACAAAGTCAGCCTCGGCGCTGGGTAATTGGATCACAGCGCAATATAGATCCGCTGCATGGCCCGACGCAGTTTTTAGCTACAAATATTCAGAGCGTTGTTCAGACGCTGGTGACATCACTCAGCGTTCAATCTAGTTGCCAATCTGTTGCTGATGAGGTGAATCCTTACACTCAGAAATGGTTGGCGTATGAAAAGGACATAGGCTTAAAGTTAGAAAGTCAGCTAACGAGTGAAATAGCTTTGGTAGAGAGCAAGGTAGTTTGGCTACTGTCGCAACATTTGCCTAGAAAGACACCCTTGTTTATTGCAAATAGTATGCCAGTGCGAGACGTGGAATGCTTTTGGGATATGGGCTTGAGCCAAATTCAGCCCGCCTTTAGTCGCGGTGCAAATGGTATAGATGGCACGCTTTCGACGGCGATGGGATTAGCCCATCGGCACCGACCGACGGTATTGTTAACGGGCGATTTGGCCTTTCTTCACGATACAAATGGGTTGTTAAATGCGGCTCGATTACAGGGACATCTCACCGTTGTTTTGATCAACAACAGCGGTGGCGGTATTTTTGAAATGCTGCCCGTTGCTCAGTTTGAGCCGGAGTTTGAGACATATTTTGCCACCCCTCAGCAGGCTGATTTTTCGGTATTGTGTAAGGCTTATGGCGTACAGCATGTTTTAATCAAGGATGTGGATGATTTTGTGGCACAGATTAGGCGCTTGCCTGAGCGCGGGATGAGAGTGTTGGAGGTGGTTTGCGATCGCAAACAAAGCGCCCAACAAAGAAAAAATCTGCTCAATTCTCTATAAAATTCTCCTCTGTAAGTTTTCCTCCAAATCATGCCTTTCATCAAGCTCAAAACCGTCACCTTTCACTAGACCTCTTGCATAATAGATTTAATGTTAATATAGAGGGTTTTTTCAAATCCCTTTAATATCGGCACTTTAGCTATGGGCACCCAAACGATGTAGGCAAAGGCCCTTTTCTTTAAAGCCTTTCAGGATATCACAAAA
>JBGTIK010000118.1:0-10390 GCA_041745715.1 Phormidesmis sp.
GATCGTTGGCCAGCGAACCGGACGTTTTACTCTTAGATGAACCTTTTTCGGCGCTCGATACTCACCTGCGCAGTCAAATAGAGCAACAGCTTCTGGCCCGACTGCAAACCTATCAGGGTATTACGCTGTTAGTCACTCACAACTTAGAAGAAGCCTACCGATTCTGCGAATATCTACTCGTATTGAATCGCGGTCAAGCCCTAGCGCATGCCCCCAAACACCATATTTTTGAGCAGCCCAAAACGGTTGATATTGCTCGGCTTACAGGCTGTAAAAATTTCTCTCCTGTAGTCGTTCACTCGCCTTATCAAGTAGAGGCACAGAACTGGCGCTGCATCCTCAACATCATTGAACCCCTGCCGCCCCATCTGACTCACATTGGCATCCGGGCTCACCAGGTTACGTTTCTTGCGGTTGACACTTCGCTGATAGAACCTACTGCGGTCAATACTTTTAACTGCTGGCTAACGACAACCAGCGAAACCCCTCACCGCATGACGCTCTATCTAAAGCTGCATCAGCCGCCCAGCAGTCTGCATGACTATCATTTGCAGGTCGAAGTCCTCAAAGAAAAGTGGTTTTCACTCCAAGGCGAACCGCTGCCGTGGAAAGTCTTTTTAGACCCACGGCGGTTGATTTTGTTAGTGGATGATGCTGGCTAGCGATCCGCCGTCGGGGTAGCTTTGCCATCACCCATTTTTTTGAATCAGCCAATCTTTGCAATAATAAGAACCACTCACATTACTTGCACACATCTGGTAGCAGCTATGGCTCCAACCGCGCGGCGCAGCTTTTTAGGCGGCATAAGGGGCACACGGCCTCTGACTATTTCAGTAGCGCTGATGTACATTGGCCTCGCCATTACCTCGGTGTTTGTGCTGGCGGCTTTATTCGCGCCCTTAATCCAGAGCTGGGGCTGGATTCAAGATCCCACCGCTGGCTTAGAAAATCCAATTCATGAAGCGCCTTCTATGGCTCACTGGTTTGGCACGAGCCGTCAGGGCTATGACATTTTTTCGCGGACGCTGTTTGGGGCGAGGGCGGCTTGGCAGGTGGTGCTGCTCGCCACGGCCATGAGTGTGCTAATCGGTGTGCCTTTGGGGATGTTTAGCGGCTATCGCGGCGGCAAAATCGACCGAGCGCTGCTGTTTTTTATGGATACGATCTATACGCTGCCAGGGCTTTTGCTCTCGGTGACGTTGGCTTTTGTAGTCGGGCGCGGGGTGGTGAATGCGGCAGTGGCGCTTTCGATTGCCTATGTGCCGCAGTATTACCGGGTGGTGCGCAACCATACGGTGAGCGTCAAGACTGAGCTGTTTATTGAAGCGGCGCAGTCAATGGGCGCTTCGACTTGGGTGGTGCTTTCTCGCTATCTCTTTTTGAATGTGGTGCAAAGCGTGCCCGTGCTGTTTACGCTGAATGCTGCTGATGCGGTTTTAGTATTGGGCGGCTTGGGCTTTTTGGGGTTGGGCCTGCCGGAAGCCACCCCAGAGTGGGGCGATGCGCTGCGTCAGGCGCTCGATGCACTGCCGACTGGCATTTGGTGGACGGCGCTGTTTCCGGGGCTGGCCATTACGCTGATGGTAACTGGTCTTTCGCTGATTGGCGAAGGGCTAAATGAATTTATTAATCCGCTTTTGCGCCGCGAAAACTGGGATTAGGTTTAGTGCCAGAAAATTATGGGGTAGTCGGGCTCACTCAGTAAGGTCAGTGATACTGTTAAGTGAAAATACCAGGCTTTACTGAAAGCTACCGCTCACAAAATGCCTCTCAAATCGCTTGATCAGCAGCAATATTTGCATGACAAATACCGTCAGCTAAGTGGCCCACAAAAGTCGATTGTGCAGGTATTTGCCCTGCTGTATGAGCCTAGCAATCGTGAATTGGCACGGCTTTGCTGGATTGAATCGATGCTGCCCAAGCTTGATAGCGCAGCGGCAAGATTTATCGAAAAGCAGCCCTTTAGCGCTCAAGTCACTCGGCTAATTGGTCATAAGGTGCTGATTCAGCAGCGCGGTCAGGGGCCTTGCTGTCACCCGCAGCTTATGGAAATTGTGGTTAGAGATGCGGTGGTTAGCGGCACGTTTGAGCCGATGGCACGAGCGATCGCTAAGCAGGTACCGGTGCGATCGCACTATGCGGGCATTTCGCGAATTTTCCGCACGCCAAATGAATTTATGCGATCGCTGCGAATCGCCATCTACCGAGAAGACACGCCCGAAATCAACACGCTCTTGACAGAAACTAGCCATCTTCACTGGCGATCAGAGATTGATTTCTACAGCGTCCTGCGTAAGATGCTGACCAATCCATTTGATCCGGTATGGATGCAAAGTTTGTCTGATGCGTTTTTAGAAATGGGGCTCAGCGCCATTTTAGAAGATTCAGTGGCAAGGTGTGTGCCCGCGAATGAAGCCTTTGAACTGTTAGAAGAGGTGTACAACAATCGAGCAGTTAGCACAGAAATATGTTTGCTGTATGCAGAGCAGCTTTGGCTGAGAGGCAATACAGAAGCGGCTAGCGAGATATTAGCAAAAATTGAAGGGGCTGACGATTTAGGCGAATATGTCTTTCAGCATCAGGCATTGTTGGGCGCTCTGGCCTTTCTAAAAGGAGATACCTCAGCCGCGTTGACTCACTACCGCCAAGGGCTCAGCGATGCCGATAGCACGGCTGAGGCTCAAGCGGCTTGGTTTGAGCTGCCTGCTACGGTTCTGTTATTTTTTGCGCTGTTAGAAACTGATAGCCCCAGCGCTCATCAGACGCTAGAAAAGCACATTTCGCTGTTGCAAAAGCAGCCTCAGCACTGGCTCAAAGGGGCAATGCCGCCGCTGCTGAGCCTGTTGCAGATGCAGCAAGGAAAATTAAGCCAAGCGCTGAGCGATACGCAACTGTTGACGCCATACAAGATCACCTCAGTGGGCCTACCTGCCCTGATCGAAATCTACAGTCTTTACTGGCTTTCGGTGGAAAATTTAGCTGAATGGCTACCGAAATCGCTTACAACGCTTTGCCAAACTGCGCTTCAAGCAGGCTATGGCTGGATTGCGTTAGAAACCGCTGAGCTGATGATGGTGTATCAGCCAGAAAGTTCTGATCCAGAAAAGATTAATATCTATGCCGAGATGATCGAGACGTTGCAAGAGCAAATTCATAGCCGTCGGCTGCTTGAAGTGATTGAGTACAAAGCGCCTTGGGAGCGATCTCTCCACGCCCTCACCCAGCTAAATGAGTCCACTCTCAATACCGCCGATCTATCCCAGGCAACCTTTCGACTGGTTTGGCGGCTGCACTTTAGATCTCTCCATAACTGGTCACTCACCCCGCTAGAGCAAAAAATCGGTGCCAAAGGCGGCTGGACAAAAGGCAAACCCGTTGCCCTCAAGCGGCTGTATGAAGATTTGCCGGACTATGCCACTGAGCAAGATCAGCGTATTTGCGACGCTCTTGATGTCACTTATGAACAAAGCAGCAGCTATTACTACAGCAGAGCCAGTAAGCCCGTTTATACTTTCTCTAGAGCAGCGCTACTGGCCTTGGTAGGGCACCCGCTGGTGTTTCTGGAAGACTCTCCTACCGTGCGCGTAGATCTGGTAAAAGGAGAACCAGAGCTGTTTGTGAAACGGTTAGAAGGTGAGCGGTTGAGCATTGAGCTGGTGCCACCGATTGGCAAAGACGACCTGTTGATTACCCCAGAAACGCCTACTCGGCTAAAGGTGATCGCAGTGACAACAGAGCATCGGCGTATTGCGGATGTGTTAGGGCCAAAGAATCGATTAGAGGTACCTGCCCAAGCAGAGGAGAGAGTGTTGCAGGCGATCGCTTCTGTCGCCAGCGTGGTCACGGTGCAATCGGACATTGGCGGCGGCGTCGAAGCCGAAGAAGTGCCCTCAGATGCAATTACACACGTTCATCTACTACCTGCTGGCGAAGGGCTCAAAATCTCGCTGCTAGCGCATCCTTTTCCGACGGGCGGCTCGTACTATGCGCCGGGGGAAGGCGGCGAAACCGTGATTGCCGAAGTAGAAGGCAAACGGCTGCAAACCAAGCGGAATCTCGATGAAGAAACGCAGCGGGCAATGGCTGTGATCAGCGCCTGTTCGGTACTCGATAACTATGATGCCATTGGCAGAGAGTGGCTAATCGACGAGGCTTCAGACTGCTTGACGCTGTTGTTGCAGCTTCAGACACTTGGCGAAGAGATTGTTCTAGAATGGCCGGAAGGTGAAAAGTTCAAAGTCTCTCGGCAGCTCGGTATTAACGACTTCAAATTTGACATTCACCGTCAGCAAGACTGGTTTGCTGCTAGCGGCGAAGTCCAAATCAGTGAAGATCGGGTGATGGATCTTAGGCAGCTGATGGCCTTGCTAGAATCCACACCGGGGCAGTTTGTGCCCTTAGCCGATGGCGAGTTTTTGGCTTTGACTGACGAGTTTCGGCAGCGGTTGGGGATGCTAGGGCGACTGGCTCAGCCGCATGGCAAAGGGCTGCGTATTCACGGGCTAGCGGCCTTGGCCCTAGATGGAATGCTCGGGGATGTCGAACAGCTTCAAGTTGATCAGGCATGGCAAGATCACATTGCTCACATCAAAGCGGCCTGCGAGATTGAGCCCCACGTGCCAGAGACGTTGCAAGCTAGCCTTCGCGACTACCAAAAGGGCGGCTTCACTTGGCTGGCGAGACTGGCCAACTGGGGCGTGGGCGCTTGTCTGGCCGATGATATGGGCCTCGGCAAAACGCTTCAGGGTCTAGCAGTAATTCTCAGCCGCTGTGACCAGGGCCCCACGCTGGTGCTGGCACCCACGTCGGTCTGTATGAACTGGGCGAGCGAGGCCGAGCGGTTTGCGCCGAGCTTGCAGGTAAAAGACTTTGGGGCAAGCGATCGCACCAGCCGCCAAAGCTTACTAGATGATCTAGGGCCAAAGGATCTATTGGTCTGTAGCTACGGCCTGATTCAGCAAAAAGATGTCGCCGCCATGCTAGCGGATGTCACTTGGCAAAACGTTGTGTTGGATGAAGCTCAGGCGATTAAGAATCATGCAACGAAGCGATCGCAAGCCGTCATGGCGCTTCAGGCCAGCTTCAAAATCATCATGACCGGCACCCCGATTGAAAATCATTTAGGTGAGCTGTGGAATCTGTTTCGCTTCATCAATCCTGGCCTGTTGGGCTCTTTAGAAAGCTTCAATCAGCGCTTTGCCAATCCAATTGAGCGCGATCAAAATGATGCCGCTAGCGACGCCCTGCGGCGGCTGATTCAGCCCTTTATTTTACGTCGCACCAAAGATCAGGTGCTGAAAGAACTGCCCTCACGTACAGAAATTACGCTGCCAGTGGAGTTGAGTACTGAAGAAATGGCCTTTTATGAAGCGCTGCGGCGAGAAGCGATTGAAAAGCTCACTAGTAGCGATGTCCAAGCGGGCCAAAAGCATTTGCAGGTACTCGCCGAAATTATGAAGCTACGGCGGGCCTGCTGCAACCCGGCGCTGGTGAAACCAGAAATGGCGATTCCCAGTACAAAGCTAGAACAGTTTAGTGAGCTGATTGCTGAACTGTTGGACAATGGTCACAAGGCGCTGGTATTCAGTCAGTTTGTGGATCATCTCAAGATTTTGCGAAATCATTTGGAAAAGCAACAGATTGCCTATCAGTATTTAGATGGCAGCACTCCGGCCAAAAAACGTAAGCAAGGCGTCGATGCCTTTCAAAATGGCGAGGGCGATGTCTTTTTGATCAGTCTCAAAGCGGGTGGCACGGGGCTGAACCTTACCGCCGCCGACTATGTGATTCATATGGATCCTTGGTGGAACCCGGCTGTTGAAGATCAGGCCAGCGATCGCGCTCATCGCATCGGTCAGCAGCGTCCCGTCACCATTTACCGCCTCGTCGCCAAAGGCACCATCGAAGACAAAATCGTCGCTCTCCACCAAATCAAACGCGATTTGGCTGATAGCCTACTCACCGGCACCGACATGAGCAGCAAAGTCTCTACCGATGAGCTACTCTCACTCATTCAGCAGTGAAATTAATAAACAAAATCAATCGCAGCTGCCGGTCACCAGCGCCAGCACATGCGGCACCGGGCGCGATTCAAATCCCATCAGTGACTCGCCTCTATATGCCAGCGAGGTACTCACGCCCGAATCGAGCATGACGGCTTCTTGAAAGCCTGCTTTTACGAGTCGCTCACCTAGCCCAACCGAATCAATCTGTGCATGGGTTACCCCAATCACAGGTTGGCCTTGCTGATTGATGCCCCAAAAGGCGCGATGGCGAGGTTCTTCATAGGCAAAAAGATTTTTAAAGGTAGCCGCAGATTGTGCTTTGTGTTCATGGACGAGCCAAGCTGCTCCCACAAAGGCATCGGTTACCGCTGGCATCTCTTGCTTTATCCCTGTAAGCGAATTGTGTTTTTTGGGATCAAAAGGAACAAATTTAAGAGCTTGAGGCCTCATCAGCACTAGCGGTCGGCCTGTAAGCTTGTCGATATCGCCTGCGCTGCCGGGGATGAACTCTCCGGTGTTTTGGCTCAAGACTGGGCCAATCATAATGTTGGAATCGAGAGATTCTAAAGAGAAAAAAGTGCCATCTACGGCTGCGAAAGTCTCGGCTTTATCGGCAATCTCTACGACTGGATAGCGGCTATTGGCATGGATAGTCTGGATTTGTCCGCCTGCAATCAGCGTCATCGGTAAATCGTCAATTTCCACTTCTGAACGACTAATAGGGGTTGTAATGTTCAAGCTTGGTGACACTGATCCTGGTAGCGGTGGGCCACCCCAGGCAGCAGCGGTGACTTCTTCAAAGCGAGATTCCCCAAAGCGCTCTATCATGAGCAGATTTTTAGAATCGCCTGCAAATTTGCCGGATTCGTTGTTCATGATCAAAGCAGCCTCGTAGCCAGCGGCCTCAGTCGCGGCGACTACTCTTTTGTCATGATTGCCCTCAGGATAGGCAAAGTAGCGAATAGGAATACCGAGCTTTGATTCAAGTTGTTGTTTAGAATCTTTTAGTTCGCGGTGTAAGTCGGTATCTGAGAGGGTGGTCAAATCGCTGGGATGAGTGACGCTGTGAGAGACGAGGGTGACCAGAGGACTCTCTGACATTTCTTTGACCTGTGCCCAACTTAGCGTAGATCGTCCGACTACATCACCGTCCAACTTGCCCGGAAATACCGCAAAAGCAGCCGGGTATTGATATTGCTGTAGTAGCTTAAATACGGTGTTGTAATGACTGGCGTAACCATCGTCAAAGGTGAGGACGACTGGCTTAGCAGGCAGTGGGATGCCGGTTCGTAGGTGAGAAATCATCTGTGAGAGGCTGATGGGCGTCAAGCCTTGGGCTTTGATGGCGCGGAAGTCATTTTCTAGGTCTTCAGCGGTGATGTCAAAGTAGATTTCTTTATCAGGCAGCACGTCGTGATACATGATAATCGGGACTTTAGCTTGGCGCGATCGCTCACTAATCTCCGGCCACTGCACCGGCTCCAAATAAGCCGCTATTTCTAAATTCCACTGCAAAAGCTGGCTCTTCACACTGTAAGCCAATTGCTGAGCAAACGCGACTCCATCCGGCTCAGGCATCGGGCAATAAGGCGCGGCCAACGACGAAGCCGAATCAGCTTTGGCCGCCTGTTGAAGCGTCACCGTCAGGGCAGGCAAATACTGCGTCACGCGAGACTGTTCAGAATTTAGCAAAAGTGGAGTCACTCGCTGGAACAGTAAGCTCAGCCGAGCTGACGTTTTGAGCGAAGCTTGAAAGCCATGAGCTAGCCAAATCGCATACAGTAAACCAACGCCGATGCTAGCACCGACTGACGTTGAGCGCGCTAATTGAGCGCGATCTTTCGTAAAACGCTGTTGCTGCAAAGCGCCAGCTTGAGCCATCGACTTACTTATGCTCATGGGCTATTTATGGAAGATTACCTAGAGCTGCTATAACCAACATCAAGGTACTCGCCCAGCCCTAAGGAAGTCCTAAGAGAGCCCTAGCAAAACGTTAAGGATTTGAGAAGAGATGATCAAATTGCACTGAGTAATCCCCTTGTCTAACATTGTGAGCGTGTACCTTTATGTAGACAAGGCTACCGGCCAAGTTCTAACCTTTGCGGCACTGCCAACTGCCGAGAGCCCGACTAATGTAGCTCATGAATATCCGATCTTCGCTCTAACCCAGTTGTCTCACTGAGAATTCTTCCCCGACCATCTCTCACTGAGAATCTGGATTTAGCGGCAAGACTTGGTTTGAGTTGACTGCATCGCTATCTTCTCTAGCCAAGAGCCGGAACACCTCGCTAGCCTGCAAGCTAATTGCAGGTTCCATCGTCTTCAAAGGATTTTACACCTATGGCAACCAGTGGGCAGCAAACCGTCGGGCAACTTGAAAGAGAAATTTCTCAAAAAATGCAGGCTCTGTACAAAACCCAATTGGGTCATCAGCCCAGCAAAGTTACTTGCCAGCTATTTGACTCGAAGTTGGCAATTATCCTAGAAGATTCTGTCACTCAGCCAGAAAAACTCTTAGTCGAAGAGGGGCAACTAGAGCTAGCTGAAAAGGTACGCGCTGATCTCAATCAAGCGATGCAGCCACAGATCAAGTCAATGGTGGAGGATGTGCTGGCGGTAGATGTACTGGATCTCTTAAGCGACGCCACTTTAGAAACTAAGCGAACGGGCATGATTGTGATTCTTTCCGATACGCCTGCTGTTCGCAATCCTGAAGCAATTCCTAAGGTGAAGCTAGAGGGTAACGGTAAAAGTAAAGAGTGAAAAGAGATAAAAAAAGGCACTTAAACCATGCTCACGTCCAGAACTGTAGTTGTTCTAGTGAGGGTCAAAGTTTCAACTTATACGTTGTTTAGCACGTCAAAGCTGTGATACCTACAACATTAAGCCGGGTGCTGACTTTAGCTATCTCAATCATTTGCTGACACGCTTGAGAAAAAACATGGTTAATACAAAACTGGAGCTTCGAACCCTAAAGCGCCTCGAAGCCTCTTTAGAAAACGAAATTAGTCAACTTTACTTTAATTGTGTTGGGCATCATTTGTCGGAAGTATCTTGCACCTTTTTGCAAAATTTGGAGCTGGTCATTTCTATGGAAGGAACGCGATCACCATTGGAATATTTTTTGTCAACCCAAGGAGATGCTGTACTCGCTGAGAGAATGCGTGACGCGATCAACCAAATTATTAAAGGTAAAATTAACCAAACTATTGAGCGGGGATTTAGTTTGTCAACAGCTCGGATTGCTCTTCTAGAGCCAACCTCACCCGAAAAGCTCAACCTGATCGTGGCTTTTAATCCCTTTGAGCAATTGAGTGAACCTCATCAGAATTAGCTACGCAAATGCTGTTTCAGCATCGCTTCTAAATCGTCCAACATATACGGCTTGACCAAATAGTCAGAAAAGCCCGATGCCATCGTGATCGCCCGATCCCGATCATGAGCTAATGCTGTCACCGCAATGATCGGCACAGCTTCAAACTGCTTGTGCTGTCGTAGATGCTGGATAACATCAATACCACTCATATCCTCTAGCATGACATCAAGCAAAATGATATCCGGGCAAAAGGAGAACGCGGCTGCGATCGCCCCACTGCCAGAGCTAGCAACAGCAACCTGATAGCCAAGCTGCTCTACCGCATAGTGAGCAAACAGCAAATTGTCCTCATCGTCATCTACAATCAAAACGCTGTACTGGCGCGTTTTTAACAACATAGTCTCCGACTGTGGCTGTGGCTTTAAGGGTGATCGCTCATCGTCCACGCCTCCATTTTGGAAACTGCTTTCAGGGTTACTATCGGGGTTATCCTCAGCCATTGCTGTTTCGGTAGCGCCAAACTGCTTGCTCTGAGTACCCTCTTTTAAAAAACTGCCCACAGCCTTCGACCGCTTTCTTCCAAGCGCGATCAGATCTAAAGCCATATCTAAAATAAACTCACAGTAATAAACCCACAGCGAATAGGGAGACAGCGATCCTTCCGCCAATCAAGAAAGCGGAGAAACCCTAAAGAGGCTCCTTATCAAGCAGCAAGTTGCAGGCTCGATTAAGTCGGCTCCTGTTGAGTAACGAGGTAAACAAATTCTCAGAGGTGTGAAAAGGAATCTAGCTAGCCAACACAGGGTAGAAAGTTAAGAAAATATTGTTGCTTATAATGCCATTATTCTACCGTTATCAAGCGGTCTATATACCAATATTAATATTTGATGCTAATTTTAATATTTGCTCACCAACATTAATCTTTCTGTACAAGATCTATACAAGAACTATGCTTTTACGACACAATTCTATTAAAAATATATACCATCACTGAGTCAGGGCTATTTCATTCTAGACATATGCGGTAGAAAGTCCTTAAAGTAAGGGTAGTCGTTGATTGAGAGCCTTG
>JBGTIK010000119.1:0-2986 GCA_041745715.1 Phormidesmis sp.
ACCATCGCATATTTATCGACCCCGCCTTTGATAATGTCTACATGAACGTCGATGAAGCCAGACATCTCAATGGCTCCGCAAAAAGAAATTTCACCATCTCCTTGAGAAAAGTGAATATCGCCCATCGACAGCTTGGCCCCTTCCACATACACCGGGAAGTAAATGCGGGTGCCTCTAGAGAGGTTTTTGATGTCGCAGTTGCCGCCATGCTCTCTAGGTGGAACCGTCCGCGCACCCTCATTTGCCACCCGATCATAATCGGCAGCAGGCAACTGACCGAGCACCGCATTGGTCGGGTTAGGTAAAGCCGCTAGTACTGGCTCACTTCCAGAAAGTCCGGCTCCATACGTGCGAAGGTCTGGGGCGCTGTTGACTAGCTCAGTTTCGCGCTTATTCCATTTGTTCAACAGTTCTTGCGAGGGCGCGCAGCCAATCAGGCCGGGGTGCGTAATGCCAGCAAATTTTACGCCTGGAATGTGCCTGGAAGAGGTGTAAATGCCTTGAAAATCCCAAATCGCTTTGGCCGCCTTGGGGTAGTGATCGGTCAAAAAGCCACCGCCATTGTTCTTGTCAAAAATGCCGGTAAAGCCCCACTCATCGCCTTGGAGTGCCCCAATATCGACCAGATCAACAACTAAAATATCTCCGGGCTGCGCGCCGTTCACCCAAATCGGGCCGCTGAGCATGTGCACCTTGGTAAGATCCACATCTCGAACATCATCGGGGCTGTCATCATTTTTGATTTGGCCGTCTGTCCAGTCCTTGCACTCAATGCGGAAGACATCTCCCGGATTGACCGAAGCCACGGCTGGAATATCGGGATGCCACCGATTATGACCGGGCAACTCTTGCTCTGACATCGGCTTGGTCAGATCAATTCTAAAGAGAGTCTTGGGCATGAAATCTACTCCTCTAATAGCTAAATGCGCTCCACACTTAAACTCAACAATTAGCTCAACACTTAAACTCAGCACTTAAGGGTGTGAGTGCCTAATAAAAGAAATTTAAAAGAAATTGCACTCGAACTTTGTTGAATAAAGCGCATTCAAAAAACAAACGGATAAAGTATATTTACCCAGCAGAACCATACCTTTGATGTGGGGCTAAATATGCTACACATGCTACAAAAATAGGGTTTGGCTGGCCTTATACCGCTAGATATTCTGTCAGCAAATTATCGCTAAGCTCGGCTGTTGTTCCTTTTTCGACAATCATGCCTTTTTTCATAATGAAAAACTTTTGAGCTAGCTTTCGGGCAAATTCGATCTTTTGTTCAACAACAACAATTGTGATGCCTTTTTCTTTATTGATCCGGCGCAGGGTGTCTTCAATTTCTTGCACAATAGACGGCTGAATGCCTTCGGTGGGTTCGTCTAGCAGCATGATTTTGGGCTCACACATAAGGCCGCGAGCGATCGCTAGCTGCTGCTGCTGCCCGCCACTCAGCAAGCCGCCCTGCCGGTTCAAATGCTCGTTCAGCATCGGGAAAAAGTCAAAAATCTCCGAAGGAACGCCGCTTCCCTTGGTTCTGGCTCTTTTGCCACTGGCGCTAAGCCCCATCTTCAAGTTATCCAATACAGACAGATAGGGAATAATCTCCCGACCCTGAGGAATGTAGGCAATGCCTTCTCTGGCCCGCTGGTAGGTCGCAGCGCGGGTGATGTCTCGACCAGCAAAAGAGATCTTGCCACTCTCTAGCGAATTGAGGCCAATGATGCTGCGCAATAGCGTCGTTTTACCCACGCCATTACGCCCCAGCAAGCAGGCAATATCGCCTTCGTTGATGGCCATATTCACGCCAAACAAAACTGGCGTCGGGCCATAGCCAGCGACCACATCGGTCATTTCCAGCAGCAGCGGTGCGATCGCCGTTGTTCCATTCATCTCAAGCAGCGGCGTTGATTGTTTCACGACCCAAATATACCTCTATCACTTTAGGATTGCTCTGAACTTCTTGCACCGATCCTTCTGCCAGCACACTGCCCTGGTGCAGCACCACAATGCGCTCAGCAATCTGCTTCACAAACTCCATATCATGCTCAATCACCACAATTGAGTAGTCGGCTTTGGCAATGCTCTTGATAATCTCACCCGTCGCATGAGTCTCTTCTGCCGTCATTCCAGCCGTCGGCTCATCAAGCAACACAATCGAAGGATCTTGTGCCAGCACCATCGCAATTTCTACCCATTGCTTTTGGCCATGAGAGAGAGATGAAACCTCGCTAAATGCCTGATCGATCAGACCTGTGCGCTCTAGCACGTCATAGATTTTACCTTTTTTGGCCTTAGTCAGCTTGGCCGTCATCGAAGAAAAAATGCCGTGACTTCCTTTTAAAGCTAGCAAAATGTTATCAAAAACCGTCAGCTCATTGTAGACATTCGGATTTTGAAACTTGCGGCCAATACCCATTCGGGCAATTTCATAAGGGCGCTTATTCGTAATGTCTTTACCGCGATAGTAAACATGGCCAGAAGCTACTGGAGACTTACTCACGATCGCATCTAGCAAGGTGCTTTTGCCCGCACCGTTAGGGCCAATAATTGTGACAATTTCACCATCATAAACATTCAAATTAACGCCCGTCAGCGCCTTGAATCCTGAAAAAACAACATTGAGATCCTTGACGGATAAAACCGCGTCCATTGCACAAGCCTCTTAGGCGCTGTAGGGATAGAAAAGAGATAAAAACTTGGGATCAAATACCTAAGACATCAAGCAGAACTGGCTAAAGCTGAAAGCAGTCCAACTCTAAACCAACCAAAGCCAAAAACTCAAGAGCCGCGCTGTGCAGCTTCCGGCTGCATTGCCTCTGGCGCGACAGGAACGGCGACATCTGGCACAGACACAGGCTTCGGCTTAGACAAGTTAGTCAAGTTAAACTGCTTTGGCAGCAGACTCATCAGGCCGTTAGGAATAAACAGCACCACCACCAGCAGCAAAACGCCCACAATGAGCTGCCAATCTTGAGTCACTTTTTCAGCAGAG
>JBGTIK010000120.1:0-20948 GCA_041745715.1 Phormidesmis sp.
ACCCACTTTGAAGCCCGTCAAGAAGTCTTCGCCGGTAAAGGTATGGTGGTCAGCATGTCGCGCCGCATCGCTGCCGAACTCTACGCCGCCATCATTCAGCTCCGCCCCGACTGGCACGACGACGACCTTACCAAAGGCGCGATCAAGGTCGTGATGACCACCTCATCGAGCGACGGCCCTGAAATTGCCAAGCACCACACCACCAAAACGCAGCGCAAGGCCCTCGCTGAACGCATGAGAAACCAGGACGATCCGCTCAAGCTGGTGATCGTGCGCGATATGTGGCTCACCGGCTTCGACGCGCCCAGTATGCACACGCTGTATATAGACAAGCCGATGAAAGGTCATAACCTGATGCAGGCGATCGCCCGCGTCAACCGCGTCTACAAAGACAAACCCGGTGGCCTCGTCGTAGACTATCTTGGCATCGCCGCCGACCTCAAAGAAGCGCTATCCTTCTACTCCGACGCAGGCGGCAAAGGCGATCCAACCCTCGCTCAAGAGCAGGCCGTAGCGCTGATGCTCGAAAAGCTCGAAGTCGTCTCTGCGATGTACCACGGCTTTGCCTATGAGAATTATTTTGAGGCCGATACTGCCCGCAAGCTGTCGCTGATTCTAGCCGCCGAAGAATATATTTTGGGCCTAGAAGATGGCAAAGAGCGGTATATCAATGAGGTGACGGCGCTGTCTCAGGCGTTTGCGATCGCCATTCCCCATGAACAAGCCCTAGATGCCAAAGACGAAGTAGGCTTCTTTCAAGCCGTCAAAGCTCGCCTGACCAAGTTTGATAGCCCCAGCGAAGGCCGCAGTAACGAAGAACTTGAAACCACCATCCGCCAAGTCATCGACCAGGCGCTAGTCTCCGAGCAGGTGATCGATGTCTTCGACGCCGCAGGCATCAAGAAGCCTGACATCTCTATTCTCTCTGATGAATTCTTAGCCGAGCTAAAGGACTACGAGCACAAGAACATTGCCTTAGAGGTGATGAAAAAGCTGCTCAACGATGAGCTGAAAGCCCGCGCGAAAACAAACTTGGTGCAGAGCAAAACTCTGTTAGAGATGCTAGAAAACGCCCTCAAGCGCTATCAGAACAAGATTATCACTGCCGCTGAAGTGATGGACGAACTGATCGGCCTCAGCAAAGAGATCGTCGCCGCAGACTCAGAAGCCGCCGCTATGGGCCTTTCCGAGTATGAATATGCCTTCTATACCGCAGTCGCTAGCAATGACAGTGCCCGCGAGCTGATGCAGCAAGATAAACTTCGCGAACTTGCCGTCGTCCTCACCCAAAAAATCCGTGAAAACGCCACCATTGACTGGGCTATCAAGGAAAATGTGCGGGCCAAACTCAAAGTTATCGTCAAGCGGCTGCTGCGGCTATATGGCTACCCACCCGATATGCAGCTACTCGCTACTGAAACTGTCTTTAAACAAGCTGAGATGATTGCTAGTGAACTGATACAGCCATAGCAACAGGCGGTGATGACAAAAAGCTAGCGCGATCGCTGTCGGCTTTTCTGAGATAGGGCTGAGTAGCGCCTGTGAAACATTCCCGCTAAGCCTTCAGCAAATCTCAGCAAGCCCTTAAAGTCAGCTCAGAAGCCTAGCGAGTAATGATGGCATTCTTAAATCAGTTAAGCAAACCTAACTGAATTCCTCAAGGAGCCACCTCATGAAAAGTCAATTCCTCGCCGCTTTTGTGCTTTCTGTTGCTGCGATCGCTATTGCCCCCACCGCCCACGCCGCCGAGAGCAAAGCCGTTAACAACATTCAGTCTGCTCGCCTTGAGTTTCTAAACAATCAAAGCAAATCTGTCAACAACATTCAGTCCACTCGCCTTGTGTTTTTGAACAACCAAAGCAAAGCTATAGATAACATCCAATCCAACCGCTTAGAGTTCTTAAACAATCAGACAAAATCTGTCGATAATATCCAATCCGCTCGCCTTGAGTTTCTCAACAACCAAACCAAGGCCATTCAAGATGTCCAATCCACCCGCCTTGAGTTTTTGAACAATCAGTCTAAATCTGTAGACAACATTCAATCCGCTCGATTAGCTCACCTCAATACTCAATCCAAAGCGGTTGACAACGTGCAAGCTGAGCGGCTAGACGGTCTTGATACTCGATCTAAATCTACGCTTCAGTAAAGGCATTTTTCAATAATTTTAATAGCTCCAGCTAGGTCACCGTACTAGCTGGAGCTATTTCATTCTAAAGAGCCTCAGCGTCCTCAGCCGATAGACACATCGGAATTTCGATGACAAACTCTGTGCCGACGCCTGCATCCGAAAAGCATTCGATTTTGCCCTGATGCTTTTCGGTCACGATCTGATAGCTGATGGCCATGCCCATGCCGGTACCTTTGCCAATTGCTTTCGTGGTAAAAAATGGATCAAAAATGCGGTCTTTTACAGATTCCGGAATGCCAGTCCCTTTATCGGCAATGCTGATAACAGCGCTCTGAGATCGGACTTCTGTGCGCAGCGTCATCTGTGGCCTTTTTTGAGTACTGGGGTTTTGGGCTAGATCAGCTTCTAGCGCGTCAATGCCATTGACCAAAATATTCATAAATACCTGATTGAGCTGACCCGCATAGCACTTGACTGGCGGCAGTTCGCCAAAGTCTCGGATAATCGCAATCTCAGGCCGCTCAGGCGACGCCTTGAGCCGATGTTGTAAAATCATCAGCGTACTCTCTATCCCCTGATGAATATCGACAGCTTTGCACTCGGATTCATCTATTCGAGAAAAGTTGCGCAGCGATAGCACAATCTCTCGAATGCGTTCGGTGCCGACCTTCATTGAGGTAAAAGTCTTTGCTAAATCTGTTTTAATAAAGCCTATGTCTATTTCTTCAGCTTGCGCTTTGATGTCACTATGCGGGTTGGGGTAGTGCTTTTCGTATAGCTGCAAAAAGTCTATGAGGTCGTGAGTATAGGTGCCAATGTGCCTCAGGTTATCGTGAATAAAATTAACTGGATTGTTGATCTCATGGGCTACACCTGCCACCATTTGCCCCAAGCCTGACATTTTCTCTTGCTGTACCAAATGAGTTTGAGTTCTTTTAAGCTGATGAAGAGTTTGGCTTAGTTCTTCCGTACGCCTTTCTACCCGATGTTCGAGGTCTTCATTAATTTCTCGGAGATTGCTATTAGCCTGCCGGTTTTCTTGAATAGCAGCGGATAAAACCAACGTTGCTATGCTCAGCGATGCGATAAATGATTGCAGTAATACCGCCGCCGCTGCCGTTTCACCTTGGGCAAATGAGCCGTGGCTTTGCAGCGTTTGGTAAATAGAAAGCACACTCATGGCCAGCGCTAAGAAAGCCGATTCTCGGGGGTGAAACCGAAAGCTGACCAAATCAATGGAAAGATTAGCACATATTCAATTGGCGCAGTCCCGGAAAAGGCAGCTACTCCAATCCCCAGCAGCAGCCCTAAGACGATCAAAAATTCTAAAAGCTGAATATCTGTCAGCCGCCAGCGCCTAGATTTAAAGCTGTACCCAGTAGAAAGCAGAAAAGGCGTAATCACGACTTCACCGGCTAGCACGCCGCAAAGCCAACCCCGGTAAACAGGCCAAAAATCACTCCAATTACTAATGCCTAGCCAGCTCAGCACGGCCACGGCCAATCCGCTAGAGATCAGCGGCATAGGAATTAGCAGCAACAGATATTTAAGCGTAGAGGCAATTCGATTAAAGGGATAGCTGCGCTTCACGAAGTGCAGCATCAGCAGGCTAGCGCCAACGGCTTCAGCGGTATCGATGGTCGAAATTAATAGGCTAGTGGGTAAGGCGTGATAGAACAGCGTTTGACAGACAATCCAATCGCTGATAAAAATTGGTAGCCACACCTTGGGGCCAAACAGCATCAGGGCTGCCAAAAATACCCCGCTAGAAGGCCAAATTGTGCTACTGCCATCGGCAAAGGAAAATAGCCTGAAATTTTGGCCAGACACAAATGTGTAGGCACCAAGACGATTAGGCTGATGATAGAGGTGCGGTTAAACAGCCATTTCTGGAGTTGTTTTTTAAGGGAAAATTGCATGGTGAACTCAGCGGTTTCAGTCATGGCAGTTTCAGTCATTACGGTTTCAGTCATTGTAGTTTCAGTAATCGTTGGTTTTGGTCACTATTTTTTAGAAATTGTATGGCTCATTATTCAGGCTCATGTGTTTTTACTTTCGATTAAGGACGGCAAACTCTCTGCTATGGGTAGCTGCACGGTAAAGGTAGTGCCTTGTTTGGGAATTGACGCGACGGTAATGGTGCCGCCGTGCTTTTCGACGATAATCTGGTAAGCGATCGCTAGGCCCAACCCGGTACCTTTCCCTACCGGCTTAGTCGTAAAGAGATGATCAAAAATATGGGCCTGCACCTCAGGCGGCATTCCTACCCCATTATCAGCAATTTGAATTTGTACCTGATGCTTGTTAACGACTGCTGTGGTAATTGTGATTTGACTCGGATGCTGGCGAATATCGCTGAGGCTACGGCCCTGATTCTGCTCATCTAGAGCATCAATAGCATTGGCTAACAGGTTCATAAATACCTGGTTGATCTGACCGGGAAAGCAATCTATTAAAGGCAGCGGGCCATAGTCACTGATTACTTGAACTGCCGGACGTTCGCCGTCGGCTTTGAGCCGATGCTTCAAAATCAAAATGGTGCTGTCGATGCCTTCGTGCAGATTAAAGGAGACTTTATGATCTTTGTCAGCTCTAGAAAACGTGCGCAACCCAATGCTAATGTTGCGAATGCGATCTATGCCGATTTGCATAGAGCTCAATAGTTTCAGCAAATCTTCTTGCACAAAGTTGAGATCAATTTCTTCTATTTCTGCTCGAATGGCTTCGGTTGGGTTGGGGTATTCGTCCTGGTATAGCTCTAGCAGGGTGATAATATCTTGAATGTAGCTTTTGGCGGGCTTTAAGTTGTTGGCTAAAAAGCCGATGGGGTTGTTGATCTCATGCGCAATGCCCGCAACTAAATTGCCCAAAGCAGACATTTTTTCGGCCTGCACGACCTGAAGCTGAGCGTCTTGAAGCTGCTGAATGGTGCTTTGAGCTTGCTGGTAAAGGCGTGCATTTTCAATGGAAACAGCTATTTGAGCGGCTAAAATTTTGAGCAGCTCTAGGCGATCGCCGGTAAACGCGCCGCTAGCCAAGTTGTTTTCAAAATACAGCAAGCCAATTCGCACTTTATTACGCAAAATAGGAAAACACAAGACTGATTTGGGCTGCTGAGCAATCACGTAGGGGTCTTGATTGAAGCGCACATCTAAACTGATGTCATCTAATACGAGCGGGCGGTTGATGCGATCGACGTACTGAAGCACCAGGAGCGGCAAATCTTGTTCGCCGATAAGCATGGGTTCGGCGATCACTCGAACGCCCCTTTGAGTCACTCTACCGCTAGCTTCTCGCCGCCATCTTTCTCCGCTAGGGTTCAGCGGATCAGCCGACTACTTGCTTAAAAAGTCTCCGCGCTGCGCTCCCATACTTTCCATCGTGATAGTAACTAGCTTAGGCAACAGCTTTTCTAAAACAATTTCGCTCGATAGCGCCTGCGCAGACTTCAGCATACTGGACATATCCAGCTCTTGATAGCCTCGACTCGATGCGGATGATCGCGTCGTCGAAAGGGTTAGAGATCGGGTGTGCGTACGGTTGATAAAAGAGCCTGATTCAACCCGACTCAGGCTCAGTAACAGCTCAGGATGGCGGGTTTCAAGCTCACTGACCTTGGCAATAGCATCCCACTGCACATAGCGGTAATAGGCATTGATCACATAGGTGCGGGCAATTTCGTAGCGCTTGAGTCCCTGGTAAAATTCACCCGCTAGCTCGTAGGCCAAAGCTTCATCCATCAAGTAGCCATAGCGGTTAGCGCCTTCAATGGCTTGGTCATAGCGCTCCATCGCCACTAAGTAATCGCCTACAAGCCGAGCATATTCAGCGGCAACTAAAGCGTGCTTGTGCTGATAGTTGGCGGGTGCCAAATCGGCCCATTGCTGCAATTGCAGTTGCTGGCGCTGCACTTGATCTAAATGAGCCTGACGATTTGAACCCACCAAGCCGCCGCTGTAGCCCAAAATAGCAAGCGAACTATAAAAGTTAAAGACGCCGGTGGTCGGCAGACCGGTTTTGATTTCATGCTGCTGGGCTAGCTGGACGTTGGCCATCGCCAACTCATAATCACGAAACAGCACGGCTAGTAAGGTTTTGGCCACACCGACTGCAAAGATTGAAAAGCTAGCGTTTTCAGCTATCAGCTGTGGCAGCCTTTCAGTTTCATTAAAAAAGTCGCCGACTAGCCGCGTCGGCTGGTGAGCGTCAGTAAGGGCAGCGCCTGCGGCATTAGTCGCCAGATGAGTAGGAAGATCAGCGGCACGATTAGCCGCTAGCTTAGGGAGAAGATGGGCCGCAAAATTGGTCTGAAGATTGGCCGTGAGCTGCTGCCACACCTGGGTGTAGGTAAGCTGTAAGCTGCGCCGCATTTCGCTGCTCATCTCGGCGTATATTGTTTGTTGATGGGCGACTTCATTGAGAGGTTCACCCGCTAAGAACAGATGGCAGGCGTAATGCATCGCGGCAAAACAGGCGTAGTCTTTATTGCCGACTTCTAAGCAGTTTTGCACATCATCTTGCAGCGGCTGGAGGGTTTTGCGCAAAGGCTCTTGCCAGTGACAGACAAAAGCATTGAAAATTTCTAACACTTTGCAGTCTAGTTCGCTGGGGTCGTAGCGCTTGAGCAACACTAGCGAAAGGTGACCAAACTGATAGCCCAAGGCAGGCTTTTCTAAACTGCCGCATAGCAACCAGCTACAGACCCCATAGGCGTAGGCGCTGTAGCGAGAGTTGCCATGCTCGGCGCACAGTTGCACCATGGTCATCACAATCTGCTGAAAAATCTCAGGTGTTCCGGCAGAAGCATCGACGACCGATGAAAGCACTCGCAGCGCGGCTAGCTTGTAGGGATTGGTGAGTTCTGGCAAATCTTGGAGGGCTTGAGGATCGAGCTGATCGCTGAGATCGCTGATGAGCTTTACCTCCAGCAAATCGAGGACGCGCTCGGCCTGGGCAATTGCGGCGGGCATTCGATTTTGAGCCAAATATGACTGCACGAGCAGATCGTAGATTCTGACCTGCTCTAGCACGGTTTGGGTATGGGCCAAGGCGATCGCTGCTAGGGCTTCGGCTTGATCAAAGCGAGTGTTGAGAAAAGCGGCGGCGGTGGCCGCTTCGTACAGCGCTAAAGTCAGAGAGTAGTCCTGCTGCCAGCCGCTTTCACCCACGAGCGTGAGGCCCTGCTGCAAACACTCAGCGGCGATTTCGTAGGCAAGCGCCCGGATCGCTCGCTGTCCGGCCATCAAGTTGAGATCAGCGAGGATCAGCTGCTCGGCGCGATCGCTGATTAAGGCAATCCCTTGGTTGAGCTGATTGACGATATCGAGCGATCGCACTTCGCCAATCGCGGCCTGCTGTAGCAATCGCCCAATTTTAAGATGAGTAGCCTGCTTAGCCGCCGCTGGAATCAGAGAATAGGCTGCTTGCTGCACTCGATCATGGAGAAATTTGTATCGGATCGGATGGGCTGCCAAATCTAGCGTCTCGGCTTCACCCACCAGCATGGCCATTTGGTAATCTTTGCTGATGGGCAATATCAGTCCTGCCTGTAGCGCCGCCCAGAGTTCTTGCGCAGTGGTAGAGAGCGATCGCCCTGCAATGATCGTCAGCGTTTCTAGTCCAAACGTATTGCCAATGCAGGCTGCTAAAGTCAGCAGCTCTTGAGTGACGTCCGGCAGCTTTTGAATGTTGCTAGCCACCAGCGCCACCACGTTTTGATCCGTAATGCCCACGGCTTGAATGCAGTTTTGATCCCACTGCCAGCGGTGCTGACTAAAGTCAAAGGCAATCAGCCCTTCTGTATACAGCGTTTTGACCAGCTGCGTCATAAAAAATGGTACCTTGAGTTTTGCTAAACAGCAGCTTGGCCAGCGCTACGAGGCGATCGCTCTGGGGCTGATTCAGCGTATCGCTAATCCAAGCCAGGACATGCTCAAAGCTCAAGGGCTGGAGGGTCATCTGAGTAATCGAGCGCCCGATCGCGGTGATCTTTTTGACGACTTTCATCAGCGGATGAGTCGAGCTGACTTCATTGTCTCGGTACGCGCCAACCACCAGCAGATGGCCCTGTTCGCCGCTTACTATCAGGCGCTCAATGACTTTCAGTGAGGCCAAATCCGCCCACTGCAAATCATTGACAAATAGCACTAGCGGATGATCGGCCTGCGCAAAGACCTGAATGAATGACTGCAATACCTGATTGAACCGGGTTTGGGCTTCGGCAGCGGCGAGGGGGGCGACGGCGGGCTGCGGGCCGATCAGCGTTTCAATTTCAGGGATGACCTCAATCAGCACTTGGCCCTGATTAGCGAGGGCCACAGCTAGATTAGCTTGCCAAAGCTGGAGGCGATCGCTCGGTTCGGCTAGCAGCTTTTGCACCAGCTGCTCAAACGCCTGAATCAGCGCCGAATAAGGCAAACCACGGTTGAGCTGATCAAACTTACCGGCAATAAAATACCCCCGCTGCTGCGTAATCGGCTGATGAATTTCATGCACCAAAGACGACTTGCCAAGGCCGGAATAGCCACTCACCAGCACCATTTCGGCTGCGCCCTGACAGGTTCTATTAAAGGCCGCTAACAGCGCAAGCGTATCGGATTCGCGGCCATATAGCCGCTCCGGCAGCACTAGCTGACTAGCCGCATCTAAAGCCCCCGGCGTAAAGCTATCAATCGTGCCCTGTTGCTGCCAATCCTGCCAGCATCGGGCCAAATCAGTGCACAGACCCTGCGCCGTCTGGTAGCGATCTTCAGCCGTTTTGGCCATCAGCTTAGTGACGATATGGGCGATCGCCTCCGGCACCTCTGAATTCACTGCGGTCGGCGAGAGCGGTGTATTTGCAACATGGCAATGAATAATTTCTAACGAGTCAGCGCTCTGGAACGGCAGCTTGCCAGTCAGCATTTCATAAAAAGTTACCCCTAAGCTGTAGTAGTCACTGTGGTAGTCAACCTGACGGTTCATTCGTCCGGTTTGCTCCGGCGACATATACAGCAGCGTCCCTTCTAGCGCATCGGGAGCTGCTAAGGCCGCAACTTCATGCGATAGCTGAGAGGCAATGCCAAAATCAGTTAGCTTGACCTGCTGCGTCAGCGGATGAAAGATAATATTGGAAGGCTTAATGTCTTTATGAATGACGCCCTGCTGATGCATCACAGCCAAAATGTCGGCTAGGTGCATGGCCACCGGCAAAAACGTCGCAATGGGTAATGGCCCTGACTGTAGCTGATGCCGCAGAGAAATACCGCCAAAGTCTTCGAGCACCAGGGCAAAGTGGTTTTGATGATTTTCTAAGCTCAGCGCGGCGACAATGCCAGGATGATCTAGCCCTTGAGGAATGCGATACTCCTGCTTGAGCCGCATGATTAGCTCAATCGGGGGATAGTCGGCTTTTAACAGCTTGATCACAACTGGCCGCTGATCCTGTTCTCGAAGCCCCCGGTAAACGACCGTAGCGTCGCCGTCTTGCAGGGTTTCTAAAATTTGATAGCCCGGTAAAACCGTGCCCGGTAGAGAGTAGGTGACCGCTGCCATATTACCTAAAGAGGGATAAAAACTATTGGCTCTAGCGTACCCAGCTTGATACGAGCTTCATAAAAGCGTGAAGCACCTGAGTGCATCGGCGCTCAAAAATATGCAAAAATTTGGGCAATCCCCAGGTAACTTCCCAATGGCTCGAACCCGTGAACCCCTCATTAGCCTTGCTCTGTATCACCTTTTTAAGTGGTCGGTGGTGAGCCCGGTGCTGCACGGCTATTTACGAGGGCGGATTTACGGGGCAAAAAAGGTGCCGATGACAGGGCCGCTGATTGTGGTTGCCAATCACGCCAGCTACTTTGATCCGCCCTTGCTCTCTAACTGTCTGCGCAGGCCGGTGTCCTTTATGGCCAAAGAAACCCTGTTTGAAGTGCCCGTGCTAGCGCCTGCCATTCGAGCTTATGGGGCTTATCCGGTGAAGCGAGGATCGGCTGATCGCAGCGCCATTCGAGCGGCCTTGCAGCAGCTAGAGCAGGGCTGGGCAGTGGGTATTTTTTTGCAGGGTGTGCGCACTCCGGATGGTCGAATTTCAGCGCCTAAGCTCGGCGCAGCTTTGATTGCGGCTAAAGCGCAGGTGCCGCTGCTACCCGTGAGCCTGTGGGGTACCGAAAACGTTCTCAGTAAAGCTTCTAAATGGCCAAGGCCCAGTCCGGTTACGGTTCGCATCGGCGATATTATTCAGCCGCCAGCAGATAAAGCCAAAGCCTCGCTACAAGCCGTTACGCAGCGCTGCGCCGATGAAATTCATGGGCTGCACGCGTTGGGGCGATAGCGCTAAAAAGCTCAGACGTTCTCTTCAGCACGGTAAAATAGCGCTTGGTACAGCTGCTCGCAGGTACATCTCGGTTTTGTAACTGCTCGGATTGATGGCCTTTATCCTAAATCTTTCTTTAGAGAGGAGCTTCGAAATCTAATGTATAGATCTAGTTATTAAGAGTAGCGATGACAGCGGATTTGCACGCAGAATTGAAAAGTATGGTGGGCTCGGTGCAGTGGGAATGGTTAAAGCCCCATGTGCAGCGAGATGCAGTTGTCGTCGTGAATCCTAATTTGGATCTGGCGGCAGTGGGCGTTGCGATCGCCACGGACAACACTCAAGCCGTAGAACACTGGATTACCGAGCAGCTTATTGGTAAGCCCAACGCCGAACAGCTCGTTATCTGGAGTAGCCACAATAAATGCTTTGCCTCACTGATTGTGCAGCCCTACGTGCTCGTACAAGATACTGCGATTGCCGAAACGATTGCCGAAACGCCCCCTTAAAATTCGACCCTAAAAAAACATATAACCTCACCACCCGCGCCCTATGCAAGGCCACCCGATTTGGAACTATTTCACGACCTCTGCTTTGGTCCGGTATTTACTGTTGTTTGGCTGCGCCTGGGCCACGATTGAGGCTTTGAGCTATTTTGAAATTGTCGTAGTGGTTTTTACCTCAGCCACTATTTTGGCTTTTTTGCTCAGCCATCCGGTGCGATGGCTGCGGCGCTTTGTGCCGCACAATGTTGCCGTATTTGTGGTTTTTCTGATTGCTTTGACGCTCATTGGCGGCATTGTTATTGCTATTAGCTTAGCCGTTTTTTCTCAAGGGCAGCCCCTAATTGATAATGTAGCTGAGTTCTTGACTTCTCTTACGCCTCGCATTGAGGACCTAGAAAGATCGCTGGAGCGCTGGAATTTGCAGATTGATTTGCAGGCCATTGGCGATCAGGTTCGCGACCAAACGGTGAGTATCTTAGGCACAGGCATTGTCTTTTTTAAAGCTTTACTCACTAACTTTGTCTACGGCATTTTAATTGCCGTTGTGACCCTGTTTATGCTGTTAGATGGCGATCGCATTTGGCAGTTTTTCATCAGTCGCGTTCCGGCAAACCATCGCTACCGAATCACGAGAACGGTTCGCAAAAGTCTTTTGGGCTTCTTTTGGGGGCGGCTGCTGCTCTCTATGTTTTTTGGAACGGCTACCTTTGTCGCTTTTTTGATTTTCAAAATGCCTTACGCGCTTACCTTAGCGCTTACAGCAGGCATATTTGATCTCATCCCAGGCATCGGTTCGACCATTGGCATTGGCTTAGTCATGCTGTTTTTACTTTCGCAAAGCATTGGTTTTGCAATTCAGGCGGTCTTTATTTGTGTCGTGCTTCAGCAGATAGAAGAAAATTTACTGATGCCACGAATTATGCGGGGCTCACTGAATATTAATCCGGTTGTGATGTTTTTTGCTCTCATTGTCGGGGCTCGAGTTGCCGGAATATTAGGCATTTTTTTGGCGATTCCAGTCGCGAGTACGATTGTGAGTTTGCTAGAAATAGATGAGATGAAAGGCAACTCTGTAGACACGGGTCTGTCTAAACAACGCCTGCCTAAACAACGCCTGTCTAAAGAAGACCTGCCTGAAGAAGATTAAAGCCTTATGACCCAAAGGTGACCTTGCCAGTTGCATCCACGGAGAGATCAATTTTTTTCATAATCTCAATCAGCTTTTGCTGCATGGTTTCTGTGGCTGAAACAATCACTTGCGTGCGGCGATAGTTTTCACACTTCGACAGCGGCGGCAGCGGATTGCCGCTATAGTCAGTGACGTAGTAGCCCATTTCTTGTGACATCCACGCCAGCGCCGCTGTATCAATAAATTGAGCGCTCGCTAAGATTACGCCAGCGACTTCTCCGGTGAGCAGCCCATTAATGGAAGGAATTGGCGTTTGCGCTGAGTATTCTGCTTGTAAGTCAACCACCGGATAGTGCGATCGCACCACATCCGCAATCGGGCTCAGCGACCAGCCCACCAGCACCTTTTCGACTGGATCGACTACCTTCAAAGGCTTGCACTCATCCAAATCATCCGCTAGCGTGCCGACGAACGTACCTTGATTTCGCAAAGTGTAAAAATATCGATTATGGGCAGGGCTCAGCGCGATCGCCGCTTCAAAATCATCGGCATTGAGTATCGTCAACATCACCAAATAATTCGGGTGCCCATCCATGTAATAGCGGGTGCCGTCAATCGGATCGAGCGTGATTAAATAATCGCCCTGCGGCCCTAGATCAATCGCTCTAAAATACTTCGTATTGTAAGATTTTTCATACTCTTCGCCGTAAAACCGCAGATTGGGAAACGTCGCTAGCAGCGTCACCTCCATAAAAGTCTGAATAGACAAATCCGCATCAGTCAGCGCATTGGCAAACAGGTGATCCCCTTCGTACTTATTCGGCAGAGCCGAAATTCGCTGCTGAATTTGCTGCGCATAAGCTGCGGCTACCTTGAGCGCAGGCAGCAAGGCCGATAAAATTTCTTTAGGAGAAGGATGCTCAGCCATAAGAGTCTGGGGTCATATTGCTGTCACATTATAGGGCGATCGCCTCCCATTTCTGGTTTGCTCAGCTACAAAGACATTTAATCGCGTAGTGACGGCTTTTTAGCTTAGCTATGGACATCCTAAAGCGGGCATCCTAAAGCGGTGCGGTTTGCCGCTTTGTTGGGTCTTTTGTATCTATGCGTGAAACGTTAATATCCACTGCTTTATGCCTGCCAGCGCTCGATATAGAAGCGCTTTTCCAGGGCCGGATGATTGTGGCGATGTCGGCCTCATTTCACAATCCGGCTAAGATTTTGCTGTGCGCTGTGCAGCCTGATCCAGATTCGGCAGCGCCTGAAGAGCGCTATAGCGATGATTTTTTAAATGCAGTTAGCAGCAATCGGGCGCAGATGCGATCGCCTACCACCACTGGCCTTCCCACCACTGCCCTGCCGACCACGCTGCTGTCCACCTATGCTTGGGCCGAAGCAGGCGCTTGTCGCGTATACAATGTGCCCTCCGATCTCGCTGCCATTGCCAAGCTCACCGCTTGGTCTGAAAGCTATCTCAAAACGCTCGTTCAAACCCGCTACAGAATCTTTCTCTTACCGCTAAGAGTGTATCGATTTACGCGACCGATAGAACTAGCCTCACCGCCAGTGACCGCCGATAAAGCCGGGTACTACGTTGATTTGTCCATTCCCGTATCGACTGAAGACGCTGGCCCCGTTCTTGATTCAGAGAGTTTTGAAAAACGGCAGCAACAGCTATTCGACCTAGTGCCACCCCTTCATTCTGAACTAGAAGCCTTTCAAACAGCTCTCGTTTCTATGAGAGAAAGCAGCTTGGGTGCAATGTCTCTAGATCGAGATCTCAGATATTTTTTAGGCTGGTCATGCGCCCAAGAAACTTACCTCTACGATTCTGATCTGGTCTGGATTCAGCAGATAGCTCAAACTGGGCTTCACAAAAGCAGCTACGACTTTAAGGTGCTAGCCTGCCAAAGCCTCAGCAAACTAGGGTTTAGTAACTTTGCTCATAATCCCGAAGAAAGCACCGTCTCAGCAGATGACTTGACAGATGGCTTAACAATTCATTCAACAGATAATGCCATCGCTGATAGATCACAGAGCACCGTATTTTTTTGCGATCAGCCCTATGCTTTAATCGGCAAGTGCAAGGCCGGTGCTCGTGGCCGCGTAGCTAGTGCGCTCACCGTCAGGCTCATCCACTTTGGTCAAGCTTATCTCAGCCCTTTGCAGTACGAGCGCTCAGTCAAGCTGATTGTGGCAGCGGGCGCACCCAATAACCTTGCGACTCAAGCCGCCCAGGAAAATCAAATGAATGTCATCCATCCCAATACGCTACAGCGCCTGACCGAATTGCAGGCTCAGCATCCCGGCTCGATTGATCTGCTCAAGCTAAAACCCTGCTTGCAGGCTGCGCCTTTTGGAGAAGCCGCCGATGCCAAAATCAATCAGTTTATTGATGATATTTTGCAACAGTTAGCCCGGCGCGCTGCCCTCATTCGAGTTGTCAAGCGTTGTTTGATCAATGTCAATGAAGAAAGTGTCGCTGTAGCGGACATTTACGCTGTGTGCGAGGCCAGTGAATCGAATGAGGCTCTAGAGCATGTTACCCAAGCGGAAATTTACGAGATTTTGATTGAGCTGTCTTCGCCTTTAGTCGGCTGCTTAGGACGGTTAAAAGATAATGAGGGGCGCGATCGCTTTTACTTTCTCAGAGAACTCCACATTGATCTGGGTTCCTTGAGCAAACTTGAGCGTTTATAGTGTAGGCCCAACGCAGCCCGACCAATCATCCACAAGCACCTGCAAACTGCTCCATTGTTGCCCTAAACACCAGCTTTTCACGAATCGACCACTTAATTTTCTTTTGGGCTTCTAGCACTTTCAGCAATCGCGTTACCGTTACCCGCGTGATTCCAATCGAATCGGCTAGCTCTTGATGCGTGAGCTTGATTTGAACTGTGCGCCCTTCAGCCGTGGGCCGACCAAAGCGATGCGCTAGCCAGCAAATAAACTGAAGTAAGCGAGATTCGGCCTGACGACAGTGAGAAATCCGTAAAAGATCGTTAGATTGTTTTACCTGCGAAAGTATATCAGCTTGTGAACAAAGGTCGCGATCGCCCAAATACTCAGCTGCTACCGCTGTCAAACACTCTGCTTTGTAAGGATCGGCTTGAGCGATCGCCTTTCCAACAATGTCGCCTTGAGTCCAAAATCCTAACGGTACAGATTCCCCTTCTAGGTTCCAAGTAAGTGTCCGTACATAGCCGTGATGAATGCGCCACAAGCCTCGGCTGTGCGAATTTAAGCAGTCATGACGCTTAAACCAAACCAGCTCAGGCTGATCGAGTTCGGTGACTGAATAGGTGAGAAGATGACTGCGAGAAAACCTATCTACTCCAAGTGATCCAACTGATTCAATTCCAACTGATTCAATAGAGACGTTCTTTTGAGCGGTTGCAAAAACAAGTGCCATTAGAGTCTTACCAAAAAGAAAATATAGGAGAAGAGTCTGGAGTCACCTAACTCAACTAAATCCAGAACTAAATCCAGACTGGCTCTGAGAGAGACTAGCAGGAATTAATCTCCGTGCAGCGTTAGGGTGCGGCGCGTGCCAATGTTCGGATATGACCTCAGCGACTGCTTTAAAGTGATAAAAGTGGAAAAAATGATTGCCTTCTGGGCAGATCCACAGCCGATCTGTAGGCTTCATCCAGTCGTGCCACAGCATTTGCTTTTGGGTACAAACAATCGAATCAATTGCACCTGTGCAGACTAATAAGGGCACAGCTACACCGCCGGATGAAACTTCAGTATGATGAGCGAGTGAATGAAGCGTGAGATTGCTGTCTAGATCTCTTGCGAGCAATTGGGCTAAGGCTTTAGTAAAACCAATCGACTGCTGACCAAACAACAACCGAGTCATTTGCCCCAAAATAATCTCTCGGCTACAGGGCAAAAGCTGCCTCAGCGCGTAGTAGTGAGCTTGCCAATTGACGGCTGGTAAAGCTCCGACTGATAGCAGCGTTAGAGAGGCTACTCGCTCAGGATGACGGCGGGCATAGATCAACCCTACAATGCCGCTGACGCCATGACCAATGAGGTGTATTTGGCGATCGCGCTGGCTCAAGTAATCGTGCAAAGCGTCCACAACGGCATCGATTGAGCAAGGTTCATCTAACGTTTGAGAATATTCCCAGCGCTGAATGATTGTGCGCTTCACTAACTGCGACAACAATCGCTGATCAAAACATTTAAGGTGCGGGCTCACCGAGAGCCAAAGCTTATCGGATTCTGGCATCATAGGATTTTTGGAGTTATTGATTATTAATCTCAACAGTGCGTTTAACGAAGTATATCCTAATAGTCGCTTAATAGGAAATATTTTCAATAATGTTTTGAGATGACTCGTTGAAGCCCTTAAATTTCAGGTGCTTTGTCTATTTCAACAGACAAAGCATTAACTGAGAGCCTATCTAGAATTCGATTTGCAATTGATAATAACTTTTGTTAATAGTACGAGGCTTTAGGCCAAGTCACAAAAGAAAGCGCACGGCCTGCATTTAAAGCCATGCGCTAGCGTAAGAGCCCTGATGATGGTTATTGCCAGCCGACTCTATCCATCATCTGTACTGCGGCAGCTTGGTTCTCACCATAGGCAGAGACATTTATATCATCTGCTTTAAAGGTGCCAAAGCCTGCGACGATGGGACTTAAGGCTGCGCCTTCGACGACGGGGTATTCATCGTTGCCTTGGGCAAAAAATGCTTGCGCTTCACTGTCTGATAGATATTCTAAAAACTGTCGAGCGGCGCTGGCATGAGGCGCAGTTGCGACCACGCCGCCACCGCTGATATTAACGTGGGTGCCGCGATCTGCTTGATTAGGAAAAAAGACGCCGGTTTTGTCGAAAACAGCTTGCTTGGCCGGATCGTTATCTTGTGCGTAGCGAGGTAGGTAATAGGTGTTAGCGATCGCCACATCACCCAATCCAGCCGCCGCCGCCTCAATTTGAGCTCGATCATTACCTTCCGGCGATCGCGCAAAGTTACTCACAAAGGCTTTTGCCCACTCTTCAGTTGCCTGCAATCCATTCGCCGCAATCATAGAAGCCACTAAAGACTGATTGTAAATATCGCTAGAAGAGCGAATTAACACTTTGCCGCGCCATTGCCTATCTGCCAGATCTTCATATGTAGACAACTCAGCCGGTTCGACCGCATCTTTGTTGTACATGATGACCCGAGCCCGTTTAGAAAAGCCAAACCAGTAACCATCTGGATGTCTGAGGTTTTCAGGAATGTTGTCGCTCAGCGCTTTAGAAATAACGGGAGCAAACAGTCCCGCCTGCTCAGCGCGCCACAATCTGCCCGCATCTACGGTCATAAACACGTCGGCTGGGCTATTTGCCCCCTCATTTTTAATCCGCTCTAGCAGTTCGTCGGCTGGGCCTTCTAGCAGATTCACCCGAATCCCGGTGAGGTCGGTAAAGGTTTCATACAGAGCGTCATCTGTGTTGTAGTGGCGAGACGAATAGAGATTGACAACATCATTAGTTTGGGCCTGAGCTAACCGAGGTCGAAAAAGTTGGGTTGCAGCAAAAGCTGCCGTTGCAGCAGCGCTGTTGATCATTAGCGTTCGTCTTGAAACCTTCATGGCTCACCGTTCTGATATTAAGTACAGATAGCTCCCAAGCCAAAAGCTCGAAAGCAGGAATCACAGAATACTATCACTAATGAGATTAATTCTTATGTAAACCTTTTGAAAATCCTCTTGGCTGAGCGACGGCTACTAGCTGAACAGATTTATATTGCTCGATTGTAAGGATTTATTAGAAAAAAATCCCCAGGCAAAAGCAAAATCAACGAATTTATCCTATATAAATTATTGATAAATATTGCCAATAGATTGGTTTTGGACTAAGCTATTGCGTACATAGGCCATGGTCTAACCATCCTCTCAAGACACAGCGCCCACCGTTATCAATAGCGGTGGGCTTTTTTACCGTGCATTACACCTGAGCGCAGTTAGCGCAAATGCCATACAGCGTAAGCTGACAGTCCAAAACGTGATAACCCGAAGCTTGGGCCGTTCTTTCGCCAATTTTGGCCACTGAATTTTCGACAAACTCAAGTGTGGTATTGCAGTACACACAGACAATGTGATGGTGATCTTTGAGAGGCCGATTCAGCTCGTAGTGTTTGTGTCCTTCTGCTAGCTCTAATTCTCGTAGCAGTCCCATATACACCATTAGATGCAGCGTTCTATACACCGTCGAAAGGCTAATGCGCTCGCCATCTTCTTCCAAAATTGTGTGCAGATCTTCCGCGCTAAGGTGTTCGCCTTGGGCCAACGCCATAAATATGCTCAAAACCTTTTGGCGCTGGGGTGTCGAGCGATATCCTCGGGCGTTTAGCTCATCTTTGAGGGCTTCATCCGACAAAAAGGTCATGATGCATTTTTTCTAAATTTAGTAATCATTCTTATTTAGAAAGCTCAAAAAGGTCAAGTCATTGGGAAAAAAATAGCATAGTCAAATGGTGACAATTCTTTATATCCCTAGTATTGATCTCTTTGTCAAGCGGAGAATAACTGCCTAATCTCACTGTTGCCCATTGATTTTCGTGAGCTGTACGGGTTAAAGTTCTCGTCATGAGTTAAAACAGTGGTGCTACTTTACTGATAGCGAGTGTCATTGCGCAAAAATCAGACCGCTACCCTAGTATTGAGAATATATTTTGATAGTGCCTACTAATAGCGCCTGTGGCCTCAAAACCTAAAAAAGCCCTGGATCAGCAAGGGAAAATGCTGCTCTAGGGCTGATGAAAAACGTGCTGCTAATAGGCGTTGACACTGCGGGCGCTGATCGCTG
Organism: Phormidesmis sp.; assembly: GCA_041745715.1. Classification (GTDB taxonomy): domain Bacteria; phylum Cyanobacteriota; class Cyanobacteriia; order Phormidesmidales; family Phormidesmidaceae; genus Phormidesmis. Next base: position 18,865 of record JBGTIK010000120.1, read on the forward strand.
TCAGTCAATCTGCATAAAGAGCAAAATCTGACAGGCAAACTCTAGACAGGCAAAATCGAGCGCTGACAGGCTGGACAAACGGCATGAATAGAGAGCTGACAATCTAGCAGCTGGTATCCAGATTTTTCAGCGGTTTTAGCGCCGACTTTCAGAACGGAGTCGTTTTTAAACTCGATGGTTTTATTGCAGCGAACGCAAATCAGGTGATGGTGATGGTGCGGTGAAGGCTGATTGATTTCGTAGCGTTTTTGGTCTTCAGCTAGCTCTAGCTCTCGCAAAATACCCATACGGGCCATCAGCTTGAGATTTCGATAAATGGTCGAAAGGCCGATGGGCTCATCTTGATCTTTGAGCATTTCGCAAAGATCTTCTGCGCTGAGGTGTCTGCCTTCGGGCAAATTTTGAAACGTTTTTAAAATGGTTTCACGTTGAGGCGTCATGCGCCAGCCACGCTCGTGTAGCTCTGCTTTGAGGGCGGCTGGGGTGTAGGCAACCATGACGGGGATCCTGATTAAGTAATCAATAAGATTCTGCTAATGAGAATGATAGCTAGTCGGGGTGGCATTTGCAACAGTCATTGCTTATTGAGAAAGATGCCTAAGAGTCCTTTACAAAACGTTACTCTGTGAGGGCTGTAACATTTGGTCCTGTTGATGTAGTGCAGTATCACTAGCAGTTTACAGGATCATCCTATCAAGCATGTCCAAATTCTGCTCCGTGTCCTTGCTCTTAATAAGAGTGTCATTCAACTACTGTATGTATGACACTCGCTAAATAGCGCCAATTAGCATTGAGTGTGTGCCTGTAGACTATATTAATCGGCTATTTTGGATTGATATTTGAAGATATTCGCTGTAGCATTAGTGAGAGTATTTCTTAATTATGTCTCTTAGATATGCCCCTTAAATTTTAAGGCGATGGCAAGGTATGGCAATAGCAACATTAATGGGCGGTACAACTGCTGGCAGTGCAAATTTTGATCCCACTCGCTGGGATCATTGGCTGCTAGTCAGTTGCTTCGTGGGTATGGCGCTTTGGAGCGTTTGGCTGTCGTGGCGGTGGGAAAAGCAGAGCCAGAAAATGCGGCGGCGGGCTCGGATGGCTCGGCTTGTGGCGATGGCGCAGTACCGCAGTGGATTATTTGGCTCAGGTGTCACGGATGAAGCTAGCAGCGCTACAGCTAGCGAAGTGAGGGCGCTAAGGCGGCTTGAGCCGTCGTCTCTTGAGAAAATCAGACGGCGCTATTAGGATTGGTCGTCGGTTGAGGGCTAATCAGCTGCTAGTTGAATAAGTAGTCAAGTTGGCAGTTAGTTGGCAGTTAGTTGGCAGTCCACTGGCTAGTCGGTTGCTAGTCAGGCTGTTGGCGTAGAAGTCAATAATTGCGTAATTTAAGCTTTGAGCGAGGGTCTAATCAATTGTTTTGGCGGATTTTTTTAGGCTCTTTGGTGGCCCATGTCGCGCTTTTGGGGATGCCTTGGCCGGATAAATCGTTGCCGCCGGAGGTGTCTCAGTCGGTGGATGAGTCTGATAATGAGTGGGACGCGATCGCACTGACCGATCTAGCGATCGCCCCTCTGCCGCCTAGAAGGTCTTTACCACAGCAAAATCTTCAGTCAGGTTTGCAATCAGGTTTGCAATCAAGCCTTCAGCCAACTGAACCTCAACCGGCTCCAATTTCAAATCCAATTCGTCCGCTTCAATCAGCCTTTCAGTCAGTGCCACAGCCTGCCTCAACCAACTCAACTGCTCACACTCCGATCAGCAATACGAGCAACCAGCTTCCACTTCCCGCTGACTTTTCAGCTAGTTCACTGGCTGATTCACTGGCTGATTCACTGGCTGATTCACTGGCTAGTTCACCGGCTGATGATTTGGCAGGCGATTTAGAGCTAGAAAGTGGCCCAGAGTATGACACGGTGGTGCGGTTGGGCGATCGCTTTCCCCACTTAGCGCAGGCTCAAGCGGGCTGCTTTGGCGTGGAAAATTGTCATCGGCTGAGTGGCGATGGCAGCTATCGCAGCGCTGCCAAACAGCTAAAAACTCAGATGAAAGCAGCAGGCTATCAGGTGCATGAGCGCGATGAC
>JBGTIK010000121.1:0-8550 GCA_041745715.1 Phormidesmis sp.
AACCTCCTCAGCGTCGTCAACGACCTCTTCGACCCCGACCAGCCCAACCTACCCACCCCCACCGACAAAAGCCTTCAGCTCGAAGAAGTCACCCTCTCCGTAGAAGTCAACGCCAAAGGCCAGCTCAGCATCCTCGGCACCGGCGGCGAACTCGGCGGCTCCGGCGGCATCACCCTAAAATTTGCTCGCCCCCAAAAGTAGGTGCTTACGGATAAGCAATCAAAACGCCATACTCAATACAAAGTGCAGGCCAGTAATAGCTTGGCGACCTAGTGGCTAAATCGCTTTCTTTTCCAGTAGCCGCTACATTAACGAATAAGAATCTCTCACCTTAGGATATAACTGTGCCATCATGTCAGAGCTTAAAAGCACCGCGCTCAACCCTCTATTTCTATCTCGGTAATGATGAACATTCTGGATCTGATTGAACAAAGGCAGAACGAAAATTTCTCACTGCACGAACAGTATCTTAATGCTCAAATGGTCAAGGTGCTGAAAACCATTGGATTTGAACGTCATTATGTGAAGGCAGAAGGGGCTTATTTGTGGGACCGGCAGGGCGATCGCTATCTGGACTTGCTCAGCGGATTTGGCGTATTTGCCCTAGGGCGTAACCATCCCGCTATTGTCAAAGCTTTGCAAGACGTGCTAGCCGCCGATCTGCCCAACTTGGTGCAGATGGATGTGTCGGTGCTCTCTGGGCTGCTGGCGGAGCGGCTTCAGCGACTGACCCCACCAGGGCTAGATCGAATCTTTTTTGCCAACTCCGGCACCGAAAGCGTCGAAGCCGCCATTAAATTTAGTCGCTGTGCTACCGGGCGATCCAAGATTGTGTACTGTCACGGCGGCTATCATGGCCTGACTATGGGATCTCTATCAGCGACTGGCGATCGCTATTTTAGAGCGGACTTTGGGCCTTTTTTACCCGATTTTATCGAAGTGCCCTTTGGCGATTTGGCCGCCCTAGAACAAGCACTTTCCAGAAAAGATGTCGCAGCTTTTATTACTGAGCCTATTCAAGGACATGGCGTGTGGATTCCTTCCGCTGACTACCTGCCCGGCGCGCTGGCGCTTTGCCGTCAGTATGGCAGTTTATTGATTGCCGATGAAGTCCAAACCGGCTTGGGACGAACGGGCAAATGGTGGGCGGTAGAACACTTTGGCGTAGAGCCGGATTTGCTCTGTATGGCAAAGGCTCTGTCGGGTGGATTGGTTCCTGTTGGCGCAGTGGCCTGTCGCTCGTGGATTTTTGACAAAGTGTTCAACCGAATGGACAGAGCGGTTGTGCATGGCAGCACCTTTGGGAAAAACAATCTGGCGATGGCGGCTGGACTGGCGACTCTGGAGGTTTTAGAAACCGAAGGCTGGGTTGACCATGCGGCCCAGATGGGGCGTCAGATCGTGGAAGACTTGCAGCCGTTGGTTCACCAGTATGAGTATCTTAAAGCCGTTCGCGGGCTAGGGATGATGATAGCGCTAGAGTTTGGTGAGCCCCAAAGCCTGCGGCTCAAGCTCTCCTGGAAAATGCTAGAAGCGGCTAATCGGGGATTGTTTTCGCAAATCATTACGGTGCCGCTGTTTACGCGACACCGGATTCTGTCGCAGGTGGCCGGTCACGGGATGAACGTGGTGAAATTTATGCCCCCACTGATTCTAAGCGATCGCGATCACCGCTGGATTGTTGAAGCCGTCAGTGATGTGGTTGCCGATGCCCACCGTATCCCCGGTGCGGCCTGGGATTTTGGCAAAACCCTGGCAACTCAGGCGATGAAAGCCAAAGCGGGTGCTTGATATGGCCAGCTTGTTTCATCCTTTGTGTGGTAGTAACCCCGATACTTTGCTCAAGCTGCTATTGGCCAATGGCCCGGTGGCCTTCAATCGCTGGCCGCAAGTGATGATTGCTTTGGCCGTATCGTTCGCTCGCTGGCCCTTTTCAACGGCGGAGCAACTTCTTTTTAGGCTCCATCAACAGCAAGCTGAGCCCATCCCGGATCCGATTTTTATCGTGGGTTACTGGCGATCGGGCACGACCCACCTGCATAACCTGATGGCTCAGTCTCCCCACTTTGGCTACATCACGCCGCTGGCAACCGGGTTGCCGTGGGATATTCTAGGCATTGTGCGAACCTTGGAGCCTTTGCTAGAGCGCGTCCTACCCCAGGATCGCTATGTCGATAATGTGGCAGTGACACCGACTTCTCCGCAAGAAGATTCTATTCCACTGGCCACGATGGGAGCGGCCTCTTACTACCACGGGCTCTACTTTCCCAAGCAGTTTGAGGCTCACTTTCGCCGAGAAGTGTTTTTGTCAGAGAATGAAGGAGAGAATAATTCTTACCTATCTTCGCATCTATTACAGTGGCAGCAGCTGCACTGCCATTTGCTCCAGAAAGTCTCAATTCATCAACAGCACAAACCCCTACTAATCAAAAATCCCGTATACACAGGCTACATTCGCCATCTGCGGGCACTTTGGCCAAATGCAAAGTTCATCCATATCTACCGCAACCCCTATCGCGTATTTCCATCAGCGTTGCATTTTTTCACGCGACTGCTGCCAGAGCTAGCACTACAGTCCTACAGTGACTTGCCCACTGACTTACCGATTGAGCCGCTCGTGTTAGAAAGCTATCCCTACCTCATGCAGGCCCTTGCCAAAGACACTGCCGATCTCCCTGCCGATCAGTTTGCACAAGTACGCTTTGAAGATCTTCAGGCCAATCCATTAGAGACGCTACAGCGACTGTTTGAGCAGCTAAACATCTCTTATTTTGAGTCTGCGCGGCCTCATTTTGAGGGTTATTTAGCAGATCTAGGAGACTATCAACAAAATCGCTACGCCCTCCAGCGCGCAACTATCGAAACCATCGAAACGCACTGGTATCCCTACATTCAGCGCTGGAAATATGCGCTAGAAGAGAGCAATTAAGCCCCTTTAAAACAGGCTCCCCATAGCGCGCGCCATATTCTTAGGATGTAGGGCATCTAGCGCGGCTGTCGGCTCGTAGCCGCAATGCACCATACAGTCAGCGCATTTCGGGTTGCCGCTCTGGGTCCCGTAGTCCTCCCATCGAGTGTTTTCTATCAGCGCTTGAAACGTTTTGTAATGGCCTTCATTCAGCAGATAGCAGGGCTTCTGCCAGCCCAGCACGCTGTAGCTAGGACTTCCCCAAGGGGTGCAGTCATAGTCTTTGGTACCCGTCAAAAAGTCAAGGAACAGAGGGTTGTGGTTGAACGACCAGGCTTTTTTGCCAGCCTGAAAGGGCGATAAGATCTCGCGAAAGAGTGCCTTGGTCTGTTCTCTTTGAAGAAAGTGATCCTGGTCGGGAGCCCATTCGTAGCTGTAACCAGGAGAAACCATCATGCCATCAACGCCTAATTCGGTGAGATAGTCGAACAAGTTTTGAATTTCTTTGGGATCACTCCCCTGGAAAATGGTGGTGTTGGTCGTAACCCGAAAGCCTCTGGCCTTGGTCGAGCGAATCGCGCTGATGGCAATATCAAACACGCCTTTGCGATCAACGCATTGGTCGTGCAGATCTTTCATCCCGTCGAGATGCACACTAAGGCTGAGATAGGGAGAAGGTGTGAATTTGTCCAGGCTCTTTTCGAGTAAAAGGCCGTTGGTGCAGAGGTAAACAAACTTTTTACGCTCAACCAATCCCCGGACAATTTGATCAATTTGAGGATGGAGTAGCGGCTCTCCGCCCGGAATAGAAACGACAGGCGCGCCGCATTCCGCTACGGCTGCAAAACATTCATCGGGTGAAAGATTTTGCTTAAGGATTTCTTTGGGATGCTGAATTTTGCCGCAGCCGGTGCAGGCTAGGTTACAGCGAAACAAAGGTTCTAACATCAGTACGAGTGGGTAATACTTTCGGCCTTTAAGACGTTGAGTAACCAAATATTGTCCGACTGAGAGTGCTTGCTGAAGGTGGATACCCATTATTTTCTCTCTATTTGTGTTCAAGAGCGGTAACTTGAATATATATTGTACTTTGATAGAAAAATTACAGGCATAAATTAATCCTCCATTAATTTATGCCTGTAAAAACTCACCATAATGGCGATTGAGTAAAAAACATATTTGTGTGTAGGGGATACTTGGAATGCTCTCATCGGTAAGTCCAGCGCTAGATCTTTTGAAGGAAACTAGTCGCACTTTCTATATTCCAATTAGCCTTCTTCCTTCCGGGCTACAGCAAGCTGTCGCCTCTGCCTATCTGTGCATGAGAGCAATCGACCAAATTGAAGATCATCCTGAGTTAGCCGGTGAGGTGAAAACTCAGCTATTGGGGCAGATTAGTCTTAACTTGCAGGCCGGGACAGCGGGTTCTACCGTCAGCGAATTTGCCGAAGGGTTAGCGCCCTTTCAAGCGCATTTGGAAGCGGTAACGCTGCGAATCGGTGAGTGGGCCTTGCTAGCGCCCGCCGCGATTGCACCTCGAATCTGGGATGCCACAGCCGCCATGGCTGATCGCATGGCCTATTGGGCGGAGCGCGACTGGCAGATTGACAGCAAGGCGGATCTCAATCGCTACACATTTAGCGTGGCTGGGGCCGTAGGCTTGATGCTGTCTGATATTTGGGCTTGGTACGATGGCACCGAGACGAACCGCACTGACGCCATAGGATTTGGGCGTGGGCTACAGGCGGTCAATATTTTGCGCAATCACGGTGAGGATTTGACGCGGGGCGTTGATTTTTATCCCAGTGGCTGGACAGATCATGACATGCAGCAGTTTGCCCATCGAAATTTGGTCATGGCCGATGCCTATACAGCCGCTCTGCCGAAAGGGCCAGCTTTACTCTTTTGCAGAATTCCGCTGGCGCTGGCCCATGCCACCCTAGAGGCCATGTCTCAGGGGAGAGAAAAGCTCACCCGCAGCGACGTGATTGAGATTGTAGCGCCACTGAGCCAGATGACGGGCTAGCCACTGAGCCAAAACTGGGCCAAAACCGAGCCAAAACTGAGCCAAATAGCGACCGAGCCGCTCGGCTGGCAACGACGGCTGATCCGAGAATATCACCTGAGAATATCGCTTAAAAAAATACATTTGTAATAAGGACGCGCGACGACTTTCATGCGCTCACCACCGTCACAAACCTCTCATTCACTGCTCGGTTCGGTTCGAGATCGGCCAAATATTTCGAGGCTTGCCATTCAACATGCGGGGGTGACTATCTGCTGCTGGATTGCGATCGCCCTAATCGGCCTATTCGCCTTCGGCTCGCTAAAGTACGCACTCTTTCCCGATATCACCTTCCCAGTGGTAGTAGTGAGTGCGACGCAAGCGGCCCAGACAGGGGCTACCCCAGCGACCGTCACTGAGACCGAAACACAAATTACTATCCCCTTAGAAGTAGCCCTTCAGCCATTAGAAGGACTCAATAAGATTGTGTCGTCTACTTTTCCAGGGCGGAGCGTAGCCAGCCTGCGGTTTAAAGTCGGCACCTCGCTATCAGAGGACACCGCCGCTGTTAAAGCGCGGATCGCCCAGGCAAGCTTCCCTCAAGAGGTTGCTTTTGAGGTGATTCCGCTTAATTTCAATGAAGACACCGTCGTCAGCTATGCCCTCTCTAGCGATCAGATCTCTTTGAGCGCGCTGGCAGACTTAGCAGAGGCGAAGGTTCTGCCGCCGCTGCGAGAGATTGCTGGCGTACTGCGCGTTGATCTGTTAGGAACCGGAGCCAGCACAGGGACTGATGGCCCAATATCGGCGGCCAAAGCCCCTTTGCTAGGAAATCTGCAAAACTCGCCTACGCTGATTCACTTTGATCGCCAGAGTGCGCTAGCCCTACAGGTGGTCAAGCAGGCTGATGCGAATACCCTAGAAGTCGCTAGCGCGATGGAGAGCGCCGTTCAAACCTTACAGAAGACGTTGCCCAACGTAGACTTTGCCCTAGCAACTACCCAGGCCGACTACATTCAGGCGTCCACCCAGGCCACCATCGATTCCCTGGTGGGCGCGGTTGTGATTGCGGTGCTGGTGATTTTTGGCTTTTTGCGGAGCTGGCAAGCAACCCTGATTACAGCGCTAGCGATTCCCCTATCGCTGCTAGGGACCTGCATTGTGATGGCGATCTTTGGCTTTAATTTAGAGACGATTACGCTGCTGGCGCTAGCCCTGGTGATCGGCATTATTGTGGATGATGCCATTGTCGAGGTGGAGAATATTACCCGCCACATTGATCTAGGCGAAACGCCTCGTCAGGCCGCGCTGAAGGCGACGAGAGAAATTGAACTCACCGTTTCGGTTTCAACACTGACGATTGTAGCGGTGTTTTTGCCAGTAGCTTTCATGGGCGGAACGGTCGGCCAGTTCTTTAAACCCTTTGGGCTCACTATTTCAGCATCCGTTTTAGTGTCGCTGCTGGTAGCGCGGACGCTCTCCCCTGTGCTAGCCGTTGCTTGGCTAAAGCCTTCGCCAGGAAGGGCTACGCCATCGCAGCCGCCTGCTCCTGATGCCTTGATGCAGCCGGGTGGTGAAAACTCGCTCGTCTCATCCACCGTCTCACCTCTAGAGCGTAGCTACAGCAAATTACTGTCCTGGTCGCTGCGTCATCGGTGGATGGTTGTGGGCATTGCGATCGCCAGCTTCGCCGCCGGAATTGCCCTGATTCCGCTCATCCCTAAAGGGTTCATTCCCCAGCTGGATCGGGGCGAATTTTACGTCAGCTACACAGCGCCGCTGCCCCAGGCACCGCCTGGATTTGACCCGCGCAACCCAGCAAATAGCCAGGAGCCACCGAGCCCACCGAGCCCACTGAACCCCCTGAATCCACCGAGCCCACTGACGGCACCTGAGATCTCAGCCGATCCGAGAAAGCAGATCTTGACAAACACACTCAGCATCGGCGAACAGTTAGAAGAGAGCGTTTTTCAGCTCCCGGAAGTCAAGTCTGTGTTGACGACCGTAGGCGCAAAAGGAAAACCCAATGAAGGCCGTTTGTATATCCAGCTGAAAGCTGAGCGCGATCGCGATACCGCCGCCGTCCAAGCTCAGCTTCGGCAAAGCTTACCGGCCATACCAGAGGTGATCACCAGCGTTGAAGATATTCAATTTGTCGAAACCGGGGGCGAAAAGCCGCTGCAAGTTGCCCTACTTGGGAATGACTTGGCCGCGCTCAACCGGGCCGCTGCTGCGGTTAAAACTGCCGTCGAAGCGCTGCCCGGACTTGCCGATGTGCAAATATCGGGCGCAGATAACACCGCCAACAAGATAGTTGAAATCAACCGTGAGAGCGGGCAGCGGGTGGCCTACATCAGCGCAAATCTGGCCAATAACTTGGCATTGGGAGATGCCACCGATCAGGTGGTGGCGATCGCGCAGTCCATCGTTAGCCCTGGAATACGCATCGACCTTGGCAGTGACTCGGCGCGAATTGGGGAAGTGCTTGGCAGCTTTGGCCGCACCTTTGTACTCGCTTTAATTTGTATGCTGGTGGTCGTCTTTATCCCCTTTGGCAGGCTGTTGGAACCGGCTGTGGTGGGCCTATCCTTACCGCTATCTGTAGTGGGCGCAGTTCTGGCACTGCTCGTGACCCAGAGTGATTTTGGCATGGTCTCTTTGTTAGGACTGTTGTTTTTGTTAGGACTGTTGGACAAAAATGCGCTGCTGCTGATGGACTATATCAATCAGCTACGGCAGTTGGGAATGACTCGGACAGAGGCAATTCTTAAAACTGGACAGGTGCGGCTAAGACCGATTTTGATGACGACCGCTTCGACGGTGATGGGCATGTTGCCCATTGCCCTAGGACTGGGTGCTGGTGCTGAACTGCGGCAGCCGATGGCGGTGGCCATTATTGGCGGGATGCTCACCTCTACCCTGTTGAGTCTAGTGGTGGTGCCCGTACTCTATAGTCTGCTAGAAGATAGTGGTAAAACACTGGCCCGAAAGTCAGCGTCAGGGGGTTGATGAAAGGGCGATGGGGCTGATGACCTTTTTGATCAAAACCTCTTGGCGAGCCCTAGCGATCGCACTGCTCACAGGCTTTGTCAGCGGCATCTGTAGCGCCGGTCTGATTGCGCTGATCAGCCGCACAATTGTTCAGAGCGCCTCACCTTCTGGCCTTGTCACAGGCGCGTTTATAGCGCTGGGAGCAGTCGCTCTGACCACTGCTATGATCTCGCGAATTCTGCTGGTGCGCTTTTCCCAAGCAGCTGTCTTTAGCTTACAAATGCGCTTCAGCCGCCAAATTTTGGCCACCGAACTCAAGCCCTTAGAAACCATCGGGCTGCCTCGCCTGCTAGTTGTCCTCACTGACGACATTCAAGCGGTTGCCACGGCCGCAGGCATTTTGCCGGTATTGATGATTAACGTCGCCAGTGCAGTGGGCTGCCTGCTGTACATTTCCTGGCTCTCTTGGCAGGTACTTGCCCTGGTTTTACTGCTGACGCTGCTAGCTTCTGTGAGCTGCCAGTGGTTTTTAGTCGCCGGACGGCGATGGTTGGGCGTGGCCCGCGAACAACAAGACCGACTCTTTCAACATTTTCAAACGCTGATTGATGGCGTCAAAGAACTCAAGCTGCACTACCTGGGGCGG
>JBGTIK010000122.1:0-12045 GCA_041745715.1 Phormidesmis sp.
ACCGCATGATTGAATCGGAAATTTTGCTGGATAGAAAAGTAGAGTTGCTAAATGGAGAGGTCTACCAAATGCCACCAGAAGGCGCACCTCATAGCTATTTTGGGGGAAGTTTGGCCGATCAGTTCCGCAGCAAGCTAGGCAATCGCGCCCTTGTCCGCAATGCGATTTCGATTACGCTCTTAACTTCCGAACCGGAGCCAGATATTGCTGTCGTCAAAGGAGATTGGGAAACGTATCGTTATCGTCACCCCTACGCAGAAGACGTTCTGCTTGCGGTTGAAGTCTCATATTCTAGCTTGGAGAAAGATTTAACGCTAAAACGTCAGATCTACGCAGCAGCAGGCATTCAAGACTACTGGATTCTAGATCTCAAAAATTCTCGGCTGCTCGTTTTCCGAGAGCCTCAAGATGGCGACTATCAGCTCAAAACAGAGCTACAGCAGGGCACCATTTCGCCGCTGGCGTTTCCAGATGTGTCTTTTGCAGCCAGCTAGCTATTGCCGAGTGCCCACTAGCGCTTTTTCTTTTTGGGCTTCTTTTTCTTCCCTTTCCTCTCAGCATTTTTGGAGCCAAAGCCCGTTGGTAATTGCTCAGGTGAGGGTTTGCTTTGAGGCCACTCAATTGGGAGCATACTCTGCCGGTCGGTCGATTCTTTAAGTTTTCTATTTGGCTTCGGATCATATACCCACTCATAATCGCGGTGGGCTAGCTCTTCAGGCGTAAAGTCGGCTTCAGTGGCGAGACCTATCTCAATTTGCACCTCCGGCCAATTGCCGCGAATGGTGTCATCTACCTGCTCAGCGCTAAAGGTACGGCTCATCAGGGGCGCTTTAGAAACGGCATCTAGTTCTACAAGGCTATTAACTAAAAAGCCATTCAACGATTTGGGGTTGTGAGCATAATCGGCTAGCTGAGAGGCCAGCTTTTCGATGCAGGTATCTTTGAGATCGCTGTGCAGTAGGGCTATATATTCCAGGGCTGAAACCAAGACAATTCGGCTCCATTCCGATGCGCCACGGTCGGCTAAGTGAAGGGCAGATGGCGCGATCGCACTTTCCCCAATTAGCCCTGGCACCCGGGGCACTTCCTCCATCAGCCAATCGCCTTCATCATCGCCTCATGAGCTAATCAAAGGCGTGATCGCTGCCTCTGCCCGCAAAAATCCCAAGCATCGCCAAGCATGAACCGGAGCCCACACTTCACTCGATTCGCTGTCGGCTCAATTAAGATCATCATCCGTCATCATCCGAATCAGCTCCGGAATATCCGCCGAGGTGATTCCCAACTCCTGTAGATAATCTGGCCACTTTTTAGGTCTTAAGCTTCGCTTAATTTGAGTCAGATCAGCTAAATTTGCCTCTCCCGGTTTCGCGGCCAGGACCGCCTCAAGAATGCGCTCATGCTCTGGATCTTTAATTTTCTGGTCTTGCTCCAGGGGGCTTCCATACGTGAGAAGTGCCGATACGGGTGGGCTATAAGCTGTCATGACGCTACCTCAAAACTTCAGCTTAACGCGATGGTTCGCCACCGACTCTACTATGCCAATCGCAATAAAGTTTGTCAGTAGCGCCGAGCGGCCATAGCTCATCCAGGGCAGCGGAATTCCGGTGATCGGGGCGAGGCCAATCGTCATACAGATATTGATGATCGCTTGGAACACGATCATGCTCAGCACCCCAATGGCTAGCAGTGAGCCAAAATTATCCTTCGCGCTTTGGGCAATCATTACTAGCCGCAGGCAAATCAGCCAAAAAGCCAGCACCAGCACCATGCCGCCCATAAAGCCAAGCTCTTCGCCCACCGCCGAAAAAATAAAGTCTGTGTGCTGCTCAGGAATAAAGCTAAGCTGCGTTTGAGTCCCCTGAAAAAGACCCCGGCCCCATAGTTCGCCCGCACCGATTGCAATCCGCGACTGGATCAAGTGATAACCACCGCCTAACGGATCTTTATCTGGATCTAAAAACAAAATCAGGCGATCTTGTTGGTATTCCTTGAGCACACTCCACATCACATTGCCGAGTTTGCCTGATCCCAAATTAACCATTACGGCCAAGATGCCGCTGTAAATTGGCCACCAAGGCAACGAGCGAAAGGCAATCAACCCCATCAGCAGCACCCAGCCAATCCACACCGGAATCGAAACCCCAAACAAAATCGCTGATACCAGCGGCGACATCATCAAAATCAGCCAGCCCGGATGCGTACCGCTCCAATAGAGCATCCCAATTGTGATCGCGCCAAAAACCAAAGAAGTGCCCAAGTCGGGCTGCAAAAATACTAACGCCCAAGGTACCGCTGTAATCGCCAAGGCTTTAACCATGCCAAATAGCGTCGAGGCATCGCGATCTTTAAGGGTTGACGCTAGGGTGATGATTGCACTGATCTTGGCAAATTCTGACGGCTGTACGTGAAAGCCAAAAATATTAATCCAGCGCTGCGCTCCTAAGCCCTCTGTACCAATGGCCATCACCGCAAGTAATGAGGCAATGGTCGCCGCGTAGATAATCCACCGCCATTGCAGCAAAGTTTCGTAGCGGCTGCGGGCAATCCACAGCGCTAAGGCCACGCCAATCGCACCTAGCAAGAGATGGTTAACGGCAAAGCCGGTTTCTTTGGTGTATTTTTGGGTGCTGCTAATGAGAATGCTGGCGAAAATGGTGACGCCAACCGGCAGCAAAAACAGCAGCCAGTCTACGCCCTGCCAACCTTGCATGAGTCGTTTCCAATTTCTGCTGACGAGCGAATGCGCCGAATAAGAGGTCATATCACACCCAAAAAATATCAAGACCGAATATCAAGACCGAATATCAAAATCTAAGTTAGCGCAGCAACCGAAATTTTGGCGGCCACTTTTTTGGCGATGTCCATCAGCGCTACTGCCGCTGCTGATTCAGGGGCCGACAGCACGATTGGCAGGCCGCGATCGCCCCCCTCTCTCACCGGCATTTCTAACGGCACCTTACCCAACAAGCTCACTCCTAGCTCATCTGCCGCCTGCTCCCCACCGTCGGAGCCAAAAATCGCATACCGCTTATCCGGCATATCCGGCGGGATGAAGTAGCTCATATTCTCTACCAAGCCCAAAATCGGCACATTGAGCTGCTCAAACATCTTCAGGCCGCGTCGAGCATCGGCCAATGCCACCGTCTGCGGTGTTGTTACAATAATTGCCCCGGCCATCGGTACCGCTTGGGCCAAGGTAAGCTGCGCATCGCCCGTTCCTGGCGGCATATCCACCACCAAATAATCCAGATCGCCCCACTGCACTTGGTACAAAAACTGACGAATCACGCCGTTTAGCATCGGCCCACGCCACACCACGGGCTGATCTTTCTCAATTAAAAAGCCCATAGACACCATCTTGACGCCGTGATTGAAAGCAGGCTCCAATACCTGCACCCCGTTGTCGTCACGTACTGTCACTCCCGCTTCGCTCAGGCCCATCATCATCGGCGCATTGGGGCCATAGATATCGGCATCAATGAGGCCCACTGCCGCCCCTGTTTTGGCTAAAGCTACGGCAATATTAATCGCTACGGTGCTTTTGCCCACGCCGCCTTTGCCGCTAGTGACCGCCAGAATGTTTTTCACGCCGTCAATGCCTGTGCGATCAGGTAAGGCTTTTTGCTGTGGGATTTCAGCGGTGACTTCAATCTCTACCGTCTCTACCCCCGGCAGGGTGCGCACGGCCTTTTCACAGTCTTCTACGATAAATTCGCGCAGGGGGCAAGCGGGCGTGGTTAGCACCAGCGTAAAGCTCACATCGCCACCTGCGATCGCGACATTACGAATCATATTCAGCGCTACCAAGCTCTTCTGTAGCTCTGGGTCTTGTACAGGTTTGAGCACAGCGAGAACGGACTCGGCGTCGAGCGTTTTAATCATGTTGTAGGGTGCTGGAAGGCGTTTATTAACTAAAGGTACTGATGTCAGTATCTCAAAAAATATCTGTTTTAGAAGTTAGGTTTTGCAGCCGCCTGGGCGAATCGTGAGGTCGCATCGCCGCTTCTTCAGCCGCTTGGACGAGGGCGGCAGCGACCTTTGTGACTTGGGGCTTCATCATCGGCCAAGCAATGGGTGACAGCCAGCCGCTCAGGGTCATCGAATACAGAACGCAGGTGCCGCATAGAGTTGAGACAATCCGATAGGTCACTCGCTCCTGTAATCCGGGTAACGGAAACAGCCGAATGCTGAGCAGCTCGCCGGGCAGCACGCGCTCTACAAAAATTTGGGTCGATAGCGGCAAATAGCGGCTACAGGTTCGGTAAATCAAGCCAGGCTTAGCCCTTTGGCCGCGAGGGGCATTGGTGGAAGTAATGAGCGGATGCCACGAGGCCAGATCGGCCAGATCGGTCAGCAACTGCCAGAGGGTTTCGGCAGGAGCGCTGCTAGCGGCCCAGTAACTGCTTTCGTGGGCAGCAGCATTATCCCAAGTGCCTTGCGATCGCACGTTAATATTCACCGGAACCCTAACCGGCCTTTCACTATTTAGAGTCGCCGAATTTAGTTCTGCTGGTCGCTCGCCGTTGAGCCATAGGCCAAAACGCCTGAGCCAATAGAAGAAGCCGGTTCGATTTTGCTGGAGCCAAATCATCATAACCACGAGGGCGATCGCATTAAAGTTTAGTCTAGGCGATCGCTCCAAAAAATCGCCTAGAGAAGTGGCCAGAATTTTGTCACAGATTGTCACGCTCTGTTTCAAAAAAGCAATCAAGGCTTCCAAATCATGTTTGACTAAATAGAGATAGGTTTTGAGTGCTACTCAAGCGCCGTACGATTTTTGAGCCCGCCTATCCAGTTCACTAGCTTCAGACAATTCTTAAACTGCTATGACGCTTTCTCCTGTAAAGGCCCCTCGCTCCGAAACATCAGCGGAGATCTCCGAAACAGTCTTAGAATCCGAAAAAGTTTTAAAAGAGACCGCTTCCCTCAATTTGCCGCCCCAAGACTCCCGCGCCCAGGTCAGCGCCGCTCTCAAAGGTTTGCAAGATCGAATTTGTAAAAAGCTAGAAGCTTTGGATGGCAAAGCCAAATTTGTGGAAGACGCCTGGCAGCGCCCGGAAGGCGGCGGCGGTCGCTCACGCGTGATGAAAGCAGGCAATGTGTTTGAACAGGGCGGCGTAGGATTTTCGGAAGTTTGGGGCGATAAACTACCCCCGTCTATTCTCAGCAGTCGCCCGGAGGCCGAAGGGCATCAGTTCTACGCGACCGGCACCTCAATGGTGCTGCATCCGCGTAACCCTTACGTGCCCACCGTGCATCTCAACTATCGCTACTTCGAGGCTGGCCCCGTGTGGTGGTTTGGTGGCGGCATTGATCTGACGCCTTACTACACCACCGAGGCCGACGTCATTCACTTTCACCAGACGCTAAAGCAGACGTGTGATCGCCACAACCCTCAGTACTACCCCAACTTTAAGCGCTGGTGCGACGAATACTTTTATCTCAAGCACCGGGCCGAACCAAGAGGCGTGGGCGGCATCTTTTTTGACTATCAAAACGGTCAGCGCGGCGAACTCTATCGGGGCCACCACCAAGACGGCCCCGCCGCTTTGTACAGCCAACAAGCAGGCAGCGCCCCCAAGCGCTCCTGGCAAGAAATTTTTGACTTTGCCATCGACTGCGGCGACGCTTTCTTGCCCGCCTACGTCCCCATTGTCGAGAAACGCGCCGACACCACATACGGCGAAAGAGAACGCGACTTTCAGCTCTATCGCCGAGGCCGCTACGTCGAATTTAACCTCGTCTTTGATCGAGGCACGCTCTTTGGCCTGCAAACCAATGGCCGCACCGAATCTATTTTGATGTCAATGCCCCCCGTTGTCCGCTGGGAATACAATTATCACCCCGAACCGGGTACTCCCGAAGCCAAGCTATACGACGTTTTCCTCAAGCCCCACGACTGGGCCGAGATGTCCGCTTAGTAGCAGGATTCACTAAGGATTCATTGAGGCTGAAATCGCAAAAGCTCAGTCTAGGTTGCTGTTGCACCATTATCGTTCATCCCTTCTTTTTGCTGGGCACTCTATAGCTAACATGCGCTTGCAAGCGACATTTCGACCTTATTAAAAAGAGCGGCAAAACCGATATGGAGCAGCGAAATTTCACTACCCCTCAGGGCGATCAGGTCTTGGTCTTAGCCCCTACTGGGCGGTTGGATATCACCACAGCTTGGCAGTTTCGCCTCAAGCTACAGGAGACAATTTCTACCGAAAATCCTCACGTTCTCATCAACCTTAGCGAAGTTAATTTTATTGATAGTTCAGGGCTGACCTCTTTGGTTGCCGGAATGCGCGATGCCGATAGAATCGACGGCAGCTTTCGGATTTGCAATGTGCATCCTGAGGCCAAGCTCGTTTTTGAAGTAACGATGATGGATTCTGTCTTTGAAATTTTTGAAACCGAAGAAGAAGCGCTAGCAACCCCGATTAAAGCAGCAGTTGCCTAAGCGTGCAGATCCAAAGTCAGATCAAATCAGAAAATTTGCCTGCTTCACCATTTTAAACGGCCCCATTAGCGCCCCCCATAGACCCCGGCCAGTATTGGGGTCTATGCCTTTGTCATAGACTTTTAGCTCAATGCTATTGCCCGCCTGTGGCCCAATCTCAAACCCCAAATACACGTATCGCCGCTGATTGTCATAGTCAAACGAGCAGTATTGTCCGTCTTGCAAAGCTGATTGAAACTGATAGCTGTTGGGTAATAGCCCCGGCTGATAGAAAATGGTTGCGCCGCTGTTCGGCAAACTGACCAGCGCTTTCGCAGACAAGCTATTTAAACGTGCTGGGTACACTCCCGCCCCCTGGAATTGAAGCGGGTTTGCTAGCCCAAAGTACTGGCCACGCACTTGATTTGCCTGGTTCAAATCCGACTGGTTTAAATCTGACGTAATCTGCAAGATTCGCTGGCGATAAGGAGCCGTACCCGCCGCTACGCTAGCCTGCTCTAAGAAAAAAGTGTACGTTTTGCCATCACAAAGGCTCGGCACCGGTCTTTGCCATAGCCGCAGATGTACATACCAGGCGGGCTCAGCAGCGGCCTGCTCTCGGTTTTCAAATTCGCCGGATAGGTAGGTAGCAAGCGCCCTGAGCGGTGTTGCTGTCATGGATGTGTGCCCAGAAAAGGTTCAAAAAAGCTATTAAGAGATGATCCATAAAGCTAGCAGCGTTTGGTCAATTAGATCACAAATTGCTTGGCAAAGGGGCTGAGAAGCGTAACAATAAGTTCACAAAGCGTATATAAAAAGAGCCTTAACTTGTGAGCAACGTCCGCACGGTTTCAGATACAAAGCGAGCCTTCTATGGTACGCACACTCGCCCTATTAATGCTATCTATCGCCGTGTGGTTGAAGAGCTGATGGTGGAAACCCATCTGCTGCTGGTGAATGTAGACTTTGTTTATGATGCTATTTATGCATTAGGCGTCGTTAGCGTGTATGACCGCTTCATGATGGGCTATCAGCCCGATGCCGATAAAGAGTCTATTTATTTAGCGATTATTCAGGCCGTAGGAGCTGATCCGGCCCAGTACCGCCGCGATGCCGAAGAAGTGCTAGCTGCGGCTAAAAGCGTGCCTTCGGTAGAAGCTTTTAAGGCTTTGCTGATAGCAGCCAAAGACAGCGGCGATGGTGATACCCTCAAAGGCAACCTGCACAAGGTGATTAGCAATGCTAAGTTTAAGTACAGCCGCCTTTTTACGACGGGCCTGTACAACGTTATTGAAGCGATTGATACCAGCGTTTTGCAGGATAAGGAAAAGCGCGAGGCTTTGCTGAATGAGGTTTCAGAAATTTTGGGCTTCAATAGCGAACTGCTGCTAAAAGATGTGGAACTGTATCGCGGCAACCTAGAGAAAATGGCTCAGGCTCAAGAAGTCATGAAAGATATGGTCGAGGCTGAAAAGAAAAAGAAGGCCAAGCGTGAGCAGGAAAAACTTGATAAGGCCAGTGCTAAAGACGCTGAGCCGAGTGAGCCAAGTGAGCCACAGACCGAGCCAACCGATGCAGCGGAATCGGCTGGCTCGGCAGCTGAATAGGCTTATCATCAGCCATCCTGATCTGATGTGGCGCTACCCGATTTAAGAATTTAGGACGTAACTTTGGGTTTGCGAAAGCCGGTGCGACGTAGAATGCGCTTTTGCCGCTGCCGTGCAAATGCCTGTAAATCGACATTGCGATCTGTTTCATCGACAATTTCGCCTGTGAGCACTTCGAGCGTGTCTTCGAGCGTGACCACTCCAGAGACACCGCCGTATTCATCGACCACTACCATTAAGTGCTCTCGCAGCGACTGAAAGGTTTTGATTAGGCTGTCGGTACGTTCGGTGTCAGGAACGTAGTGCACTTGTCGCATTAGGCTTTTGATTTTGGCATCGCCTTTACCCTGCACTAGGGCCGTGAGCAGTTCGGTCTTGAGCGCCACGCCAATGACGTGATCGAGATCGTTTTCAATGACGGGAATCCGGGTGTGCTGAGATTTGATGATTTCGTCTTGAATATCTTGCAAAATCGCTTCTCCTGAAATGTAGGTGATGGCGACTCTAGGCGTCATGATATCGACAGACTTAAGGTCATTTAGGCGAAATACGCGGTCGATCATTTCGACCTCATCATCTTCTATGAGCCCTTCTTGGTAGCCCAAGATGGTCAGCAGCTTGATTTCGGATTCATCGGTGATGGGGCGCTTGTTACCTTTGGTCAGAGGCGCTGTGATGTGCTCTAGCAGCCAGATGATGGGTGTGAATACCAGCGTGATGGTCCTTACCGGGATGGCGACGGTGAGACCGATGCTTTCGGCGTAGCGTTCGCCTATGACCTTGGGTAAGATTTCGCCGAAGATGATGATTAAAAAGGTCAAAATGACTGAAAAAATCGCGAGGCCGGTGTTGCCAAATAGCGACGCGGCGAGGCGACCAACTAAAATGCTGCCGACAATATTGAAGAGGTTGTTAAGGATGACAATGGTGGCGACTGGGCGGCTGACGTGCTGACGGATGGTCAGGAGGGCAATCGCGGCTGGGCTGGGCTTGCGCTCACCTTGCGCAAGCTGTCTAGCTCGCAGTAGCGGAATTGAGAGCAGCGCTGTTTCTGCGCTAGAGCAAAGGGCTGAACCGACGATGACGATGAGCACAGCGATCGCGAGTTTAATCATTTTTGATGGGCGCTATTGATGTAAAAACTAGGGTGGGAATCAAAAGGAAGGCGTAAAAAAGCTGCATAAAAGCATCGCTACGATTGCCTATAGTTTATGATGCTTGCTAAATCGTAATCACTTTGTTTATAGGTTTGCAGTCGCTTTCTCATGATTAACCTCGACAGTCAGCAGTATTCGGACAGCAATTCTTCCAGTGACGCCGATAAGCGTAACCCGGTGGCTAGCGATTCAACTGTGAATAGTCCGGCAAACGGCGATCTGGCCAATAATTCAGTGAATGATCTGGCGAGTCAGAGCGGCGATGCGGATAGAGGTGATCTTATTTTAGAGGTTCGCAACCTAACGGTTGAGTTTGCCACAGAAGATGCTGACGTGGTTGCGGTAGACGAGATCTCGTTTGATCTACGCCGAGGCCAGACGCTAGGCATTGTCGGCGAGTCGGGCTCAGGTAAATCGGTGACTTCTCTGGCGGTAATGGGTCTGGTGCCTAATCCACCCGGAAAAGTGACGAGTGGGCAGATTTTGTTTACGCCGCAGCAGCAGGGTGAGATGAGATCTCCTGAGTCCAGATCCGTTGACTTGAGACAGGTGCCATTGCATCAGCTCAGGCACTATCGCGGTAGCCAAGTCGCGATGATTTTTCAAGAGCCGATGAGTTCGCTTAATCCGGTGTATACCTGTGGGTTTCAGCTAATTGAGGCGATTCGTCAGCATCAGAAGATGTCTAAAAAGGCGGCGCGTGAGCGGGCTATAGCTCAGCTCAAAGAAGTCAAGCTATTAGCGCCTGATCCGGTGATGTATGAGCAGATTGCGGCTGAGCTGAATACTGATAACGCCAGCGCGATCAATCGGGAGATCAAACGGCGGCAGCGGGCGCTGCTAGATCGCTATCCGCATCAGCTTTCGGGCGGCCAAATTCAGCGGATGATGATCGCGATGGCGCTGTCGTCTAATCCATCGCTGCTGATTGCGGATGAGCCGACAACGGCGCTAGATGTGACGGTGCAGGCGACGATTTTGGATTTGCTGCGTGAATTGCGCGATCGCCGGGGCATGTCGATGATTTTCATTACGCATGACTTGGGCATCATCGCTGAAATTGCCGATCATGTGGCGGTGATGTATCGCGGCAAAATTGTCGAAACCGGCGCTGTGCTGGATATTTTTGATCGGCCTCAGCACCCTTATACGCGGGGGTTATTGGCCTGTCGTCCGCAGCCCAATCGCCGCCTCAGACAGCTTTCTACCGTTTCTGACTATATGGAAGAAACGGCTAACGACGCCGGGGAAGTGATGATATTGGCCAAGCCTCAGCATGACTATGGCGCAGGTTTACCGCCGATGCTGGAAGTGAGCCCCAGAGAAATGCAGATTCGACTAGAGGCGTTAGAAGATCAAGGGCCGCTGCTGACGGTAGAGAATTTGAAGGTGGGCTATCCGGTGCAGGGCATATTCGGCGGGGTAGAGCGCTATGTAATGGCGGTAGATGATGTGTCTTTTCAGGTGTATAAGGGGGAGACGTTTGGCCTAGTGGGTGAGTCGGGCTGCGGCAAAACGACCTTAGGCCGAGCGTTATTGCAGCTGGTGAAGCCTCGCAGCGGCAGGGTTTGGTTTGAAGGGCGAGATCTGACCCGGCTGGGAAAATCTCAAATGCGTCAGCGCCGCCGCGAGATGCAGATTATTTTTCAAGACCCGTATAGTTCGCTAAATCCTCGGATGAGCGTGGGCGCGGCTATAGCTGAACCGCTCAAAATTCACGGGGTGGTCAAAGGCCAGCGCAATCTTAAAGAGCGCGTTCAATATCTGTTAGAGCGGGTCGGCCTCGATCCGGCTGCTGTCAATCGGTATCCGCATGAGTTTTCGGGCGGGCAACGGCAGCGGGTGTGTATTGCGCGATCGCTGGCCATGAATCCTAAGTTTATTATTTGCGATGAGTCGGTGTCGGCCTTGGATGTGTCGGTTCAAGCTCAGGTGCTGAATTTGCTGAAAGAGCTACAGGCCGAGTTTAAGCTCACCTATATTTTCATTTCGCATGATTTGGGCGTTGTGAAGTTTATGAGCGATCGCATCATGGTGATGAATGCAGGCCGCATCGAAGAAATTGGCCCTGCCGAAGACATCTACCGCCGCCCTCGCAAAGCCTATACTCAGCAGCTCATCGCCGCGATTCCGGAAGGCACGCTTGAGCGCATTCAGAACCTGCAACAAGGCCGAGAAATGGCTAGAACGAATTAGAAAAAACCATAATTATCAGCCCTCTAATGGCGTTGTTGTACGAATAGGGGTTACGGAGCGGGCGAGGTACATACACCCATCGAAACCGCATTACTCAGCTTGTGCTAGCAGGGTTTGGGCGCGATTGAGGGCTGAGCGCACTTGTTCAAAGCCGGTGCCGCCTGCGCTGTTACGGGCTGAAACCACTTGAGCAGGCGCTATGGCTGTATAAATATCTTCTTCAAAGGCTGGGTGCAGCGATCGCCACTCATCCATCGTCAGATCTTTCAGCAATTTGCCTGCCGCTAAAGAGGTTTTCACCACTTTGCCAACGAGATTATAGGCTTCGCGAAAAGGTACGTCTTTGGTGACTAAATAATCAGCGACATCGGTAGCGTTAGAAAAGTCTTCTGTTACCGCCTGATTGAGCCGCTCAGTGCGAAAGGTGATGCCTTCTTGCAACAGAATCGTCATTGCTTCTAAACAGCCTGACACCGTTTTTACCGTGTCAAAAATCGCTTCTTTATCTTCCTGTAAGTCTTTGTTGTAGGCTAGCGGTAAGCCTTTCATCATTACCAGCAATCCCTGTAAGTGCCCAAAGGTACGCCCGGTTTTACCCCGCACTAATTCAGGAATGTCAGGATTTTTCTTTTGCGGCATAATGCTCGATCCGGTAGAG
>JBGTIK010000123.1:0-2547 GCA_041745715.1 Phormidesmis sp.
AGTAATAGGACTCAGATACGAAGGTCGCTAGAAATTCTTGTGATTCAGGAGACATAGAGGCGGCTCCATGGAGTTAAGGACAACTGAGGTAAGGACAACAGAATTCAAAGCTCGTTAAAGGCCAGTTAGAGACAAGTCGCAGCCATGAAAAACGGCAAGCATGAGGAGCCGGACTTGTTATGTCAAGAGTATGCAGGTAGAGTTCCACTCAGACTGTATTCATGCATACGAAATTCATGCATACGGAATTCGTGCATACGGAAAAGAGAGCAGCATCGTGGGACTAGGCTGTTTAATCTTCTGGATATTTTTGAAAGGTCTGTTAGGAAGCTGCTATCTGTTCTATGTCTGCTTGATAGGGTATACGGTGATGGGATAAATAGCTGAGTAAAGGCTGAAAGGTCTTGTGGGCAGTGTGTAGCTCCAGGGTAGGCTGCCTCTGAACCGGGTGCTGCCAAATGAGTAGCGGAATTTCGCCGTACAAGGAAGATAGACAGGCAGGGACGGATTGATGGTTGGGTAAATCGGCAAGGCGATGGGGAGGTCTGACGGTAGCTTGTTGAGTCAGAGGCAAAAGCTGACTAGCGGGCAAGCACAAACGGCTCAGCCAGCTATATTGCTTAATCCAATATTGAATTGGATAGTGAATCGGATGAGCGTGGTTTGATGAGGTGAGGGATGCTTTCTTTAAATGGGCGTCAATGCACTGATCTAGCGAGTCTATCGGATCTAGTGAATCTTGCGGATGTGGGTAGAGAATGCGGAAATTGCGATCACATAACCTCAACACCGAACAAGCCTGCCCTTGCAGCTCAGTTTCTAGCGATTGAAACGCCGCCAACCGCCCGATACACTCTCCCCATACGTGAAGCGCAACGCTCAAAGCATCAGGGCCAGCCAGATCCCATAGCACTAATTTGGGGGCTAATTTTGGAGCTAATTTTTCATCCTGTGCGTTTTGTTCGTTCATGCTCGCACCCGGCTCTTTTTCGGATCGAATGCAGCCAAGGGGCCAACGGTCGCAGCAACACGGCGCTTAATGCCGTCTAATAGGCCGACTTCTACGGAGGTTTCTAGCTGAGCGTATTCCGGAACGATTTGAGCGATCGCAATACTGCGCCCCAAACAAGGAGAAAAAGTCGCGCTAGTAATATGACCGATTCGCCAGCGCTCACCTTGAGCATAAATATTTTGACCCGCTATCGCGACTTCAGCGCCATGCAGCACGAGCCCAACCGCGACTTTGGGCGGATGCAAGCGAATCTGTTCTAGAGCCGCTTTGCCGATAAAATCTGGCTTTTTCATCGCGACTGCCCAGCCAATCCCGGCCTGATAAGGCGAAATTAAGTCATCAAATTCACTGCCGACGGCCAGCAGTCCAGCTTCTATGCGGGCTCGTTCTAGCGCTTTCATACCCAAGGGCTGTAGACCAGCTGATTGCCCCGCTTGCATCAGCTTGTTCCACAAGGCTGCGCCATACTGCGGCTCAACAAATAGCTCGTAACCCAGTTCACCCGTATAGCCAGTGCGAGACAACAGAATCGGAATATCGCCAACTTTAGCGGCTGTGAAGTGAAAGTAAGCGAGGCTATTAAGCTGAAATTCGGGGGCGGAAAAAGTGACTACTGAGCGAAGAATGTCATGAGATTTGGGGCCTTGAAGGGCGAGATTATGTAGGCGATCGCTCACCGCTGTAACCTCCACCTGCCAGCTACGCCGCTGCGCCAATCGCCTCAGCCAATCGCCATCCGTATCACAGTTGCCCACATAGCGATAGTGCGTTGGGCCAAAGCAAAAAACAATCCCATCATCAACAATCCCGCCGTGAGGATTCAACAAGCACCCATAGGCCGCCTGCCCCGCCGTCAGCTTCGCTAAATCACGCGAAAATGCGTACTGCAACAGGGCAAAAGCATCTGCACCTATCACCTCAAACTTACGCAGCGCCGAGAGATCTATTAGCACCGCCCGCTGCCGCAGCGCCCAGTATTCAGCCTGATCGCCCTGATGCGCAAAGCTGTTAGGCACCCAAAAGCCGTTGTATATGACCAAATCGTCAGTGAGGGCGCGAATGCAGGGCGTAAAAGCACTTGCTTGCGTTAGGCGCAGGGGAAAATCAGCCGCGATGCGGGTGCCGATGGCGCGTCTGAAGCCAGGTTGAATCGCGTCATCAAGGGTATTATCGGCGGCGTTATCAGCAGCATAAATGCGAACGTGAATTGGAGTTGGCTCCCAGCCATTGGCCGGATCGATGTCGTGGGGGCAAGCTGAGCTAGCGCAGAGTAAGTTTTGATGGGCTTTGAGCAAAACGTAATCGCCCGCACGCGAATAAGATTCTTGCGAGAGCACGCTGCCCGTGTGAGTAATTTCGGTGTTGAAAAAGAAGTTAATCGCCTGCCAGCCCAATCGAGGCTGAATGCCATAAGGGGCTAGCACTTGGTTGAAATTGTCGCTACAGCTAGGATGACCAGGATAGCCCGCATCTTCGTAATAGCGGGGGGTACAGGCCAGCATAAAGCTGTCGTGCCGCCCACAGGTATCTTGAAT
>JBGTIK010000124.1:0-16671 GCA_041745715.1 Phormidesmis sp.
ATGGTTCTCAATAGTTAACCTTAATTGAGAATTTTTATGACTTAGTTCATTTGAACTGCTAAGCCATGAAAGTCTTTCCAAAACAGGGCTCTATCATTAATACCTGAGTGTGACACTTCAAAGGGCGGAATGTGGGTTCAAGGAATGACTTAAACTGCGCTTTCAGCAAGTGCTAGCGTGATCGCGGTGATATTATCTCGTCCGCCTTGGGCTTTGGCTGCTGCAATTAAACTCGCCACGGCGCTTTCGCAGGTCGCAGCCGATTGCAGGCAGGCGACAATTTCATCGTCAGAAAGTTCTTCGGTGAGCCCGTCACTACAAAGTAGAAGGCGATCGCCTGCCTCAATGTCCAATAATTGGCTCTTTACCGTCAGCAAATCCTCTCGGCCTACGCATTGGCTCAGCACATGTCGCCAAGGATGATGCTGGATCTCATCGGCGCTCAAGCTACCTGCCTGCTGAGCTTGAGCCACCCAAGTATGATCTTGCGTGAGCTGAATAAAACCACTGTCTCTACCGCTTTCTCCTCCTCTTTTTCTAAGGCAATAAAGCCGCGAATCACCGACATGCGCAACCCAAAATTGCCCTTCTCGAAACATTACCATTACCACCGTCGTACCCATATCAGCGCGATCTAAATGCTGTCTTTGATCTGCTAAAACAGCCGCATTCGCCGCCAAAATAGATTTTTCCAATAGTTCTGGTGTAGGGATACTGCTCTCGGCATAAGCCATCATATACTGGCGAATAGCCTCAGTCGCTAGGCGACTCGCTTCTTGCCCGCCCACATGACCGCCCATACCATCCGCAACAATGAACAAATCGCCCGTCGGCGACAAGTAATAGCTATCCTGGTTGGCAGATCGGCATAGCCCGACATCACTTAGACCTGCAAAGGTTACATCCGGTAGCTGGTTGCTCGTGACTTCATCAAGCATGGTTCGCCCTACAAACTGAGCCCTATAAACTGAGCCCTATAAACTGAGCCCTATAAACCGTTCCTAAGGAATTCTGTCTGCCTTGGCAATGCGCATCAACAGGCGAACTAAGGCAGTACCCGACACCGCCGCCGCGAATCCCATCACCGCAGCAGGCCAGATAAATTCAAAAATCAGCAGCAGCGTTGCCGATAGGGTAAAGGTACCCACCAAAAGGGTGTAGCTGTTGGCCAATGATAGATTACTGCTGCGACGCAAGAGGCGATCGCTCTCAATTGAACGCACTCGCACTCGAATATCGCCTCTATCTAGGCGATCTAACGTATCTTCAATCCGCCGAGGCAGGCTCAGAGCGGAACTGCCCACCTGCGCCGCTTGGCGGCTAAGTTCACTTAAAAGGCCATTTGACTCACCCGCACCGCCGTTTGTCATAAGCTCCGTTGCATAAGGTTTAGCTGCTTCCATAAAGTTAAACTCAGGATCGAGCCCCTTGCCTACACCTTCTAGGGTAGAAAAAGCCCGCATCACAAAAGTAAACGTCGCTGGAAAGCGAAAAGGCTGATCATAAGCTACCGCATAGAGGTCATCGCTGATCGAGGCGACTGACTGCTCTTCAAACGGCTTATCCATTAAGTTATCAAGAATGTACTGAATAGAGCGACGTACCGGCCCCATGTCCTCAATTTCAGCCAGCGCTCCCAAAGAAACCAGCGCCGTCATGACCTGACCCGCATCTCGCTGAGCAATGCCCACAAATGTATCCATCAGCCGCGATCGCGTTATCGGCTGAATTTGGCCCATCATCCCGAAATCATAAAAAATTAGCGCCCCATCCGGCGGATTCACCGCAATATTTCCGGGGTGAGGATCCGCATGAAAAAAGCCATCGCTCAAAAGCTGACGCAAGTAAGCTTCAGCTCCTAATCGAGCTAGCCGCTTACGATCTAATCCAGCTGATTCGAGCGCTTCGTAATGGCTGATTTTTATCCCCGGCATGTACTCCATCGTCAGCACGCGCGGAGAGGTATAGCGCCAGTAAATGCGAGGCACCTTGACCCAATCAACTCCGCGAAAATTACGCCGAAATTTATCGCCATTTCGACCTTCATTAAGAAAGTCAATCTCCAACCACAGCAGTCGACAGCACTCTTCATAAATACCTATCCAGTCGCGGCCTTTGCCCCACTCAGGATGACCTTGAAAATACTGAGCAATCCCCTTGAGAATAGACAGATCAATCGCAAACAGCCGAGAAAGTCCTGGCCTTTGCACCTTGACAACAACTGACTCGCCCGAATGCAGATCAGCGCAGTGCACCTGACCAAGGCTAGCCGCCGCAATCGGAACCGGATCAAAGCTTTTATAAAGTGTTTCTAAAGAGCGGTCAAAGTCGCCTTCAATTGTTTTTTTGACCTGCTCAAAGCCAAAAGCAGGCACTCGATCTTGCAGCTTAGATAGCTCATTGACATACTCAATTGGAAACAAATCGGCCCGCGTAGAGAAAAGCTGGCCAATTTTGATGAATGTGGGCCCCAAGCTTAAGCAGGTTTCTCTGAGCCAAACCGCAATCTCTTGACGGCGCTGCGTTTGTTTCTCAGGCGTGAGCGAACCGCCATAGCTCCAAGCTTTGTTGTATAGCCAGCGTTTGCCCAGTAGCTTAAGAACAAATGACCAAATATCGATAAATCGTTGAGGCCGAGAGTAGTGACCTCGATTCCAGCGGTAGTCGCCATCGCTGTAAGTGCTGCCGCTATAGGATGGCGGCGATGGAGGAACAGCAGATGAACTCAGCGACGGGTCTACGTCGCCGGATGCAGCCTGGTTATTAGAATAAGATGGGTAGCTGCGGCGACTATCTGAGGCTAAATCTCCGTTGAGAGTCGAGCTAATCGGTTTCGATAATGGCCTTATTTTAAGCTCTGCTTTAAGTGCTGTTTCTGAGGGCGCTTCTAGCTCTATCTTTGGATCTATTTCTAGCTTTGTTTCTGGCTCTGTCTCCAAATGGGCTGTCGGGACTTGATACCGCGAGGCTTGCGGTTGGGAACCATTTTCATGACCGTCTTTACTGATGTAGTCATGCTCAGAAGTACCAGCAGGCGTCAGTAAATCTGACGGTGCGCCTAGACCCAGATCTGACTGGGAATCTGGCAAACGGGAGGATTCACTTTCTTTAGAAACAGCAGACACTCAGATTCCCTGGGCTAAAAATGTTTGAAAACCAATGTTTTTAAAGGTGTACCAAGCAAGCACTATGACCTTTGCTCGAATCTAGCTTTAATTTAACAGCCTAAAAGCTGTGTCAGTTGCTCGCAGCATCAATACCTTCAGCAAAAAACTAACCAAATGTTTACGGCTCATTCTTCTAAGGCTGACCCAGCTGTCTTAGCTAGACTGGCGGTGCTGCTGAATAGCGGCTCTTACCTGAGCAATTTCAGCTCTCAAGTTGTCAATAGTAGCCTGCAAGTCTTCTACACCAACCGAATTCACGGATGAGCCACTTGAATTACCTGCAGATGTTGCAGTGTTAGCACCAGCCGCAGCTCGTTCTAGGTCGGCTCTGGCCATGACTTCTTCGGTAAACTGACGCAAGTTTTCACGTTGTTCGGCATCAAACTTACCAAGTTCACTGAGCCCGTCACTAACTATGTGCCCGGCTCTTTCACTAATAGCGGCTGCTAGTGCCCGTCCAACAAAAAAGGCTTGCAGCATTGGGTTACTCATAAAAATTTACACACTCACCCTTGCAATTATAAACGCCCTTTAGAAAATCTTTGAAAAGTAATCCAGAATTAAGCGCTTACTACCACTGGCCATTATTTTCGTAGCTATCATCGCCTGCATCGTCTGAGTAGTCGGGCTCTGCGCCGGGATAATCTGCGCCTGAGTAGTCGGGTGCCGAGTAGTCGGGTGAGTAACCGTCGCTTTCGGTCGTTTTATCTGAGTATCCTTCGTTTAGGTTTTCGTCTAAGTTCGCCGGATCTGGGCTTTTTTCTATGGAGTCTATTAAATCCCTTGGGTAAGGTAAATCCCTTAGGTAAGGGCTACTGGTGCCTATGCTGGGACCTTTCTCTAGCGTTTCTCGTGGATCGGCAGGCGAATTGATGCGTTTGTCTCTAGCGGCAAACGCATCAAATGAACTGGTATCAAATGCTGCACTGCTTTGATTTGGAAAGGTTCCATCCGGAGAGTCAACCGCAGCAGCAGCCGGTATTGAACGACTGTCAGAAGATGCGGTTTCATCTACTGAGGAGGGAGGGCGGTCAACTTCTCCGGTGCGGTTAGGCTCCGCGCCACTAGGCAAGTAATGTGAATCGGCTGTTCCCTGTGGAAGTTCAGAAGTCCAATTTGGCAGCGCTGGAAAGGTTTGCAGTGGGTTTAAAAAGCGAGTATTGGATGAGGTGGCTAACGAAAATCGAATCACGGCTCCGCTGCCAAGACCAATCATGCCCGCGAGTCCGGCGGTAATGATCAGCGACTGAGAGAGACTTAGGCGTTCAGGGCGGCGCTGGGAGGGGGGCGGCGATAAGGGCGGGCGGGTCGGTTTGTGGCGATCAGAAGGGAGGGGGGAACTAGACATAAAGCGAAGTACTAAGTGGATGATTAGCGAGATAGGTGGTGCATTTATGTAAAGGACAGAGAAAAAAGCTTGATTGTGGGAGCCATTACCTAATAGGACTTCTAAAAATGGCGATTATTCTTCATCCTTTAGGAAATAGCACTACCGCGAGATAAAATCCGTTGTTTTAGTCGATCTGAGTATTTAGCGGGTAGTGAGCCAAAACATATTTTTCTGCGGCTTGAGTGGAGGTGAGTTCGCCGTCTAAGGTGCGTTCATACAGGGTAGCGAGGATGTTACGAAACTGCGGCCCAGGCGGGTACCCAAGCTGCTTTAGCGTATCACCGTTGATTAAAGCTGGCATCTGAGAAAGTTGTGCGATGTATTGCCAAATCTGTGGGCCGAGTGTGTAAGGGTGGCGATCGCTCATCAGCAACAGCGCAGCTGGATCATAGCGGTGCAACAGCCGGTAGAGTCGGCTAGGCTTAAGGGCGTTGGGCAACTTCTGATGGAGATCAGTTTCCCACTGATGAAGGTGGCTTAGCCGGTGCAGGCTAGAGCTGGCAAGATCAAGCTGGATCGCAACTTCTCGACTAGCCGGTGGCGTGAGCTGAGCTAGGATCAGCTCTAGTCGCAGCAACCAGAGCGGCTGATTGACAGTAAGCCTAGCCTCCAATTTGGCCATCCATCGACTCACGCGACGGAGCTGCCGCCACAGTACTGGGGTCATTATCAGCGTGCTGTGCAAGCAGGTCAATGCACCTAAATCAGCTACTTGCGCTAGCGCTGTTTCCCACTGGTCGGCTCTGAGTAGGGACTTTAGCTCTGCCTTGAGACGGACTTGCAACCCGGGAGTTTTAGCTTCGCTGATTCGCATCCGCTGGTAGATCCCGCTGTTGACGGCGTATCGGACAAATCGCTTGGTTTGAGCCTCTAAGCTGAAGCCAAGCCGCGCTGCGAATCGAGCAGCCCGGAAAATGCGGGTAGGATCTTCAATAAAGCTGTTGGCATGGAGCACCCTGATGTGGCGCTGCTGTAAGTCTAGCCAGCCGCCAAAAAAGTCAAGCAGATAACCCAGTTGTTCGCCATTGATTCGCAAGGCCATTGCATTGATAGTGAAATCACGACGATACAGATCTTGCTGAATGGTGCTGATTTCGACCTCAGGATTAGCAGCAGGGTAAGGATAAAATTCAGTGCGGGCGGTGGCAATATCTAACCGCAGCGGCTCTGCCACGGCCCCGTCAGGCAAAGGCCACACTAGCGAAGCCGTTTGAAATTGCCCATGAACCTGCACCCTCACTTGCGGATGGCTGGTGTGAATGATTTCTGCTAGGGTCATGCCTACGCTGTCATTCTCACCTTGATTGAGCGCTCCATTGGCGACATCGACAACGAGATCAATATCGGTGAGCGATCGCACCACCGAAACTGTTGCCGACTCAGGCTGGCCGATCAGATCTAGCAACAGATCGCGCACCGCACCGCCAACAATATAGAGCGCCCAGCCTTTTTCATCCGCTGCGCTAGCCACTTCCATCAGCGCTGGCCAAGCATGAAGGAGATGGCACTTAAGCTGCCGATACAGCCTTTCGGCGGGAGGCGGATCAGGGCTCAGATCAGCAGGCTGGTGCAGTCGGTGAAGCTGTCGGAGCACATCTGTACGAGTGACAATTCCCACCAGGTGCCTATCGACCAACACGGGCAACCGACCAATGCCATACGTCATCATGAGATGCTGAATTTCATAGATAGAGGTTTCAGGGCTAATACTTTTAATCTGTACGCTCATACAGCACTGAACCGGGATGTAGCCAAGACCATGACGTATCGCAATATCAATATCTCGGCGGGAGATCAGGCCCACTAATACCTGATCTGCATTAACGACACACAGTCCAGTATGGCCGTACCGCAGCAGTGCTTGCTGAGCCTGATCGACAGTCGAGGTCGACAAGATAGTCTGCACAGGCGAGGACATTAATGCCTTAGCAACAGAGGCTTTGGCAGTAGACGAATCAAAATCAGCCATTGAATGACGCAAAAATTAGATGCGGGGGGTGTTTATTTACAATGCGATGGTAGAAAAGGCACTGATTTTTGATAGCTTACATATATAAGCGTATCCGCCACGCTGACTTATGATCGTTATCGGTGATAGCAACTGGGATAACTGTCTGCGTATAGTTATCTGCCAAAAACTGCCAGTTATCTGCCAAATAACTGCTGACTACCTGCACAATAGCTATCTGCGGTGATTGTCTAAAGGGATCAGGCGGATCCAGTTAGATTAAATAGTGTTTTGAGAGTACGAAGATCATGTCTGTTATTTTTCAGCTAGTTCTGTTTGTTTTAGTGCTTTGGTCTTTTGTGATGATCATCGGGGTTCCTGTAGCCTACGCCTCTCCTGGCAATTGGGATCAGTCCAAACGACTGATTTTTCTGGGCTCTATCGTTTGGGGCGTATTGGTCGTGGTCGTAGGTGGCCTCAACTATCTAGTTGTTTAGCGGGCTAGTTGTTTAGCGGGCAGCTCGTTTAACCGGCAACTTAGCGCCTATTTTTTCCAGCAGTCACTTTCCAAGCGATCTACTTACAAGCTTAATTGATACCCTATGGCAGTTTTTGAAGGCAATTTTACTCAAGCCAGCAGCATGAAGTTTGCCTTCGTGATCGGTCGGTTTAACGATTTGGTCACCACCAAACTACTAGCGGGCGCTCAAGATTGCCTCAAACGGCATGGAATAGATGTTGATCCTTACGGTACCCAGGTGGATTACGCCTGGGTACCGGGCAGCTTTGAGGTGCCGATGGTGGCCAGACAGCTCGCTTTGAGCGGTCGTTACAACGCGATCATTTGCTTAGGTGCAGTGATTCGCGGCCAAACGCCGCACTTTGATTTTGTGGCGGCTGAAGTGGCCAAAGGCATTGCTACAACTAGCTTTCAAACGGGTGTGCCGGTAGTATTTGGCGTATTAACGACTGACTCTATGCAGCAGGCATTAGAGCGCGCAGGCATTAAGAGCAACCTCGGCTGGAACTATGCTATGAGTGCGTTGGAGATGGCTAGTCTGATGCCACAGATCCTGAATGGCAAACCCGTCTCATTAGGCAATGGCACGGCCAGCAATCAGGCAACTTTACCGGCGTCATCATCAGCTAGTTCCATAGAAGCCAGATCACCAGAGGCCGAATCCTCAGAGATAATGGGTTGAGTCCTAGCGCAAACAAGTTCGCAGTCAGGTAGACAGATTCACAGTCAGGTAGACAAAAATAGACCCAAACCAGTTGACAAACTTTCACCCGTTTGAGAAACTAGTAAAAGTCGGTAAAGAAATGCGGGTGTAGCTCAGTGGTAGAGCGCAACCTTGCCAAGGTTGAAGTCGAGAGTTCGAATCTCTTCACCCGCTTTTAAAATAGCCCTTTTGGCATGCTGTTACGGCTCTAAAGCTTTGACTTTTTAGCTGAGTAATTTGTAGATGATTAAGCGCTAGTGTTTTAGGCATTGGCGTTTAATTCTTTTAAAGTAAAAGTAGAGTGAGAATAGAGCTAGCCTTTGGGCTGCCTCTGCTGACTGTGACTATTGCAAACCCGTCATTTATCTGGTGGGATGACCTGTGCCTCCTAAAGAACATCAGCCGTTAGATTTTGAAAAGACTTACCCCTGCCCGTCTTGCCGTCAGGGAACACTGATACCGATTACGCTGACGGAAGCCTGGGGCTGCGATTACTGTGAACAAATTTTTGAGCGTCGAGAAGATCTCGATACGATTGGTAAAGTAGCTACGCCCTATCATCGGCAGCGGATTTGGCGATGGAACGGCAGTCACTGGACTGTGGGTCGTAGCCCAGTAGATAAACCCAACACCTTTAATTCGATTGTCATTGTCTTATTTTGCGGTGGCCTGCTTTGGGCGGGGCTAACCCAAATTGCGCTGCCTGCTTTTCTGTTAGTGGCGATTGTCGCTTTGGGGCTCCTTTTGGTAGTAAGGTTTTGGGTACTACGCCAGCGCTAGCTTAATGGCCAATTCTTCATTTGATTTAATCGGGTCGCTTGTGGCTACTCGGCAAGCGATCAATCAGCTTGATTCGGCCGATCAGTGCTCTGAAGCCCTGGCCGCCATGGGAAGGGCGATTTCTCAGCGCCAAGACGACATTTTAGAAGCCAATACCCTGGATCTAGAAATTAGTCGGGATATGGCGGTGCCTGAGCTAGTGGTTGACTGGCTAAAGCTTACGCCTGAACGAGTACAGACGATTGCTGACATTTTTAATCGACTAGCCGCAATGGGATCGCCTTTTGCCTTCCGCTGCCATCAGAGGGCCCAAGGGGTTTGTCAGGATCGTCCAGTCGGAGTGGTGGGCTTCATTTATGAGGCGTTTCCTGATTTGGGGGCAATCGCAGCTGCTTTGAGCATTCGTACCGGCAATGCCATCATTCTCAAAGGGGGTAGTGAAGCTAGCCGCAGCAATCAGATCATTGCCAGCATTTTGCAAGGCACGCTAGACGATGTTGGCTTGAGCCGAACGCTGATTTTTCCTATCGAATGGAGAGAGGTTTCACGCTTAGACCTCGCTCAATGTGCCGGAATCGATTTGATTATTGCCCACGGACGGCCTAGCTTGGTGCAGCAGATGGAGCAGCAGGCAACTGTGCCAGTGATTGCTTCTCGCATGGGCAACTGCTATTTGTACTGGTCGGCAAGTGGCAGCTTAGATCAGGTTTATCAGATGATTGTCGAAAGTCACTCAGGCACTCCGGATGCGGTCAATCGCATCGAGAAAGTGCTGGTGCATGAATCTCACAGCGAAAATTCGCTGATCCGGCTGTGGAACCGTCTACAGGAGGTCGGCTTTGTGCTCAAGGCCGATGCGGCGATCGCTCCTAGCGTCAGTCATTCGTTGGCAGCCGTGGCTGACTCGGAGTGGAATACGGCCTATCTCAAGCGCATAGTGGCTTTTCGTCAGGTCAAAGACGGGGCAGCGGCGATTAGCTGGATAAACGCCTATAGCAGCGGCCATGCCGACAGCTTAGTAACCGCTGACTATGCCGAGAGCCGCCGGTTTATCGCTCAGTGTCGGAGCGCTTCGATCTATATCAACGCGTCGCCTCGCTTTGTGCGCAACGCCAAGCAGACGGAAGATATTGCCTTGGGCATGTCGAACGGCAAAGCGGTAGCAGCCGGACTGATTGGGATGGATGTAATGCGATTGCAGCAACGAATTTTTCACAGCCCCTAGACTTATTTCTAAGGCTTGCATCCTGTGGCTTGCATCATGCAGCTTTCTCAGGCAAACTTGCAAAAGCCGCGCGATTAATATGACAGCGCGGCTTTTAAACAGAAGCTTAAGTTTTGGGCACTAGCTATCGGTCTGTGACTTGGCTAGCTTCACCTTATCTGCTAGACCAATAGATTGAAGGGATCGAATAATCATCCAAGTCACGTCAATTTCCCACCACTCCAAGCCGTGACGAGCCGAATACTGGTAAGTATGGTGGTTGTTGTGCCAGCCTTCGCCAAATGTGCACAGCGCCACCCACCAGCAGTTAGTCGAGCGATCGCCCGACTCGTACGTACGGTAGCCAAACTTGTGAGTAGCGCTATTGACAAACCAAGTGAAGTGATACACCACCACTAAGCGGACAAAAATGCCCCACACCACAAACGACCATCCCCCCATTGCATACAGCAGTGCGCCCAAAGCAATTTGCAATACCAAGAAATACTTATCGATCAGCACATAGACCGGGTCGGTATTTATATCTTGCGTAAACCGGCGAATCTCAGATTTTGCCGGAACATCGTGCAATAGCCAGCCCATGTGGCTCCACCAAAACCCTCGGCCTGAGTTGTGATGATCCTCTTCCTGATCTGAAAAAGCGTGATGGTGGCGGTGCAGCCCAATCCATTCAATTGCGCCACTTTGGCAAGAAAGCGAACCACAAAACAAGAAAAAATACTCCAGCCACTGCGGCACCCGAAAGCTGCGATGGGCAATCAGCCGGTGCCAGCCCAAGGTAATGCCCAGACAGCCCGTAATCCAGTAAAGTATGAAAGCTAAACCCACCGCCTGCCAGCTAAAGTTTGCCGGTAGCAGCGCAAACAGTGCCCCAAAGTGAATGGCCACCATAAACGAAATAATGGGCCAGTTAAGAGGACGATCAGTCGATTTTGCAATAGTCATTTAAAGTCTCAACGCAAAACATCAGGGCTTACCAGAGCGCGCTTAGTAGCACTTAACTCAATCTGCTCAACAGTCAGCAAGCGATTGAACCAATACTCAGTTTATAAGCCTGTTGGAACACAAAGCAGATGGATTATCCAAATTATCTAAATACCGCATCAGCGCAGCTAGAGCAATCATCTCTTCAAACTTTTTATCAGATTGACACCCAGGTCAAGAAGAATTTAGCCAAGGTTTTAGCTGCTTTTAGAGCCCACCGGGTAGGCACTTATCATTTTGCCAGCGTATCAGGCTATGGCCATGACGATTTGGGTAGAGAAACCTTAGACAAGGTGTTTGCCCAAATTGTAGAAGCTGAGGCGGCTGCGGTTAGAGTGCAGTTTGTCTCAGGGACTCATGCCATTGCCTGCGCACTGTTTGGCGTGCTTAGACCCGGAGATGAAATGCTCTCAGTCGCAGGTTCACCCTACGACACGCTAGAAGAAGTGATTGGCACTAGGGGAAGCCATCAGGGCTCTCTCAAGGAGTTTGGGATTTCCTATCGAGAAGTGCCGCTAACGCAAGCTAGCGAAGTGGACTTTGACGAAATTGCTGTTTCGGTAACCGAAAAAACCAAACTCGTCTTAATTCAACGCTCTTGCGGCTATAGCTGGCGTTCTAGCCTTAGCATTCATAATATTAACAAAATTATACATTTAGTGAAGCAGCAAAACCCAAACACGGTTTGTTTTGTGGACAATTGCTATGGCGAATTTACCGAATTGCAGGAGCCGACGGCTGTAGGCGCTGATCTGATGGCGGGTTCACTGATCAAAAATCCTGGCGGGACAATTGCCACGACGGGTGGCTACGTAGCCGGAAAAGCTGACTTGGTAGAAGCTGCAGTTTGTCGGCTAACCGCACCTGGCATAGGCAGCAGCGGCGGGGCCACGCTCAATCAAAATCGGCTGATGTTCCAGGGACTGTTTTTAGCGCCGCAGATGGTCGCAGAGGCGATGAAGGGAAATTATCTGCTAGCAAAAGCTTTTGAGGACTTGGGTTACGCGGTCAATCCACCGTCCTCAGCACCGCAAAGGGAGGTGATTCAAGCGATTAGACTTGGCTCAGCCGAAAAGCTGGTGGCTTTTTGTCAGGCGGTGCAGCAATACTCACCCATAGAATCTTATGTAACGCCTGTGCCTGCTGTAATGCCAGGATACGACTCACAGCTGGTGATGGCCGGTGGATCGTTTATTGATGGCAGTACGTCTGAATTATCTGCCGATGGGCCGCTGCGTGAGCCCTATGTGGTGTATTGCCAAGGGGGGACGCATTGGACGCATGTAGCGATCGCCCTAGAAGCTGCCGCTAACGCCGTTGGCCCCGCAAATTGAAGCGTTTAAGCGGCTTCAGAGGTCGGAATATAAAAGTTGAGCGCTACATACTCCGGGCGACAGGCAAAAATAGTTTGACCGTTGACGCGTATGAGAGAAACAACGGTCGAACTGGCCTCTAAGACTCGGTAGTATTTTCCTTCGTGAGACTTTAAAATCTCGCCTGCTCTAATATTCATACTCTGACATTCATAATAGATACTGTTTGTAAGAAGAATTGCTGACAGTCAATCTGAAGAATGATTTTTGGGAGAAAGAATTTCTGGGAAATAAACGATTAGCTCAATGAGGCTTCGGTAGGTAATGCCTTTGTAGGTAATACTTTGTAGGTAATGTTTCAGAGAGCAGTGGCTTAGGAAGGAGCGTTTCAGGAACTCCATATATAGATATACGGAGATATATACCTTTTGGATGTGATCCGGCTCACTCGCGACCTCTACGTGTGATATTTAATACTTTATTTATATTTGGGTTTGGGGTGTCTTCGTCATGATTACGGTTGCTCTGCCTAAAGGTTCGCTGCTCAAAGACAGCATTGAACTTTTTAAGACGGTAGGATTTGACTTCAGCGGTTTGTTAGCAAAAGATAATCGGCAACTGCAAATTGTCGATAGCAGCGCTCAGGCTAGAGGCTTGCTAGTGCGAGCTAAAGATGTGCCGGTATATGTAGAGTATGGTCAAGCTCAGCTCGGCATTGTCGGCTACGACGTGCTCAAAGAAAAGCAGCCCAAAGTGGCGCACCTAGCTGATTTAGGCTTTGGCGGCTGTCGGCTCTCCGTCGCGGTCGCTAACGATAGCGGCTATCTGTCAGCGATGGACTTACCGCCTCATTGCCGGGTCGCTTCAACGTCTGTCAACAGCGCTAGGCAATATTTTCAATCGATTGATCTAGCGGTGGAAATTGTGCCGCTTTCGGGGTCAGTAGAGCTGGGCCCGATTACCGGCATGTCAGAGGCCATTGTCGATTTGGTTTCAACGGGCACTACGCTCAGGCAGAATAATCTGACTGAGTTAGATGTGCTCTACTACAGTACGGCTAGGCTGATTGCGCATCCTTTAAGCTATCGGCTCAATGATGATGGCCTTAGCGATGTGATTCAGCGGTTAAAGGTAGCTAGTTGGACAGCTAATTCAGCCGCGCCGTCAGCTCTAGAAAGCATCCGCTAGAGTATAGATCTTTCTACTTTTTTCCAATGACATCAGCGTCTTCGCCTAATCTTCCAGATCATGCCCAAAAAGGAGCCTATCGCTCTGAGCAGCCACCGCCGGAGCCGCCTTTAGAACCCCCTACTGCCAATGATACTGCCAGAGAAAGGCGGAGTGACTGGCGATTGTTTTTACGGCTGGTGCCCTACATCAAACGCCACCGTCAGCAGTTAATTTTGCCGCTGCTGTTGCTGATACCGCTATCGCTGGCTCAGGCATTGCAGCCAGTGCTCATTGGCCAAGCCATTTCACTGATTAAGCAGGAGAGTGCGGCCTGGGATGTTTTTGGCTCGATGAGTTTGCGCACCGGGCTGAATTGGATTATTGGGGGGCTGCTGGGGGCGATCGCTATCCGGCTCACCCTAGATGGCTGGCAAAGCTACCAAATTCAAAAAGTGGGGCAGCAGATTACCGCTGACGTGCGCAAAGATCTCTTCGAGCATGTGACGGATCTGTCGATGGGCTTTTTTGATCGCACCCCAGTCGGTCGGCTGATCACAAGGCTGACGAGCGATGTCGATGCGCTGGGCGATGTTTTTGCGACCGGGGCGATTGGCATTGTCAGCGACATATTTTTGATTGTGGTGCTGATGGCGACGATGCTTCAGCAGGAATGGCGGCTGGGGCTGCTGCTGCTGGCCATGCTGCTGCCAGTGACGGCGCTGATTGTCTATTTTCAACAGCAGTATCGCAAGGCGAATTACAAGGCGCGTGAAGAGCTATCGATTCTCAATTCTGACTTGCAGGAAAA
This sequence comes from Phormidesmis sp., assembly GCA_041745715.1. Classification (GTDB taxonomy): domain Bacteria; phylum Cyanobacteriota; class Cyanobacteriia; order Phormidesmidales; family Phormidesmidaceae; genus Phormidesmis. The sequence continues at coordinate 14,009 of JBGTIK010000124.1, forward strand.
TGTCAGCGGCATCAACGTGGTGCAGCTCTTTCGCCGGGAGCGATTTAACGCTGAGCTCTTTCGCACGGTCAATCAGCGATATGTGAGCGCGTTAGATAAAACCATTTTTTATGATTCGGCGGTGTCGGCCACGCTGGAGTGGATTGCGCTGGTGGCCATCGCTGGCGTTCTCGCCTTGGGCGGATCGCTAGTCACCGGCGGCCTCATGGAAATTGGTACGCTCACAGCCTTTATCCTATTTGCCCAAAAGCTGTTTGATCCGCTGCGTCAGTTTGCTGATAAGTTCACGGCCATTCAGGCAGGGTTAACCGCTGTCGAGCGCTTGAACGACCTGCTGGACGAACCGATTGTGATTCGCGATGCCAAAGATCCAATCGCGCTGCCAACCAATACGCTGGCTGACAATGAAACCGTCATACCCGGTGAAATCTGCTTCAAAAACGTGTCTTTTGGCTATAAAGCTGACGATTACGTGCTGAAAAATTTGGACTTTACGATTCGTCCGGGTGAAAAAGTAGCGCTCGTGGGACCGACGGGCGCGGGCAAAAGCTCAATTATTCGGCTGCTGTGCCGCTTGTATGAGGTCAGCGACGGTCAAATTTTGCTAGACAATGTGGATATTCGGCAGATTGCGCAGCGGGATTTGCGCGATCGCATGGCCGTTATTCTCCAAGACGGCTTTCTGTTTTCAGGTGATGTGCAGCGAAATATCACCCTCGGCGAGGACTACAGCTTTGAGCAAGTGCGCCGCGCTGCCGAGCAAACTAACGTCGATACCTTTATTGAAGCGCTGCCGCAGGGCTACAGCACAGCCTTACGAGAGCGAGGCACCAATCTTTCGGGCGGGCAAAAGCAGCTATTGGCCTTTGCCCGCGCCGCGATTCGCAATCCAGGCATTTTAGTCCTCGATGAAGCGACCGCCAATCTGGACGTAGGCACCGAAGCGATGATTCAGCAGGCACTCGACAAGCTTCTCGAAAACCGTACGGCTATCATTATCGCCCACCGCCTTTCGACCATCCGCAACGTGGATAGGATTTTGGTGCTCAAGCAGGGTCAGCTCATTGAGCAGGGCAGTCACGAGCAGCTACTAAACATTGATGGCCTCTATGCCAGCTTGTACAAACTACAAATGCTGGGCCAATAGATTCAGAGCCGATGGATTCAGCGCTAATAGATTCAGAACATTAGCAACCTCATCTAGATTAAGTTCCATGCTTTGATTTAATGGATCTATTCGCCGAGTATGAGGAGCGCTCTTTTGGTCACGACAAAGCACGTTGAGTTTGATGGGCCGCAGCTATTGCAGCAGTTGATTGAGGGGCGATCGCTCACCCAAGCCCAAGCCGAAGCCCTGATGGACGGCTGGCTCACCGAGTCGATTTCACCCATTCTCTCTGGCGCTATTCTGGCTGCCATTCAAGCCAAAGGCGTCACCGGAGACGAACTCGCAGGCATGGCCCGCGTCCTCCAAGGCCAATCGCTCGGCGGCACGAGCGCAGATTTAGAGCTACCGTCACCGCGCATTGACACCTGCGGGACAGGCGGCGATGGCTCCTCTACCTTCAATATTTCCACCGCCGTCACTTTCGTCGCTGCTGCTGCTGGCATCCCGGTCGCCAAGCACGGCAACCGCTCTGCTTCTAGCAAAGTGGGTTCAGCCGACGTCCTCGAAGCCCTCGGCGTAGACCTTGCGGCCTCACCTGAACGCTCTAAAGCTGCGCTTAAAGAAGTCGGCGTTACCTTTCTATTTGCCCGTGGCTGGCACCCCGCAATGAAAGCCGTTGCGCCCTTGCGCGGCGAACTCAAAGTCCGCACGGTGTTCAACCTGATCGGCCCGCTGGTTAATCCGTTACGCCCGACTGGGCAAGTGATTGGCGTCTATGCCCCAGATGTGATTGAACCGATGGCTGAAGCTTTAAAGCAGCTTGGCATGAAAGAGGCGATGGTTCTACACGGACGCGAAACCCTAGATGAAGCGGGTCTTGGCAGAGAAACCGACGTTTTGATTGTGAGCAATGGCTCAATTACCTCAGCCGTTCTCAACCCGGAGTCATTGGGCCTAACGCCTGCCCCGTTATCAGCGTTGAAAGGGGGAGAACTCGCCGAAAATACGGCTATTTTTCGCAACGTTCTTCAGGGTAAAGGGACCCAAGCGCAGCAGGATGCGGTGGCATTAAATGCAGCCCTGGCACTGAAAGTAGGCGGAATTGCTAACGGTGATACCTTCGAGGCGGCTTGTGCTGATGGGGTTAACAAAGCTCAGGATATTTTAAACAGTGGAGCAGCCTGGGAAAAGCTAGAGCAGCTAGTCGCTTTCTTAAAGCCCTAAAACCTACAGGAAGCCTACACTAGAAGTATTCGATCAGTAGACATGCTGGCTATGGTTACTACAAAGAAAAAGCCCATTCTTCAACCGCCCGTGCCACAGGAACCAGATGCCCTGAAAGCCTGGGCTGAAAATCCACCGGCTGGAACGGAATGGGTCAATGGTCAATCCCACATTCCGCTCTTTGAAGTGTCACACTCAGGTATTAATGATAGAGCCCTGTTTTGGAAAGACTTTCATGGCTTAGCAGTTCAAATGAACTAAGTCATAAAAATTCTCAATTAAGGTTAACTATTGAGAACCATGCTAGAAAAAATGGCTGTGATTCTTATTG
>JBGTIK010000125.1:0-6625 GCA_041745715.1 Phormidesmis sp.
GGTTCTCAATAGTTAACCTTAATTGAGAATTTTTATGACTTAGTTCATTTGAACTGCTAAGCCATGAAAGTCTTTCCAAAACAGGGCTCTATCATTAATACCTGAGTGTGACACTTCAAAGGGCGGAATGTGGGTTAAAGTGCTGTTTGGCAGCGGTTTCCAGCTCTCGGATGTTACTGAATTCTCAGTGTTATCGATTGGGTAACCTGATAAAATATAGCCTGCTCAGGCGGTGAGCTATGTTTTACAAACTGAGTAGCTGATTCGTAGCTAGTTGGTATCTGGGAGTACGGAATTTTCAGTAAGGTTAAAGTTAAGTAAAAGTACTTGCTCAAAACTTTAAGAAAGCCCTAGCAAGGTCAAGATTAGACAAATATACGGCTGGCATACAGCGTTCTTAAGTGTAGGCAGTTAGGTTTATGTGCAGGCACTTTCAACGCAGACATAAATTGTGTAAGACTCGACCACAAGTTAACCGCCAGTTAACAGTTTCGTGTAACAGTTTCGTAAACTAGCAACGGCTTACTAAAAGCTGACCGAGGAAAGAGTGATATGGCTACCTGCAACCCTTCTGTTACTGTAATTTGCCCCTCTGGGATACTAAATGCTGAGAGAGCTTCTCAGTTTGAACGACAGTTAATTTCAGCCGTGCATGATGATCTTGTTGATGAGTTGCTAGTAGATATGAGCAACGTCGAATCTTTAGATAGTGCGGGTTTGGTTTCTTTTATGTCTGCGCTTAATGCGGCTCAAGTTCAGCGTAAGCGACTAAGAATTTGTTCTGCGCCACCTTCTGTGCGCATTGTCTTTGAGCTGACTCAGCTTGATCGCATCTTTACTATGGTCGATCAGATGCCGGTGTTGGTGGCGGTAGCAGCCTAGGGCAGCATTGAGAGCTTATGTCTAGGCCGCTTATGTCTAGGCTATTAGAGAAGAGATAAAGCTATAGGAATAAGGCTATAGGGTTTGCGATATAGTTAGGGCTCAAAGATCTTTTATACGATTTGCCGTGCCCATTGCTGTTGCTGACTTGCTTAACGCTGATATTTCCAGGCCCGCTCGCTATCTGGGAAATGAGCGGGGGGCTGTGCACAAGCCTTGGCAAACGGCTGATCTTCGCTGGGTGCTGACCTATCCTGAAATTTACGAAGTGGGTGCTTCTAACCTGGGGCACATCATTTTATACAGCATCTTAAATGCACAGCCAAGACAACTTTGTGATCGCGCCTATCTTCCGGCCACCGATCTGGCTCAAAAGCTCAAAGCCAGTGCCACCCCACTATTTGCCGTAGAGTCACGGCGCGCGCTTGCGGAATTCGATATTCTGGGCTTCAGCCTCAGCTACGAGCTGGGCGCTACCAACATTTTAGAAATGCTCTCGCTGGCTCAAGTGCCCTTAACTTGGCAAGAGCGCGATGACGCCACCCAGCCTTGGAATGTAGCAACGGGTAGCTGGCCACTCATTTTTGCGGGCGGCGGTACGGCAACCTCTAACCCTGAGCCCTACGCTGAGTTTTTTGACTTTATGGCCCTGGGCGACGGGGAAGAACTGCTACCCGAAATTGGCCTCGTGCTGGAAGAAGGCAAAGCCGCTGGCCTCACTCGCTCGGAAATACTGCTGGACTTGGCCCAAGTACCGGGGGTCTATGTCCCTCGTTTTTACGACATGGCGGCTGATGGTTCGGTGAATCCTAATCGCGCTGATGTGCCAAGCCGGATTTTGCGCCGAGTCGCGCCGCCCATGCCGGAGTATTCGATTGGCTTAGTGCCCTATGTCGAGACGGTGCATGATCGGCTCACGGTAGAAATTCGACGGGGCTGCACGCGGGGATGTCGCTTTTGTCAGCCGGGAATGCTGACCCGTCCCGCTAGGGATGTGCCGCCAGATGAGGTGATTGACACAATTGAGCGAGGAATGCGCGAAACGGGTTACAACGAGTTTTCGCTGCTGTCGCTAAGCTGCTCAGATTATTTGGCTTTGCCAGCAGTCGGCGTTGAAATTAAAAACCGGCTCAAAAATGACAATATCAATCTATCGCTGCCCAGTCAGCGGGTGGATAGATTTGATGAAAATATTGCGCATATTGTCGGTGGGCTGCGACAGACGGGGCTGACCTTTGCGCCTGAGGCCGGGACGCAGAGAATGCGCGACATCATCAACAAGGGGCTGACGAATGAAGAGCTGCTGCGAGGGGTAAAAACAGCCTACGAGCAGGGCTGGGATCGGGTGAAGCTGTATTTTATGATTGGCCTGCCCGGTGAAACGGATGTGGATGTGATCGGGATCGCTGAAACGGTGCGCTGGCTACGAAGTGAGTGCTTTATCAAAGGGCGCAAGCCGCTTAAGCTCAATCTAACAATTTCTAACCTTACGCCCAAGCCTCACACGCCCTTTCAGTGGCACTCGGTTTCGACCCATGAGTTTGCCCGTAAGCAGGGGCTGCTGCGAGCTGAACTAAACACTATGCGCGGCGTCAAGGCTAACTTTACAGACGTACGGATTTCGGCGATGGAGGATTTTGTCGGTCGGGGCGATCGCCGCTTGTCAGCCGTTGTGCGCAGAGCTTGGGAACTTGGTGCGGGCATGGACGCCTGGTGGGAGAGCTTGGAAAAAGCCTTTGGGGCTTGGACACAGGCAATCGCCGATGCCGGACTTGATTGGAAATATCGTCAGGTGGAATCGGGGGAATGGAATCTAGATGAGACGATCGCGATCGCCTCTAATAAGAGCGAATCCAACCAAAGCGAATCCAACCAAAGCGAATCTACGGAAAGCGATCCCATTAATCCAGCAATGACCGCCGTATTAGCCCGCCGCCTGCCCTGGGATCACATTGATACCGGCATTGACAAGCAGTGGCTCAAAGACGATCTTCTTCGCGCCTTAGAAGCCGCTACCGTACCCGACTGCTCCTTTGAAGGCTGCTCACACTGCGGCATTTGCGGGCCAGATTTCGGCCATAATGTGGTGGTGCCGCCGCTCGAAATTCCTGACTTTGCAGGACACTTCAAGCCCGATCAGACCCGCGCTCAGCGGCTGCGCATTAAGGTCGGCAAGCTAGGTGATATGGCTTTAATCGGTCACTTAGACTTTGCTAGAGTAATGGATCGGGCGATTCGACGGGCGGCGCTGCCGATTGCCTTTAGCGGCGGCTTCCATCCCGGCCCTCGGATTTCTCCGGCAAATGCGCTGCCGCTGGGCCTGACGAGTACTGGCGAAATTATTGATTTTGAGCTAACGACAGCGGTTATGCCCGATGAGTTTGAGGCTCGACTGCGGGCGCAGCTACCGGAGGATATGCCGATTTATGAAACGACCGAAATCTCTTTGCAGATGCCTTCAGCAACAAAGTGCTTAGATCAAGCAGAGTATTTACTAGCAGTCAATGCGGTGGATGATCTAGGCATTGACTGGGAAGCGCTTGTGCAGCAGGTGCTATCGGCTGAGCAAATTATGCAGAACAAGGAAACGAAATCAGGGAAAGTCAAGTCAGTAGATCTGCGATCGCGTCTCTCTACACTAGCCATCGCTTTCCCGATGACGCTAGATTTGCCTGAATCAGTCCGCCGTAAATTTCAGGCCCAAACCGTGCTTCACTACGTCGGCAGTTGCCGCAACGATGGCACCCTGCTAAAGCCCCAAGATGTGATTACAATGCTGGAATCTGTGAGCAGCGATCAGCGGATCGAGTTGGGACATGTTCACCGGGTTCAGCTTATACTTTCACAAATGGCTAAACCGGTAGCGGTAGGAGTGACTCATGGCTAGCGTTCGAGAGGGCGGGCAGATTACAGGCAAAGTCTTCCGCAAAGCGTTCTCTTACATTTGGTTGAAACCGAGCGTCAAGAGCGTTTTTATAGGCGTGATTGGGAGCCTAGTGTTTGGCGGTAGCGCGATCGCTGAAAATTTGCCCACCCAGCTATCAGATATAGATCGCTTCCCTCTATTCTTACCGACCTCACAGGGTCAGTTAGTTGCCGCTAGCAGCATCCTTTCGCTGACTGAGATTAGCCAACCTAGCTTGATTTGGATAGAAGATCAGCTCGGTAGCCGCTATGGTAGCGATCGCTTAGTCCAGCAATGGCAGGCTTACCAAACCGCTGACGGCTTCCACTATGTCGATGTTGTCGTCAACGAATCGATTTGGGAGCTGCTCAATTACTTCGAGCGCTATGGTTTTATTTTGCAGTTTGGCACAGCGGCCAAAAGCTACGGCTATAATTTGCGCGTTTTTCACAGTGGCGATGTCGTCAATCGCCAAGAGGCCATTGGTCTTAACAGGGTATCTCGCAGCGTCGCCAGCCGATCAGTTGCTTTGCGCGGGGCATATCTGTGCGATTTCTCGGATCTGGCTAGCCGAGCAGGTGCCCTGGCCGCTGAGATTCCTTGCAGCATTGTATTAGACGAATCCTCTAGTCGTCGCCCGGTCAGGCAAGTCTTCTAAAATCTTCTCAAACGCTCTATACCCATCTAGTCTTATGAGCTGGCTCTGAGCTGCTGCCACACCGCAAAATAAGCCGCCTGTATCTCATTTGGCAAAGGCAACAACAGCTCACTATTAGCCAAATCTAACCCTGACAATAGGCCATCGGTCAAAGCCCCCGGTAAGCGGGCATTCAAGTTGACATCATCACTCAAAAACACGGGTGAAAGCCCCTTATTTGCAATAGAAATTTGAGTTGCAGGCTCAGTTTGCCAGCAAAAATCTATCCATTGCTGAGCTGGTTTACTCATCGGCGCGCCTTTGGGTCGCACCCACATATCTGCCGATAGCAGGCTGCCCTCCTCAGGAATTACCACTTTGAGATCTTGGTAGCGATCTAAAGCAGCCACCACATCTCCTGACCAGCCGACCGCTGCTTTAGCATCTTCATTGACCAAAGCCTTAAGTGAATTACCCGCATCGTAGGCTTTGATCTGCTGATTAAGCTGGGCAAAGGGCTCTGATAGGGACTCAGTAAGGGCCGCTGAGAGCGTGTTGGCTGGTAAGCTAACGCTGCTATCAGCGTTGATTTCAAAGGTAGAATTGAAGCGATCGCGCTGAATTTTTTGCGCTAAACCCAGCACAATGCGTGGATGATCGGGCAAAATTATCTTTTGGCGCAGCGCTGGCTGAAGCAGATCTTTCCAGGTCTTAAAGGGTGGATTTTCAACAGAGGCGTCAGGGAACTGACTCTGACGGTAAACAATTACCAGCGCTTGCACCTTGTAAGGCGCGGCCCAAATTTTCTGGCCGTTGGCTGTTGCACCCGGCTGAGCCAGTTGGCCTGCGGGGGTGCGGCTGACAAACTGCTGCCAAGGTAGCGGTAGCTTGGCGAGGGTTGCCGCCGGAATTTCTAGCGGTTCGAGGAGATTTTGAGCGATCGCACTCGTCAGCCAATAATCACCCAAGCTCACCAAATTATGCGGCATGGTTTTGCTAGCAGCCTGACGCCCAGGCACCCAGCGATCAATCACCGAACCGCTGTGTGCTACCGGCTTTTGCCAGCGCTGCAACTGCTGAAACACACTTTGAAGCTGCGCTACCGACTGAAACTCTACCGGCTCAACCGTTTGCTTACGAAACTGTTGCAGCACCTCAGCAGGAACAGCGCCTTCCAAAAGCGTCACCTGTAGCGCATCTGCTGCATTTGCGCTACAGCCACTCGCTCCGCTGCCCAGCGTCAGCGCCGCCGCTCCTAATAGTAATTGCCTGCGATTGATCATCTTTGCTTTTGTTACATCCTCACGGCGGCGGCCTAGATACGGGAACGACAAAAAAGCGCAGAAAGGTGGTTTCCTCGCTGCGCTTAAAGTCTAAACCTTTATTTGTTTACTTTGAGTCAGATTGTAGAGATTACAGAGACTTGGTTTTGCCTGCGCCCCATTTGTCACCCATGATCTTAGGCATGACTAAAATATGAGCCGAAATCGCTTCTAAATCATCCTCAGTCAAGTTGCGCATCTTAGGATAGATGTCACTGCTTTTGGTACTAGGGTGAAGCTCAGAAATTTCGACCAAACCGTCATAGGTGGTCGGATTGTGCAGATAGTCCACTAGCGCAGCGAGGTTATCGCGAGCCGGGAAAGCCCCTTCTAAAGATTCCGTATCAAGGCCAACGTTAGGGTTGGTTTTGGTAATGCCCGCCACATGACAAGTCGCACAGGCTACATTGAACTTTTTGCGGCCAAGTAAAAATTCTTCTACCGGCAGCGTCACTGTCTCGCCTTGCTCATTGGCTTTAATCGTACGAGTAGCGGCATCTAGCTCAGCCGCTAACGCCTCACCACCGCCAAATGCGCCAACGCTTAACACACTTGAAACAAAAATGACCGCCGCCACCATCAGTGAGGCGCATCGCTTAAACAAATTTCTCATCTTTCCTGCTCGTTTCTCAGACACAGCTCTCAACACAAATCTCAGTAGCCGTTCAATTTTAATTGAACCTAATTATTGTTTTATCATGCCATGAATAGGGTGATAGAAAGGCAACAGTATTAGACAAATCTGCTAGGCAAAACCTGGCTAATTCAGTCTCTAAAAGACTTTGGAAAGCCTTCTAAAAGGATGTAGTACGGGATTTGTTGTTTATTTTTGCTCAGATTTGTTATATTTCTTCATCAAAAGACAGCTATTCTACGGAT